>CALXCR010000001.1 GCA_944386855.1 uncultured Oscillospiraceae bacterium
CTCGATATGAGTACGATCTATTATAAATAAGAGAGTTGTAAACCTTTCAGTGCTGCCGTAATGCGGCAGCACTGAAACCGTATTTATCGGATTTTTCGGAAAGGGGTTTCCTAAGTGGCAAATAGTATCCCAAAACGCATACTTTTTCTTATACTCACTTTGATACTTGTGACAGTGCTTGCGTTTTTGGCGTTTTCCATAATCCCGGGCGACCCGACAAGCTCGATATTGGGGCTGGAGGCGAGTGATGAACAGATTGCGGCGCTCAGAGAGCGGCTCGGACTCGACCTGCCCATATGGGAGCGGTATATAAAGTGGATAAGCGCGTTTGTTACCGGCGACTTCGGCACATCGTACAACTACGATATTCCGGTTGCAGAGCTTTTAGCGCCGCGTGTATCGGTAACGCTCACTTTAGCCGTTATGGCGCTTATCCTGATCATCGCTATCTCTCTGCCGATAGGGATTCTCGCCGCACGGTACGAGGGCGGCGTGATAGATAAGGTGCTTACGGTGTCAAACCAGATAGTCATGTCCGTACCGGGGTTTTTGATGGGCATCGCGCTTACATATGTGTTCGGCCTTGTCTTAAAATGGTTTACGCCGGGCGGATACACGTCTCCCGATCAGGGTATCGGAAGATATCTGTGGTATCTGCTGTTTCCGGCGGTCGCCGTTGCGCTTCCGAAGAGTGCGATGACGATAAAAATGCTGAGGAGCTCGATCCTCAGCCAGATGAACGAGGCGTATGTGAGGACCGCGTACAGCAAGGGCAATACAAAGGCGTCAACTCTTTGGAGGCACGTCCTCAGAAACGCGATGATACCTGTTGTGACATTTATCGCCATGACGGTTGCCGATATTGTCGCCGGTTCAATAGTTATAGAGCAGGTTTTCGCTATTCCGGGGCTTGGGCAGATGCTGGTGTCCTCAATAGGCAACAGGGATTATCCCGTAGTACAGGCAATAGTTGTTATGATTGCCGCCGTCGTCGTGCTGTGCAATTTCGCGGCGGATATGCTGTACAAGGTGATGGATCCGCGTCTGCGCGGGAGGTAGGGCTATGAAGAAAAGAAACTGGTATCTGCGCTTGGGTGTTGTTATAACGTTCGCCGTCGCCGCATTTACGCTTGTCGGCATGTTCTACACACCGTACGACGCCACACAGATGAGCTCGGCCGATAAATATGCGCCGCCGTCGCTGTCACACCTGTTCGGCTGTGACCAGATGGGGCGCGATATATTCTCGCGCACGCTTGAGGGGATAGGAACTACAGTCACGATAGCGCTGGCGACGCTTGCCATAGGCTTTTTGGCAGGGCTCGTGATAGGTGCGCTTTGCGGCTACTACGGCGGGCTGATAGACGAGATCGTGATGAGGATATGCGACGCGGTAACGGCTTTTCCGAGCACGCTTTTGGCTATCGTCGTGATTGCTGTTATAGGTTCTGGGAAATATAATGTTATCGCGGCGCTCGGCATACTGTTTATACCCAGCTTTGCAAGGCTTGTGCGAAGCGAGTTTATAAAATACCGTGACCGCGATTTTGTCAATATGGCGAAACTCACGGGAGTGCCGCCGCTTAGAATAATTTTTGTGCATATCCTGCCAAATACATGGCCGGTGCTCCTTTCCGGACTGACCATAGGGTTTAATAACGCCGTGCTGGCCGAGGCATCGATGAGTTATCTCGGTATCGGCGTAACGCCTCCGGACGCGAGCCTCGGCAGAATGCTCAGCGAGGCGCAGGGATATCTCTTCACCGCGCCGTGGTACACGGTGTTCCCGGGACTTGTCGTCATCCTTCTTATCCTCGGCGTCGGCATGATAGGCGAGGGGATAAGAGAGAGGATAGGTGAAAAAGTATGATGCTTAATATAGAACACCTGTCCATAATTTTCCATGACAGGGAAGAGCCGTTCACGGCCGTGGAGGATTTCAACCTGCAGATGGATCATGGGGAGATCGTCGGTATCGTCGGCGAATCCGGCTCCGGAAAATCCATGACTGCGCACGCAATAATGGGGCTTCTGCGCCGCTATGCGGTAGAAGTGACCGGTAAGGCCAAGTTTGACGGCGCGGATATACTGAAAATGGACGAAAAGGAGCTTCGCCGCTATCAGGGCGTCGAGATGTCGATCATATTTCAGGAACCGATGACGAGCCTTGACCCGACGATGAGGATAGGAAAACAGGTTGAAGAAGCGCTTTTGCTTCACACAAAGCTGACAAAAGAAAAACGGAGGGAACGCGCGCTCGAGGCGATGGAGCTTGCGGAGCTCGACGAGCCGGAAAAACTGTACGACCTGTACCCGCACGAGCTGTCCGGCGGTATGCGCCAGAGGGTGATGATAGCCTCCGCGCTTGTGCTGTCACCGCATCTTCTCATAGCGGACGAACCTACGACGGCGCTCGACGTAACAATACAGGCGCAGATACTAAAAACGCTTAAGGAGATCAATAAAAAAGAGGGTACTGCGATAATGTTCATATCGCACGATCTCGGCGTTGTAAAGGCGCTGTGCGAGAGGGTCATCGTTATGCAGCATGGCCATATAGTGGAAGAAGGGCCAGTCGATCAGGTATTTTATCATCCGCAGCACGAATATACAAAGCATCTTATAGAGTCGCGTCCCACGCGCCGTAAGCTGAAGGGGAGAAAACTCGATGACGAATGAGATAATATTGCACCTCGGCAATGTGAATAGCTATTACGGCAGGGGGAAAGCGAGAAAACAGGTGCTCAAAAACATATCGCTGACTCTTCATAAGGGCGAAGTCCTCGGCGTCGTCGGCGAATCGGGTTCAGGCAAATCGACGCTTGCCAAATGTGCAATAGGTCTTGTGACCGATATTGAGGGCGAAAGAAAATTAAACGTAGAAAACTCACAGATGGTGTTTCAGGACTCGTACGGCTCGCTTAATCCGGCAAAAACAGTAGGCTGGATATTGGAAGAACCGCTGCGCGTCAGAGGCCTGCGCGATAAAAAAGAGCTGCGCCGACGCGCCGTAGAGATGCTGCAAACGGTCGGACTGGAGGAGGAGCATTACGACAGAAAGCCGTCGCAGCTATCGGGCGGACAGCGGCAGAGAGTTTCGATTGCCGCATCGCTCATCCAGGGCAGCAAGCTCATAATATTAGACGAGCCGGTCTCGGCACTCGACGTAACGCTTCAGGCCCAGATACTGCAGCTTTTAGTCGACCTGAAGGAGCGGCTCGACCTCTCGTATATTTTCATATCGCACGATCTCGCTGTCGTTTACCAGATATGCGATCGCGTCATGGTCATGTACCATGGAGAGGTCGTGGAACAGGGGGATGTTGATGCCGTGTACGATAATCCGCAGCATGAATATACAAAAAAGCTGCTGGAAGCATCGCTGTCGCTGGGCTAAGTGTATTTTATCTGCAGCGCTTACACTAAAAACACACAAAAGGCCGCTTTTTGTACAGGTCTACCGGCTAAGGCTCAAAACGGCTGCGCCGTGTTATGCCAAAATGTATGCTACCGCCTTGCGTTATAACAGTAAAAAGCCCCGAGAGATTATCTCTCAGGGCTTTTAAAGCTCATATAAACAGCAGAAGGCTTATAGCCATCACGAACATACCGCAAATAAGGCCGTACAGCGAGAGGTGGTGTTCTCCGTATTCGCGCGCCGCCGGCAGCAGCTCGTCAAAAGATATAAAAACCATGATTCCCGCGACCCCGGCAAATATAACGCCGAACACAGTGTCATTCATGACAGGCATAAGCAACAGCCAGCCGGCAAGAGCTCCCAAAGGCTCGGCAAGCCCCGAGGCAAACGAATAGCAAAATGCCTTAGTTTTCGATCCTGTTGCCTGATATATGGGCACGGAAACGGCGATCCCCTCAGGGATATTGTGTATCGCAATTGCCGCCACTATAGGCACGGCGATGCTGGATTCCTGCAGTGCTGATACAAATGTCGCAAGTCCTTCGGGGAAATTATGAACGGCTATAGCAAGCGCTGTAAAAGCGCCCATACGCATGAGCTTTTTGTCGTTGTGCTGTTTGGCATCCTCTATCGATTTCGGCTCATGCGGGTTCTCTTCACTTGGAACGAGCTTGTCGATAACAGCCACTATGAGCATACCGCCGAAAAACGATATAACAGTAAGCCAGCCTCCAAGCCGTTCACCGATCCCGGATATCAAAAGCTCCTGCGCCGTAAAAAATATCTCGATCATTGACACATATATCATGACACCGGCGGAAAATCCAAGGCTTACGGACAAAAACTTTCGGTTCATGTGATCAGTGAAAAACGCTATACAGCTTCCTATCCCTGTGCATAGCCCTGCAATCAAGGTCAGTAAAAATGCAAAGATTATGTCCACTGACATCACGCTCCTCCACATAGTTAGATAAAACTAACTTATTTATAATATTAAAATACCACTAAATTTTAGGCCTGTCAATATAGAGAGGCCAGAGGCGGCTGACGTCTCCGGTTTTATACTATTCGCTGATTTTAAAAAATGTGACTATGCCGCAAGCAATTCAATATATCAAAACGGCCGGAAGCTATGTTTGCCGCGATACATACTGTAAACTTTAACGTCAAATTTTTCATTTCCCGGCATTTTGCCGGAAAGAATATCTTTCACCCAAAAACCGAATGATTCATACAGACGCCTTGCGGGCTCGTTGCCAAAAAGTGTC
>CALXCR010000002.1 GCA_944386855.1 uncultured Oscillospiraceae bacterium
ATACAACTGAGCTACAGGGGCATATGGATCGCTATGAAATTCTCCGCATATGGATATGCTTTTTTAATAAGCACGGATGTCTCCGTCTGGGCGTTTTTAGTCCCGCGGGGCTAAAAACACGGTTTTCGGCGCGGCAACAGCAGTGTGATACGCCTTTATTTTCCGCGCAGGACTGCAATCAATTTTAACGCATCGGCTCTCTGATGTCAAGCAACTGTAAATTTTTTGATTTTTCTTTTTTTAGCCGACCAGGTGTGCTATAATATAATGGATTTATTGTATATATTACCGCCGTCACTTTTTATGGGACGCATAATGCGGCGAGATCATATTTTCGCAACGAAAGGACATCTATATGGGCATATTTTCTAAAATTTTCGGCACATACAGCAGCCGTGAACTTAAAAAGATCACACCTATCGTCGATTCGATAGAGGCGCTTGGCGACTCTTATAAAAAACTGACCGACCAGCAGCTCCGCTCAAAGACCGACGAATTTAAATCGCGCCTTGCCGCCGGCGAGACGCTCGACGATATTTTGCCGGAGGCTTTTGCCACCGTGCGCGAGGCCGCCGACCGCGTTTTGGGTATGCGCCACTACCGCGTACAGCTTATATGCGGCGTCGTGCTGCACCAGGGCAGGATAGCTGAGATGAAAACCGGCGAGGGCAAAACTCTTGTCGCGACGCTTCCGTCGTACTTAAACGCGCTCACCGGACGCGGCGTTCACGTCGTAACAGTAAACGACTATCTGGCTTCACGTGACAGCGAGTGGATGGGCAAGGTCCACCGCTTCCTCGGACTGTCTGTCGGGCTCATTGTACACGGAATGACAAGCGAGGAACGCAAAAAGGCGTACGCCTGCGACATAACATACGGCACAAACAGCGAGATCGGATTTGACTACCTGCGCGACAACATGGCTATATACAAGGATCAGGTCGTGCAGCGCGGGCATGTTTTCGCGATAGTCGACGAGGTCGACTCCATCCTCATAGACGAGGCGCGCACTCCTCTTATCATATCAGGCAAGGGTGATACGTCCACCCAGCTTTACGCGCAGGTCGATGCGTTTGTATCTCGTCTGCGCAAAGCGGTGTTTGCCTCGACCGACGAGAAAAGGATCATCGACGATGAGACGGACGCCGATTACATCGTAGACGAAAAAGCGCGCACTGCGACGCTTACGGCGCGCGGTATCGCGAAGGCGGAGGCGGAATTCAACCTTGAAAACCTCGCCGATCTTGAAAACTCGACGCTTTCCCACCATATAAATCAGGCGCTTAAGGCGCACGGCCTGATGCACCGCGACGAAAACTATGTAGTGCAGGACGGCAAGGTCGTTATCATAGACGAGTTTACCGGCAGAGCTATGCCGGGGCGGCGCTATTCCGAGGGGCTTCATCAGGCCATCGAGGCTAAGGAGGGCGTTTCCGTCGAAAACGAGAGCAAGACGCTTGCGACGATAACTTATCAGAACTTCTTCCGCCTTTACGACAAGCTCTCCGGCATGACCGGCACGGCGCTAACCGAGGCAGACGAGTTCTCCGCCATATATCACCTCGATATTATAGAAATACCGACAAACCGCCCGATGATACGCCGCGATCACCCCGACGTTATGTACAAAAATGCGGACGGAAAATACCGCGCGATCATAGCGCAGATAGAGCAGTGCCACGCGAAAGGTCAGCCTGTGCTCGTCGGCACTATCACGATAGACAAGAGCGAAAAGCTCTCCGCTATGCTCAGGAAAAAAGGCATAAAGCACAACGTGCTCAACGCAAAACAGCATGAGCGCGAGGCCGAGATCGTCGCTCAGGCGGGCAAGTTCGGTGCTGTCACCATAGCGACGAACATGGCCGGACGCGGAACCGACATCATGCTCGGCGGCAACCCGGAATATCTCGCTAGAAACGATCTGAAAAAGGCCGGCTTCCCGGAAGATGTCATATCCGAAGCGACCGGCCACGCCGACACCGATGACGAGGAGATCTTGAAAGCGCGCGCGATGTTTGCCGAAAAGCTGGAGGAGCATAAAAAAGTCACATCTGCGGAGGCGGACAAAGTCCGCGCAGTCGGCGGCCTTTTCATACTCGGTACGGAGCGGCATGAGGCGCGGCGTATCGACAATCAGCTCCGCGGACGCGCGGGACGTCAGGGCGATCCCGGTGAATCCCGCTTTTATATCGCGATGACCGACGACCTTATGCGTCTGTTCGGCACCGACAGGGTCGCCGGGCTCGTTAAAAACCTCGACGAGGACACGCCTATCGATCCCAAGATACTGTCAGCCTCGATTGAGCAGGCGCAAAAGCGCGTTGAGAGCCGCAACTTCCAGACACGAAAGACCGTCCTTGAATACGACGACGTTATGAATCAGCAGCGCAACATCATTTACGATCAGCGCAGAAAAGTTCTCGACGGAGAGGATATCCATTCTTACGTCAGCAGTATGATAACGGATGTCATAGATTCAACCGTACACGGCGAGATCGCAAAGCTCGGCAAGGTGAGCGACGTTTCGGAAATCGCCGAGATTATCACGCCGTTCCGCCCCATGTTTATCATTCCGCAGGAAGTTCCGGCGCTGTTTCCGAACGCCGCCGGCATGTCGGCAGATGACATCTCCGCTGTTTTGCAGAAAAAGGCGTTTGACGTATACGAACAGAAGGAGAAACGCCTCGGCAATATCCCCGGCACGGACACGCCGCTTATGCGAGAGCTTGAACGCGTTATAATGCTCCGAGTCGTGGACGAATATTGGATGGATCATATCGACGCGATGACAGATCTCCGTCAGGGTATATCGCTTCTGGCATACGGACAGCAAAACCCCGTCGACGCCTACAAAAAAGAAGGCTTTGAGATGTTTGAGGCCATGGTAAACGGTATCAAGGAAGAGGTCGTCCGCCGCATATTCACAGTCAGGGTCAACATAAACCAGAAGCTTGAGCGCAAAAGCGTATCCCGTGACTTCACGACGGCGCAAAAAGCTGGATCAGGACCTAAGAGACAGCCTGTCCGCGCCGGGAAGAAGATCGGGCGAAACGACCCGTGTCCGTGCGGCAAGCTCCGTCCCAACGGGCTGCCGATGAAATACAAAGACTGCTGTGGCAAAAATCTCTTATATCGGATCGCCGGTTTTTATATGCCGGCTGTCTGACAATGGCATTGGAC
>CALXCR010000003.1 GCA_944386855.1 uncultured Oscillospiraceae bacterium
GGTTTTATTGCGCTTGTCTACCCGCTTATAAGCGCCGGAGTCATATCAAAAGACGCGCTTTTATGCTGCACTTCCATTACCGGCTACAGCGGAGGAGGAAAAAGCATGATTGCCGAATACGAGAGCGCGGAACGCAACAGACTCCTCGACGCACCGAGACAGTATGGTATAGCGCAGCAGCATAAGCATCTCAAAGAGATGACGCGTATCAGCGGACTCAACAAACCACCTGCGTTCTCACCGATAGTCGCCGATTTTTACAGCGGTATGGAAGTTACCGTGCCGATTTTCAGGGAAATGATAAACGGCGATTTAACAAAAACCGATATAGCGGGAATCTATACGAATCTTTATAAAGGCCCTGTTGTCACATACTGCGAATCCGGTGATGAGAACGGATTTTTGTCCGCTGGAGCATTGTCCGGAAAAGACAATATGCAGATCTCCGTATATGGCAACGAGGATCGTATTCTGCTCACAGCGAGGTATGATAACCTCGGAAAAGGCGCCTCCGGCGCCGCGCTTGAGTGTATGAATATCGTGCTGGGACTCCCGCTCGACACCGATCTTGATATACAGGGGGAAATAATATGAAATTTATTGACGGCGGTGTCTGCGCCGCAAAAGGATTTTTGGCAAACGGAGTACACTGCGGCATCAGAAAAAGCAGAACAAAGAGAGATCTCGCACTTATAATGAGCGAGGTGAAAGCAAACGCCGCTTCGGTATATACGACAAATCTCGTTAAGGGTGCTCCGATATATGTTACGCAGGAGCATCTTAAAAATGGCATTGCTCAGGCGATAATCTGCAACAGCGGCAACGCAAATACCTGCAACGCCGACGGAATGGAAATCGCAAACAAAATGAGCGAGCTTGTAGGTGAACAACTCGGAATCGACTCAGACGATGTTATCGTAGCGTCGACCGGCGTTATCGGGCAGCCGCTTGATATTGAGCCGATTGCCGGCAGTATGGCATCTCTTGCTGATGGGCTTTCTGATAACGGAAGCGATTTGGCCGCCGAAGCAATAATGACAACCGACACTGTTCAAAAACAGGTAGCCGTAGAGTTTGAAATCGGGGGAAAAACGTGCCGTATCGGCGGCATCGCCAAAGGCTCCGGCATGATCCATCCGGACATGGCAACAATGCTTGTTTTTATAACAACAGACGCTGCAATCTCGGCGGAAATGCTGAAAAAAGCACTTTCCATCGATGTCAAGCACACCTTCAATATGCTGAGTGTTGACGGCGACACATCAACTAACGACATGGTGTCCGTTATGGCAAACGGACTTGCCGGAAATCTGATAATAGACAGCGAAAACGAGGATTTCGGCGTCTTTATGCAGGCACTCAACAGTGTCACCGTTCATCTCTGCAAAAAAATCGCCGGCGACGGCGAGGGCGCCACTAAAATGCTTGAGTGTATCGTGGACGGCGCCAAAACCGAGCAGGACGCAAAGACAGCTGCAAAAGCCGTCATATGCTCCTCTCTCACAAAGGCCGCTATGTTCGGCGCCGATGCCAACTGGGGGCGCGTTCTCTGTGCGCTTGGCTACAGCAAAGCTGATATCGCCGTAAATAAGGTCGATGTAGCGTTCCGTTCAAAGGCCGGTGAAATCCTTGTATGCAAAAACGGCGCCGGAGTCGAGTTCTCCGAAGAAAAGGCAAAGGAGATCCTGCTCGAAAACGAGATCGATATCCTTGTTTCGTTAAATGACGGCTATTACGGCGCTGTAGCATGGGGATGCGATCTGACTTATGAATATGTTAAAATCAACGGTGATTACAGA
Organism: uncultured Oscillospiraceae bacterium; assembly: GCA_944386855.1. Classification (GTDB taxonomy): domain Bacteria; phylum Bacillota; class Clostridia; order Oscillospirales; family Oscillospiraceae; genus CALXCR01. The sequence goes on from CALXCR010000003.1 coordinate 1,800, forward strand.
ACCTGACTGGAGGGTATATCATGTCGATCAATTTAACTAACGCCCAGCGCGCAGAGGTGCTTACTCAGGCGCTGCCATATATACAAAAGTACTACAACAAGGTCATTGTAATAAAGTACGGTGGCAACGCCATGATAAACGAGCGCCTTAAAGAGCAGGTGATGGAGGACATAGTTCTGTTGTCGCTCATCGGCGTAAAAGTCGTGCTTATACATGGAGGAGGGCCGGAGATCACCGACGCACTCAATAAATTCGGGAAAAAATCAGAATTTGTAAACGGGCTTCGTGTAACAGATAAAGAGACCGCCGAAATCGTACAGATGGTACTTGCCGGCAAGATAAACAAGACCCTTGTAAACCTGCTTCAGATGAAGGGCGGAAAAGCCATGGGCATTTCAGGTATGGACGGCAGGCTTATTGAGGCGGAGAAGAAAGACGAGCGGCTGGGTTTTGTAGGGAAGATAACAAGTGTAAATACAGAGCCTATCACCGATCTGCTTGAAAAGGGATATATTCCCGTAGTGTCGACAATTGGCTGTGACTCTGAGGGAAATGCGTATAACATAAACGCCGATACGGCGGCGGCCTATATCGCCGGCGCGATGAAGGCGGAGCGCCTTATAACCATGACCGATATAGCCGGAATACTGCGAGATAAAGATGATCCGTCGTCGCTGATACCGTGTATATCAGTCAAAGAGGCCGCAACGCTCTTTGAGGACGGAACTATTTCCGGCGGCATGATCCCCAAGGTCGAGTGCTGTATCGAGGCTATCGATCACGGCGTTAAAAAGGTCATAATCATGGACGGCAGAGTCCCGCACGCTATCCTTATAGAAACGCTAACGGATGAGGGCGCAGGCACAATGGTAATAAAAGGAGATAATGACGATGAATCTTAAAGAAAAAGACAGCAAATATATAGCACATACATACGCGCGTTTCCCGATAGAGATCGTTTCCGGCAAAGGGTCACTTGTATATGACGAAAACGGCAAGGAGTACATAGACCTCGGCGCCGGTATCGCCGTCAATATTTTCGGACTTGTAGACGACGAGTGGATAAACGCCGTCAATGCACAGATGCATAAGCTGCAGCATATGTCGAACCTGTACTACACCGAGCCGTGCGCCGATCTCGCCGAGATGCTTTGTAAGCGCACCGGCATGAGTAAGGTGTTTTTCTCAAACAGCGGCGCCGAGGCAAACGAATGCGCCATTAAAGCCGCGCGTAAATACGCGGCCGATAAAAAGGGTAAGCACTTCTATACCATAATTACGTTGAAAAACAGTTTTCACGGCAGAACGCTCACAACGCTCGCCGCAACGGGGCAGGAGGAATATCACAACGACTTCACCCCGCTGACTCCCGGGTTCGTATATGCCGACCCCGATGATATCGAAAGCGTCAAAACACTTGTAAAGGAGAATAAGGTTGCCGCTATTATGATGGAGATAGTGCAGGGCGAGGGCGGTGTTATCCCGCTTAAATCCGATTTTGTTAAAGGGGTCGCAAAACTCGCAGAGGAAGAGGACATCCTCGTTATTATCGACGAAGTGCAGACGGGCAACGGACGTACCGGCGAGCTTTACGCATATATGAACCACGGCATTACCCCCGATATCGTCAGTACGGCAAAAGGCATCGGCGGAGGCCTTCCTATCGGCGCTACAATGCTCGGAGAAAAAGTCGCTGACGTGTACCAGCCAGGCACACACGGTTCTACATTCGGCGGGAATCCTATATGCTGCGCCGGCGCTGTAAATATCCTACGCCGCATAGACGACAAACTGCTTCAGTCGGTCAAAGAGAAATCCGAATATATTTTCAAAGAACTCGAAGGCGCTCCCGGCGTAGTCAAAGTCAACGGCATGGGTCTTATGATAGGCATCGAAACGGCCAAGGACGCCGGCGACGTAATTTACGAGTGTATGAATAGGGGAGTGCTCGTGCTTAAAGCTCACAACAATGTGCGCCTGCTTCCGGCTCTAAACATCCCGTTCGATCAGCTTAAAAAAGCGGTTGCCGTTATCAGAGAAGTCTGCGCACAGTAAAAGAGGTAGATAGATATGAATTTAAAAGGAAAAAGTTTTTTGAAGCTTCTCGATTTCACGCCTGACGAGATCTCCGGTCTCATAGACTATGCTATAGAACTCAAGGCTCAGAAAAAAGCGCATATCTCCCATAAGATCCACGAGGGGAAAAACATATCGCTGATTTTTGAAAAGACGAGCACCCGCACGCGCTGCAGCTTTGAAGTCGCGGGCTACGATCTCGGCATGAATGTGACATATCTCGACCCGCAGGGCTCACAGATCGGGAAAAAAGAGAGCATCGCCGACACTGCCCGTGTACTGGGCCGGATGTACGACGGTATTGAGTACCGCGGATACGGACAGGAAATAGTTGAAGAGCTTGCAAAATATGCCGGCGTACCTGTTTGGAACGGTCTGACAAACGAATTTCATCCGACACAGGTGCTCGCCGATTTTATGACTATCAAAGAGCGCTTCGGTAAACTTCACGGCGTCAAGCTCGTCTATATGGGCGATGCAAGATATAATATGGGCAACTCCCTGATGGTCGGCTGTGCAAAGATGGGGATGCACTTTGTCGCCTGCGCACCGCAGAAATATTTCCCTGACAGCGCTCTCGTTGAGACGTGCCGCGAGATTGCAGCCGAGACGGGAGCAATACTTGAATTTGAGGAAAAGCCCGCAGAGGCCGTTAAAAACGCCGATGTGCTGTACACCGACGTTTGGGTCTCAATGGGCGAGCCCGATGAAGTCTGGGAAGAGCGTATAGAAGAGCTGCTCCCGTATCAGGTAAACTCCGAACTTATGTCTATGGCAAAGCCCAACGCTGTATTTATGCATTGCCTGCCGTCGTTCCATGACTTGAACACATCGATTGGACGCGATGTTTACGCTAAATTCGGCATTTCCGAGATGGAGGTCACAAACGAGGTGTTTGAAGGACCTCAATCCATTGTCTTTGACGAGGCCGAAAACAGAATGCATACAATAAAAGCCGTAATGGCGGCTACATTATAAACGGGATAAATTATCCATGAGCAGGCCGGGAAACTGCGTATAGCATGTTTCCGGCCGCTTTTTATGCAGTTATATCTCGGTTTGGCTTGCAAAGCTCTAAATTTTGAGATAAAATCATATAAATTTTTAATTTCGGAGGAAATCATGTTTCAAATAATCGGAAACGAAGGGAAAGCGCGCCGCGGTGAATTTTTGACTCCGCACGGAACGATACAGACGCCCGTTTTTATGAACGTCGGCACACAGGCCGCTATAAAAGGCGGTATCTCGTCGATCGACCTTAAAGATGTACACTGCCAGACAGAGCTTTCAAACACATATCACCTCCATATAAGGCCGGGCGATGAGCTCATCAAACGGCAGGGCGGACTGCATAAATTCATGGCGTGGGATCGCCCCATACTGACCGACAGCGGCGGCTTTCAGATATTCTCTCTTGCAAGCCTAAGGAAGATTACCGAAGAAGGCGTTTCGTTTAACTCCCATGTTGACGGCCGGAAGATATTTATGGGACCCGAAGAGAGCATGAGAATACAGTCAAACCTCGGCTCGGATATCGCAATGGCATTCGATGAGTGCATCAAAATCCCGTCGCCTTGCGACTACGTCAAAGCCTCGTGCGACCGCACCTATCGCTGGCTTGTACGATGCAAGGACGAGCACGACAGGTTAAACAGCCTGCCCGGCACGGTGAACCCCGGCCAGGCACTTTTCGGAATAAACCAAGGCACTATATTC
>CALXCR010000004.1 GCA_944386855.1 uncultured Oscillospiraceae bacterium
TATTTTAAAATAATGTATTTCCCTCAAAACTAGTGCTTTTTCTACATTTTACCACCCTTGCCGAAAGTCTGTTTTCTGATAAAATTGTTTATAAGCGAGGTGAAAAGTTAGATGACGTCACAAAAGCACGAAAACCCAATGTCAGTGCGCTCAAAAGCAATGTTGTCAAAAGCGCTGCTTTCCCTGATGATGAGACGCCCATTCGACGATATAACGATTTCCGACATCGCCGCAGAGGCAGGGCTCGCCCGGCAGACGTTTTATACTAATTTCAGTAAAAAAGAGGATGTCCTCGTCTACCTGTTATCGGAGTTTTTCAGACGGTATCACACGCAGGTTCTTGCTTCGCCGGAGTTCCCCGAAAACATAATCGTCCACTATTTCATTTTTTGGAACGACCAGCGCGACTTTCTGCGCCTTCTCTTCGAGCATAATCTGGGCTATCTGTTCTGCGAACGGAACAGGCGCTTTTTTACGGAAGATCTTTCGGCATTCGAGAAGCATTTCTCAGCAGAACCATGGCTTCTCCCGTTTTCGCTTGCAGGGCTTGCCGGTATGACATTTGAGCTTTTATACCTGTGGATAGTCGCAGGAAAAGGTCTTGATATTTCAATACTGCATACCCTGGCGGACAATTTTATATCAGGCCGCATTTTCTCCGCTCTGGAGCAGGAACTACCGCCGCTTTCAAACGCTGTCAATACATAATGGCTCAATTATTTGTATAATATGTAAAAATAAAACCCCTGACTCTCAGCTTTACGCTGTCAATCAGGGGATTTTTCACTGTATGCAGTTTTACGGTGTGCAATCACCTATTTCCCGCCGTTTTGACTCTAAATACGTTCCCCACTCTATACATATGTTTTTACGCACGATTATCTGATCTTCCTGCACTCAAGATAATATCTTTTATCTTTTGCATGGCCTATCGAGAAGCTCTTTTTCGGAAACACGCCGTTTTCGGCCACTGTCTTAAACAACTCCGATTTATCCATAGGCGGCATCAGAATCCCAACCGTATCGCTTTTCGTTGTAAACTCAGATACGGCAGAAAGATCGTGGATATAGTCGACCGTGCCGCCGTTTTCGCTTATATACGCCTCAACAAACTTCTGCACCTTGTCGATGAGATTGCCGACGTTTTCCGCCTCCACGCAAAACGCACCGGAGCTGTCTTTTGCCCTATATTCGAGCCGCCATCCGCTCTTACCCGCGATTTTCTCTTTAAGCGCACATACAAACTTCTCTATATTCGTACCAAATATAACTCGGTGTATCGGCTCAAATACGATCCCCTCGTCATAGACATTATTCATTTCAACAAGGGCATATCTTGCCGGATGTGTATCCAAGCCGGTCTCTTTTTTTATGTTTTCCCAGCAGCATTTAGCAGCGGCCAGAGAGTGATTCCCGTCGCCTATGACAAGCGGAAATGGCTTTTCTATCGCGTTTATGGCTGACATAACCTTTTCCGCAGCCTCACCGCTTACCTGCCATCCCTTTAGGCGTCCGCCGTTTTCCATAAGCTCAAAATCATAGAGCGGTTCAAGCTCGTTTTTATGCTCTGAAATCGGCTCTATAACGCTTTTTTCGGCGTCGTCAAGCAGGACCATTATATGTGGCAGTTCTAAAAGCGCACTGCTTCTCACGGCAATACGCGGCGGCAGCCGGTCAACGACTGTATTTTCACTCGCTCTTATCGGCGCGCTGTTTCCGGGCGTATATTCATAAGCCTCAAGATCTATAACGCCGACAATGCCGTGCCTTACAAAGCCGCCGGTCACCTCGCGTTCAACATATACAAATGAATTCGGCATGGTGGCAAACATTCCGCTCTCCCAATATTTCTCCATAATCTCATGTTTTGACCGTGACGCCTCAGGCATTGATATGTTGTCAAGAAACGCCTCCGGGACGATCATATGAAAAGTCGACGGCTTATCTCTTGTCTTATCCTCAACGCGCATCCAATATTCCTTATCCGAGGAATACTGATCGCATGCGATCACGCTCCAGCTCTCAAAATCAGGTGTTTTCGGAATCAGTATATCGGCCGGCTGAAAAATATTTTTATACATTCCCTCTTCCTCCCCGTTAATATTGTACGTTCACTTAAAAAACAAGTTATAAAGCTCTGTCCATTTTACAATACTGCGTTAAAAAATGCACGGCTTTATATGCGGATATATTTAAAAAAGGCGGGCAAATTTGCCCACCTTTATTTTCTATATGTGTCTCATAAACGCGAGCGGTTATATTTTGCCCCTGAGGTGCTTATTTGTCAACAGTAAAATTGCAGCGCCTGCTCCCGTAACAGCACACAAAGCCATGCCAATGTATAAATACCTGTTGATCATATCATTGCTGAGAGAGCGTTCAGTCGCGACACCTTGCACAGATATTTTTACATCTTCGGAAATCACATCAGCCGGTATCGTTAATTCCCCTGTTTGCGCATCATATTCGTACTGATCTGCCCCCAGCACAGTCTCGCCTATGGTTACAGTGATCTCCGCCGGCATCTCATACGCGTCCATCGGGGTAAATTGCGCCGTATAGTCCTCACCGTCTGTCGTATACTCATACGCCTCCGCAGAGACACCGATAAGAGTATACTCTACGTTAAATCCGGTATCATCCTGAGCTTGGCTGTTGTCAGCCAAAACAATCGTATCAGTAAAGGACAGTACACATATTATAACACCGAAAAGTGCCGCTGCCCTTGCAAAACCCATAGTTTTTTTCATGCTTATGCAATGCCTCCCAAAATTCGACAAAAAACTACATAGATGATACCATATTTGCGGCATTTGTTCAAGAAAAACTGCATAAGCT
>CALXCR010000005.1 GCA_944386855.1 uncultured Oscillospiraceae bacterium
AAATGGCGGATCGCAGGCGGGTTCTGTTAGAACGAGGCCGATTTTATAGAGTATCTGAATAAATGGGTATTCCCTGACGAGCAGTCGACGCTCATTGAAAACCTGGGCTGGATAGATTTTGGTACTCCGCTACCCGAGCGGTACAAAAATTGTCCTCAATTTAATTTTTAAGCCTCTGTCGCTACACCCCATCTATCGGTGTGTTTTATACCGCAACAGCTTTTTCTGCGCGTATAAAATGATCAGCCGGCGGAGATCTCTCCGCCGGTCAAGGCTTTATACAGTGCCCTTGCGCTATCTGTCGCTCGGGATCGGCTTCGCGTTTCCGAAAATCATATCATCAATGTCGCCGCGAGGCTTCCTGAGCTCTTCGTTTTGCGAATCTTGTCGCATCTTTTCCCCTCCCCTGCAAAAAACTATTACCTATAATATGACGGCGGATATAGAGATATTCGCCGTTTTTTGCCGCGCAGCAAAGTTTTTGTTGCGCGGTTTCCCGACTTTTTATGCCTAAATTTTCCAATATTTTCCACTTATCCACAGACTTTTACACCGAGATATATTTTTCGCCTGTCATATTATGTCGAAAAAAAATTGTATTTGCCGAAAAATGCGGTTGGGAGTTTTTTTGAAAAATTTTTAGAAAACCGCTTGACAATTGTCTGCTGCTGATGTATATTAAAAACAATAATAATAACTATTATCGTTTTGGAGCGTCGAATATGAAAAAATACAGTCATAAGCGCGAAGCGATCCTCAGGGCGATCCAAGACACAGACACGCATCCGTCGGCGTCATGGGTCTACGAACGGTTAAAACCCGAATTTCCTGATCTCAGCCTTGCGACGGTTTACAGAAACATAGCGGAATTTGTCAAAGAGGAACTCATCGTCTCCGTCGGCAATGTAAACGGGCTTGAACGGTACGATGCGCGCGTTCATCCGCATACGCACTTTATATGCAATTGCTGCGGCGCGGTATATGATCTGTGCGATTATGACGATGGTATTGTCGACTCGGCTGTTGCTGATCAGACAGGCTTTTGTGTTGAACGGCATGAGCTTATTTTCAAAGGACTGTGCAACAAATGTTCCGCTGAAAAAGTCGGATAATGGGATATTATCCCTTTAAATAATTTTTATAGTCTTATGGAGGGTAAAGTAATGAAAAAATATGTATGTCCAGTTTGCGGTTATGTATACGAAGGCGAAGAGCCGCCCGAGGTCTGCCCTGTCTGCAAAGCTCCCGGCAGCAAGTTCAAAGTAGTTGAAGGCGAAATGAAGCTGGCGGCCGAGCATGAGTTCGGCGTAGGCACAAAGCTTGACAATGTCCCTGAAGAGGACAAGGCTTACATAATGGAGCAGCTTATGGCCAACTTCACCGGTGAGTGCTCCGAAGTCGGCATGTATCTCTGCATGGCGAGAATTGCCCACAGAGAGGGCTATCCGGAAATCGGCCTCTACTGGGAGAAAGCCGCTCATGAAGAAGCAGAGCATGCAGCCAAGTTTGCAGAGCTACTCGGCACTGCTCTTGAGCCGAATATGACCACTTCCACCGAAGCCAACCTCAAATGGCGCGTTGACTGCGAATACGGCGCAACTCAGGGCAAATTTGACCTCGCCGCCTGCGCAAAGAAGAACGGTCTCGACGCTATCCATGACACTGTTCATGAGATGGCACGCGACGAAGCACGCCACGGCAAGGCTTTTGAGGGTCTTCTCAAGAGATATTTCGGCAAATAAAATACCTGAACAAATTACATAGGAGGCTTTATTATGAAATACGAATGCCCGTGCGGATATGTATACGACGAAGCGGTCGGCGATCCTGACGGCGGTATCGCTCCCGGCACTAAGTGGGAAGATATCCCCGAAGATTGGGTCTGCCCCATCTGCGGTCTCGGCAAAGACGCTTTTACAGTTGCCTAAGTTTTTACACAAGTAAAAAAGCGGAGGCCGGTAAAGTATTTACCGGCCTCCGCAGTCTGTCGAAAAAAGGGAGCTCCCTGCAGGAAAAGAAAAAATGCTTGCGTTTTTGAGAAGCGGAGCGGAAATATTTCCGCTCCGCTTTTTATTTTCCGCACATATATCGCGCCCCCGCACCCGACATAATACGCCGGACCTCGGACGAACAGTAATTTTCGATATTTTGAAAAAATATCGTGAGTTATAGGCGCATGTATGATACAATATAGGAACACATACTTAAACAAGCGTTTTTAGGAGGCTTTTTATGAAGGATTTTATTTTGGCAGCGCTGCCCTTTATCGCGTGGGGTCTTATCATAATCGTATTATTTATCAAAATCGGGCGCGAGCAGAAATCTCCGGGTTACAATATGCAGCACGATATTAATGATGATCTATACGGCCCGCGCAACAAAAAAACATACGACTACTCGTCCGTCGGCATGACCGTCGGCGTATGCGTCGGCATCGGTCTCGGCTGGCTTGAGATCCTCGAGATGAGATACGGCATACCGTTCGGCCTGCTGATCGGCCTGCTGATCGGCATGTGCATAAAAAAGAAATAGCCGTGTGCGCTATAACCTTTATGCGCGCAAGCCATACAATATAGAGAACATATTTCTCACACGCAAACTGTTTTTGTAGCTATCGCATCGCGAAAGGCCTTGTCGTGCTCTACAAAAACCATTGTGGGTGAGAAATTTTTTATGACCTGCTCGATCTGCATCCGCGAATAGATAAAGATAAAGTTCAGCGGCTCATCCCAGATATAAAGATGCGCCTGCTCGCACAGGCTTTTCGCTATAAGGACTTTTTTCTTCTGCCCGCTTGAAAAATCCTGCATGTTTTTCTCAAACTGCACTCTCTCAAAATCCATCTTGCGCAGTATTGCCTTAAACAAGCTCTCGTCGATGCAGTTCTCCCTCGCAAATGCAGACAGCGTACCTCTTAAGTGTGACGTGTCCTGCGGTATATATGATATAACAACACCGGAACTTAATGTGATCGTACCTGTATGCGCTATATGCGCGCCGGCGAGCAGTTTTAAAAGGCTCGTCTTTCCGCTTCCGTTTCGGCCGTCGAGCGCAATGCGATCCCCCTGCCGCACGGTAAACGACACAGGCTTACATACAGCAGTTCCGTTATACACGGCCGAAACGCCGGAAAATGAGGCGAGCGCGTCCGCGTAATGCGTCAGAGCCGAAAATTTAAGCTCCTCTGCAGTTTCCACGTTTTTTAAAAGTTTGCTCTTTTGTGCTATGGCGCGCTGTCTGCGGGTCTCGATCGCTTTTGACCGCTTCATCATCTTCGACGCCTTATGGCCGACAAAACCGCGGTCAACTGGTCCGTTCCCGTATTTTGACGCTTCCGTGCGGTCTGACCACGCCGACGTCCTCCTTGCCGCCCTTTTCATATCGCCGATCTCTTTTTTTAACCGCTCGTTCTGTGAAAGCTCAAACTCCTGATTCCGGTTGAAATTCTCCATCCACGAGGAAAAATTGCCTTTCTGCACTTCTATGGTCGACCTGTTTAGGGATAAGATATGGTCGACACAGCCATCTAAAAAATTTCTGTCGTGCGACACAAGGATGAAACTTTTTTTCCTGCTCAGATACGCTGACACAACCTCCCGCCCCCTAGAGTCGAGATGGTTTGTCGGTTCATCGATCAGAAGAAAATGCCCTTCATTCAGGAAAAGCGCCGCAAGAAGCATTTTCGTCTGCTCGCCGTTTGAAAGCGTCATAAACGGCCGCGAAAGCAGCGTATCATCAAGCTCGAGGTATGACAGCTCGCGTACGATTTCCCATTCCTGCGCCTGCGGGCATAGGTTTTTAAGCACCTCCGAGGCCGGTCTGCTTTTATCCGATACGGGGTACGGGAAATAGTCAAACTGAACAGAGGCTTTTATCGAGCCTCTATACTCGTATTTTCCGAGCAGTAGGTTTAAAAAAGTTGTCTTTCCTCTGCCGTTTCTGCCAATAAATCCAAGTTTCCAGTCGGTATCTATCTGAAAGCTCACGTTTTCAAATATATTGTCGTAACTCGACGGATATGAGAAAGTGAGATTTTCTACTTTTATCATAGACATATTGCATGCCTCCTTTTGCTGTTTCAAAATAAAAATATAAGAGCCGCAAGAAAGTCGATTCTTGCGGCTCTTTCAGCACAACAAAAGCAAGTTATACCCCCGTCGGGGCATGACCGTATCCGGAGCGAAGATGATTTTAACTTTCCTGCAACAGACGCAATGACACTGTGAAACCACGGCATCACCGCATATTTTGTTTTATCTGCAGGAAAATCTATGCATCTTTTCACCCTTTTCTTAAGATTTTTAAACAATATATCATACGATCCCGCAATTGTCAAGCAGGCAGGATCTCGCTCCCTTTTTAAGGAAAGTAGTGATATCAAGGAAAATTGAAATCTATTGGTGAATATATACAAAAAGGGTATGCCCCAATGCAGGGCATACCCTCTTGTTTGAACGCACATTTATTCTTTGTTTTCCTGCTTTTTATAGAAGAAACGTGCCAAAATAATACAGAATACAACTCCGATTCCGTAAGGAATGAAGTATAAAAATGCTGTGCTGGCCGGCGCGCTATACCCAGCATACTGACCGCCCCACTGCAAGGCACAGTAATTATATGCAACCACTGCACACATAATGTCAGAGAGCAGGATTGCGAGAACGATAAATAAATAGCTTATCTTTTTCATATGCTTTTCCTCCAGTTCATTTCTTCCGCAGTATTAGCACCAGGCCTATCACCATCGAAAGGATACAAAGGATCAGGATTACACCAGAACCGTTCAGCGTAATCATGGAAGCAGCATTAAGCTGTTCTGTTGCACTTGGACTTACAACCATCATGATTCCAGACAGGATTAGACAGATGGCACCAACCAAACAAAGACTGATACCCACCTTCAGTTCTATGTCTTTTGGAACTTTGGTTCCTTCTATTTTCTGTGGCATTTCATTTGTACTCTGATTG
>CALXCR010000006.1 GCA_944386855.1 uncultured Oscillospiraceae bacterium
GGCCGGATTATCTGCTCCGCGATCTGCCCGGCGCGCTCGCGTTCGTACTCGCCCGGCGTCGCCGAGACGTATATCACCTGATTTATATGCTCGTTGAACTCGTCGAAATTGAGCGGGCGGTTGTCAAACGCGCTCGGAAGCCGGAAACCGTATTTTACAAGCGTCTCTTTCCTCGCGCGGTCGCCGGCGTACATCCCGCGCACCTGCGGCAGCGTTACATGGCTCTCGTCTATGAACATGAGGAAATCCTTCGGGAAATAATCGAGCAGCGTCATCGGCGCAGATCCCGGCGCGCGCCCTGCGATAACTCGCGAATAATTCTCTATGCCGGTGCAGTACCCAAGCTCGCGTATCATCTCCATGTCGTACATCGTGCGCTGGTGTATGCGCTGTGCCTCCAAAAACATGTCGTGATCCTTAAAATACTTTTCACGCTCGTCAAGCTCCGCCTGTATGTCGCGCAGCGCGCGCTCGAGCTTGTCTTTCGACGTGACGTAGTGCGACGCGGGATATATCGCGACGTGCGACAGATTCCTGACCGGCACGCCCGTGACGACCTGTATCTCGCTTATCCTGTCTATCTCATCGCCGAAAAACTCGACCCTTATCGCGTGGTCCTTTGAATAGGCGGGGTATATCTCCACCGTATCGCCGCGGACGCGGAACGTGTTGCGCTCGAACGCGATGTCGTTGCGCTCGTACCGTATCTCGACGAGCTTTTTCAGCAGCTCGTCGCGGTCGCGCTCCTGCCCCGTTCTGAGCGATACAACCATGTTGGCGTAATCTATCGGGTCGCCGAGACCGTATATGCACGACACCGACGAGACGACGATGACATCGCGCCGCTCAAACAGCGCGCTCGTCGCCGAGTGGCGCAGCCGCTCTATCTCGTCGTTTACAGCCGAATCCTTTTCAATATATGTGTCCGTGTGCGGGATATACGCCTCAGGCTGGTAGTAGTCGTAGTAGGAGACAAAGTATTCGACGGCATTTTCCGGGAAAAACTCCTTAAATTCCGCGCACAGCTGCGCGGCAAGCGTTTTATTGTGCGCGAGCACGAGCGTAGGGCGGTTTATGCGCTCTATCACGTTTGCCATCGTAAACGTCTTGCCCGATCCCGTAACGCCGAGCAGGACCTGCTCGTCAATGCCGTTTTCTACGCCGAAAACGAGCTTATCTATCGCCTGCGGCTGGTCGCCGAACGGCTTGTACGGCGAATGAAGCTTAAACTTGTCCAATGCGCACACCCTCCTTTCACGCCGACGACGGCATTTACGCCTTTTTGTCCGTCTATTCCGCAACGGTATCGCACGGCGTTCGCGGCGTGGCGATACGCCACGCCGCCGTTCTGCGCATAACATCCATTTTAACATATATCAGTATACCAAACGCCGCCGGTTTTTACAATACGCGCGGCAGCTTTTGCGCCGTGGCGGAGATGTCGAAACCCGTCGAAAAGCAGCCGATTTTGCCGCTTTTTAAAAAACTCCGCCTAATGTCGCCGCATCTCGCCGTCGCCCGCCGGTACTCAGCCGGCAATACCGGATCATATAGAAGGCCGGCGGACGTCCATCCGGCTTTAAAACTGCGTTTTACAATGTGGTAAAAAACAGGCCTAAAATTATGTATAATATGCACAACCGTGTAGCTATTGCAAAATTGTAAAAATGGTATATAATCTGACATAGTGTAATTTTATCGTTGTGCCGGTTTGATAATCGGTAGTTATCGATAGTTAAGAAGGGTGTTGTGATGGCTAACGATTCAAAGCTCAGAAAAACAAGTCTTGACGACCTGCCCGCCGGGTCGAACGATCAAGTCTACGAGAAGGACAAAAGAGGGCGGGCGGTGCTTCCTGCGGGGCTCACCGGACGTGACATCTACGGGGACGTTATAAGGATAGCGTGGCCGTCGTTTTTAGAGCTGATGCTCACGCAGCTTACGAGCATGGCGGATCAGATAATGGTCGGCCAGCTTCCCGGGCAGCTCGGCGTAACGGCGTTATCTGCTGTAGGACTTTCCGCGCAGCCCAAGTTTTTGCTGATGACGATGATCCAGGCGCTCAATGTCGGTGCGACGGCGATGGTCGCGCGCTTCCGCGGTCAGGGGAATCAGGAAAAGGCAAACGCCGTTTTCAGGCAGGGTATTATAATAAGCCTTATTATCTCGGCGATATCGATGATACTCGGCCTTGTGTTCGATGCACAGCTTATACGCTTTATAGCCGGCTCGGGCATATCCGACGAGACTTTCCAGCTCGGCCGCGAGTATTTCCGTATCCAGATGTACGGCTTTGTCCCGCTTGCGCTGACATTTACATGTACGGCCGTCCTGCGCGGCATAGGCGACACGAAAACGCCGATGTACTACAACATCATCGCAAACGTTACAAACCTCATATTCAACTACTTCATGATCTACGGCAAATTCGGCTTCCCGGCGCTCGGCGTTACGGGCGCGTCTATCGCGACGGTCATCGGCCAGATGGTCGCGTTCTTCATCGCGCTGTACGTTGTCGTAAGCAAAAAAAGATATGTCTACATAACCTTCGGAAAAGGCATGCTTAAATTCGACCGCGACATAATGTATGACGTCGTCGTTATAGGACTGCCGTCGATGATTGAACAGCTTTTCATGCGCGCCGGCAACATCATCTTCACAAGGACGGTCACGGGGCTCGGCGACACGCCGTACGCGACTCACCTTGTATGTATGAATATACAGTCGATGAGCTTTATGATAGGGCAGGCGTTTGCAAATGCGTCGACGACGCTTGTCGGGCAGAGTCTCGGCAAAAAGCGCTACGACATGGCCGAGATATTCATGCGCTATACGCGCCATATCGGCATGGCGGTGTCCGTCGTCGTCGGACTCGGAATGTTCTTCTTCGGGCGGAACATCGTCTGGCTGTATAATCAGACGCCGGAGATCGTCAATATGGGCGGCCAGATACTTATGCTCATGGCGTTCCTGCAGCCGCTCCAGTCGTCGCAGTTTATCATCGCGGGCGGTCTGCGCGGCGCCGGCGACACGAAGTACACCGCGATGGTCATCCTTATCACCGTGCTTATAGTCAGAGCGTCATTTGCAGTCGTCATGGTAAATTTCCTCAACTGGGGACTTTGGGGCGCTTGGATCGCGCTCGCGTGCGACCAGGCTCTGCGCTCACTTCTCATCCTCCTGCGCTACAACTCAGGAAAGTGGAAGAATATCCGTCTCAGAGGCGACAGCTCCGACGTCGACCTTGCAGACAGCATATAACCACGTCACAGATGTCCCCCGCCTATATAGGCGGGGGCTTCTTTCCGCCCTTTCGGCGGGAGTTATAATCGCCTTGTTTCGCGCAAACAATTCTGTTTGTGCGATTTTCTTTGCATCGCGCTTCTGCGCACTCGCTCTTTCGTCTAAACGCAAGTGTTTAGACGAGTTTTTGCTGTCCCCCTGCGCGCACCCGCTAAGCTCGCACACTTGCGGGACTATTTGTATTTTTTGGCCGGTACACGCAACGGCCTTATCGATAAAACGTAAACGTTTTATCGATATTTTTCGCTCAAACAATCCTGTTTGAGCGAATTTCTGCATCGCGCCGCCGCGCACCCGCTTTGCTTGCACGCTTGCGCGATGATAATTGTTTTCCGTACGGACATGTGCCGGACGGAAAATGGATTTAAATTTTTTTGCCCCTTGCGGGGCAAATTCTGCGAAGCTGCGGCCTGCGCAAAAAATTTGGGAGGACAAAATGTCCTCCCAAATATCGTCTTATAATCGCTGCCGTGGCTTTTAAGCCGCCGGTTTTGCGACTGCGCGCTGTATTGCCTTTACAATCTCGACTATCGGGATAACCAGGATCGAGAGGCCGAGCGCGATGAGATACTCGTTCCAGTCGATCGGAGTGAAGCCGAAAGCGGCCGCGATAACGGGAACTTCAAGCACTACAGTCGTCAGGACAAGGCTTCCGAGCATTGCCGCCCAGAGTATCTTGTTATGGCTGTGGAGCGAGAAGATGCTTCCGCGCTGGCTGCGCATGTTGAAGCTGTGGAATATCTCGCACATGCTCATCGTGAGGAACGCCATCGTCATGCCGTCGTCGGAGATGCCCTGCGGCATTGAGAAATGGCCGACCTCGATGCAGTGGCCGATGATATACGACGCGAGCGTGATTATTGTGACCAGGACGCCCTGATATGCGGCAGCGAAGCCGAGGCCGCCGGCGAAGATGCCGGCTGTCGATTTGCGCGGCGGACGGTGCATCGTATTCGGCTCAGCCGGCTCCATTCCGAGAGCGAGAGCCGGGAAGCAGTCCGTAATCAGGTTGATAAACAGCAGGTGTACGGGATTTAACAGCGTGAAGCCCAAAAGCGTCGCCGTGAATACGCCGAGAACCTCGCTCATGTTGGAACCGAGCAGGAACTGGATGGCTTTGCGGATATTGTCGTAAATGCGGCGTCCCTCGTCGACGGCGTTTACTATCGTCGCGAAGTTGTCGTCGGCGAGAACCATGTCGGCGACGTTTTTTGTAACGTCCGTGCCGGTGATGCCCATACCGACGCCGATGTCGGCGGCTTTTATGGAGGGTGCGTCGTTTACGCCGTCGCCCGTCATCGCGGTGATGCAGTTATTGCTCTTCCATGCGTTTACTATGCGCACCTTATGCTCCGGCTGAACGCGGGCGTATACGCTGTAACGCTTTACAAATTCGCCGATCTGATCGTCGGGTATGCTGTCGAGCTCCGAGCCGGTTATAGCCTCATCGGCCGACTCGATTATGCCGAGGTCGCGCGCAATGGCAACGGCGGTGTCCTTATGGTCGCCTGTTATCATTATCGGGCGGATGCCGGCTTCACGGCACTCGTTGATAGCGTCCTTAACTTCCGGACGGATCGGGTCGATCATACCGGTAAGGCCTATAAAGCAGAGATCCTGCTCGAGGAAATCGGGCTTGTTGCTCTCGGGGCGCGCGCTCCAATGGCGCTGTGCCGCCGCGAGAACGCGGAGCGCCTTGTCGGCCATCGCCTTGTTGTCGGCGAGTATCTTCTCGCGCATTTCTTCGGTCATCGGGCGAATCTCGCCGCCGTCAAGATACGACGTGCAGCGCTTTAAGATCTCGTCAGGCGCGCCCTTTGTATACTGTACGAACGCATCTCCCACCGCGTGTATCGTGCTCATCATCTTGCGCCCTGAATCGAACGGAGCTTCGTCCACGCGCGGGTATTTCTCTTCAAGCGAGGGTTTCGGCAGTCCCTCTGCCGCGGCAAATGCGACGAGCGCCGCCTCTGTCGGCTCGCCCTCTGCTTTGCCCTCTGCGTTTAATATAGCGTCGCTGCACAGCGCCATGGCAGTGGCGAGTGTGGCGGTGTCGCCCGTGTGTTCGACGACGGTCATTTTATTAAGTGTAAGCGTGCCCGTTTTATCGGAGCATATTACCTGCGTACAGCCGAGCGTCTCGACCGCGGTAAGGCGGCGGATAACGGCGTTTCTGTGCGACATGTTCGTAACACCGATGGAAAGCACGACGGTGACGACGGTCGCAAGTCCCTCGGGGATCGCGGCTACGGCGAGCGATACCGCGACCATGAAGGTCGAAAGAACGCTGTCAAGCGAGTAGTCGTTTGCGACTACGAGGTCGAAAATGAATATGAAAACGCATATGCCGAGAACAAGCTTCGAAAGCGTCTTGCCCAGTTCGTTCAGCCTGCGCTGAAGCGGGGTCTGCTCTTCCTCGGTGTTTGCGAGCGCGCCCGCGATCTTGCCCATCTCGGTATCCATACCGGTGCGGGTGATAAGCGCGCGTCCGCGTCCGTAGACGACGGTCGAGCCCATGTAGCACATGTTCTTCCTGTCGCCGAGCGGTATTTCGTCCTGTCCGCCGGCAAGACCTAGAACCTCGACTACCTTGTCTACAGGGACGCTCTCTCCCGTGAGGGCCGCCTCTTCGATCTTAAGGCTCGCGCTCTCAAGGATTCGTCCGTCCGCCGGGACGCTGTCGCCGGCCTCCAGGATAACTATGTCGCCCGGGACGAGCTCGTCGCTGTGAAGCGTCTTCTGCTGTCCGTCGCGTATTACCCGGCACGTCGCGGCCGTCATCGTCTGAAGCGCCTCGATCGCGGCCTCCGCCTTGCTCTCCTGAACGACGCCGAGTATGGCGTTGAGCAGGACAACGGCGAGGATTATGATGACCTCCGTCAGGCTCTCGCCGGACATTATGCTCGTCACCGCGGAAACGGCGGCGGCACACATAAGGATGATCAGCATCGGGTCTTTCAGCTGCTCAAAGAAGCGCTGTAAAAGCGTCGGCTTTTCGGCATCTTTAAGCTTGTTCGGCCCGTACTTTTCCCTGCGCGCGGCAGCCTCGGCGCTGGTCAGCCCCGAGAGGCTTGTCCCTAACGAGTCAAGCAGCTCCTGGGCGGTACTGGTGTACTCTTGTTTCATTAAATTGTTCTCCTCTCTGTGTACGCGTTTGCTTATGCTCTTTTCGGCAAGCCGTGCGCCGCCGTGATCCGGCTTTTTCCCGCTGCCTCGGGAGACGAACCGATCTCAAAAGCGCCGCACAACACACGTTTTTAATATGTATTTAATATGTGCGAAACACACGGCGATAAACCCATTTTCAATTTGCGTATCAGGAAAAATTTTATCATCGCACTACTGTAAATTCAAGTTAAATCTATGTGAAATCACGGTAAAATTCGTACAGGATACCGTCTGACAACAAAAGCAGGCACATGAAGCCGGTGTATATACCGGCTTCATGTGCCTGCCATGCGGCTCACGCGTCCGCGTGACTATCCTATATTCCTCGCACTGCGCGATATCTTCGGCGCGTCGTAAACATACTCGATATCGGCGCCGACGTTTCTGAGCTTTTCAACAATATCCTCGTAGCCGCGCTCGATATATTCGATGCCCGATATCTCCGTGACGCCGTGTGCGCACAGCCCTGCTATGACCATCGCAGCCCCGGCGCGCAGATCGTGCGCCTGAACGGGTGCGCCGATAAGCTTCGGCACGCCCTCTATAATGGCGATGCGGCCGTCGACCTGGACGCTCGCGCCCATTTTGACGAGCTCGTCCATATAGCGGTATCTGTTCTCCCACACGCCCTCCGTCACCGTGCTCGTCCCGTCGGCGAGGCAGAGTACGGTTGCAAGCTGCGGTTGCATATCCGTCGGAAATCCCGGGTACGGGAGCGTTTTAAGGCGTGTTTTTCTTATTTTGCCGGTTCTGCGGACGAGGACGGAATCCTCTCTGTTTTCGATCTCAACGCCCATATCCTCAAGCTTGCCCGTTATGCAGTCGAGGTGCTTTGGGATGACGTTTTTTATAAGGACCTCGCCGCCCGTTCCCGCGACCGCCGCGAGATACGTCCCCGCCTCTATCTGATCGGGGATTATCGAGTAAAACCCGCCGCCGAGCTTTTCCTTGCCGCGGATCTTTATGACATTGGTGCCCGCGCCGCGTATATCGGCGCCGATCGAGTTCAAAAAGTTTGCCAAATCGACGATGTGCGGTTCTTTCGCGACGTTTTCGATAACCGTCGTCCCGTCGGCCATAGCGCCGGCGAGCATGAGGTTTATCGTAGCGCCGACCGATACGACGTCGAGGTAAATATCGGCGCCCTTTAAGCGCCCGCCGGGCGCTTTCGCCTTTATGACGCCGTTGTTTACGATCCTGATCTCCGCGCCCATCGCGCGGAATCCCTTTAGATGCTGATCTATCGGACGCACTCCGCCGAAATTGCAGCCGCCGGGCATGGCGACCTCCGCCTCTCCGAAGCGGCCGAGGAGAGCGCCGAGCAGATAGTACGACGCGCGTATTTTTCTCATCGCGTCGAACGTGGCGCGCGGTATTTTTATGCCGGAGCAGTCAATATCCATCGTATGCCTGTTCACCGTTTTTATATCCGCGCCGAGCTCGTCCAATATGTCGAGGAACATAGTAACGTCCGATATCTGCGGGATGTTTTCGATACGGCAGACGCCGCCGCTCATTATGGCGGCGGGGATTATAGCGACGGCGGCGTTTTTCGCACCGCTTATCTCTATCTCTCCGTAAAGCGGCCGAGCGCCCCTTATCCTGTATTTCGCCAAAAGCTTCACCCTCTAAAAAGTCTGTTGTATATGTCCGCGCCAAATGTCCGCGGACGAAGAGTCTATTTTAATTATGCCCTATTATGCCATTTTAAACAAATCGGTTTATTATACCAGACTTTTACTGTTATTGCAACCGTTTTACTCCCGCCGGACGCCGAAAGCCCCGCCGCTCGCGGGGCAAAGCCGGCCGGTTGGAGCTAAACGATCTCCCTGTACATGCTGCCGGCAGAATCTTTCGTGGCGTGCTCCGTGACCTCAAGTACCTCTACCTTGACGGTTCTCTGCCCGAATCTGATCTCAATGATATCGCCCGCCTTGACGTCGTAAGACGCCTTGGCCGGGCGACCGTTTACCGTTATCTGCTGGTTATCGCACGCCTCATTTGCCACAGTGCGCCTTTTTATAAGGCGCGACACCTTGAGGTATTTGTCCAGCCTCATTACTTATCGACAGCTTCCTTGAGCGTCTTTGCCGCCTTAAACTGCGGTACTTTCGCGGCGGGAACCGTAATCGGCATCTTCGTTCTCGGATTTATGGCCGTTCTTTCGGCGCGCTCTTTGACGTCAAAAGAGCCGAAACCGGATATCTGTACCTTTTCGCCGTTTACAAGCGACGCTTCAATCGTTTCAAAAACCGTCGAAACGACCGTCTCGCTCTGCTTTTTCGTAAGCCCTGTCTTTTCAGCTACCGTTGTGATGAGTTCTTTCTTGTTCATGATCTTCCTCCAAAAATATACTTTGTTTTATCTGGTGCGAATTTATATTTTGCCGGATCGCTCCGCCGACGCAAATTTGTCTAAAAATTCATCGCACGCGTCGGTCAGCGCTTCCTCCGGGTCTAATCCGGATAATCTCGCGGCGTTCACCGCCTCAAAAAGCAGCGTTTTCACTGCCTTTTCCGCGTCGCCG
This sequence comes from uncultured Oscillospiraceae bacterium, assembly GCA_944386855.1. Lineage (GTDB taxonomy): Bacteria > Bacillota > Clostridia > Oscillospirales > Oscillospiraceae > CALXCR01. Next base: position 8,999 of record CALXCR010000006.1, read on the forward strand.
CCGTTTTCAAGCTCTTTTGCGGCCTCTTTTATCTTTAAAAGCGCGTCCGCCGTATCTCCGACGGGGAATCCCGCTTTTGCGGCTTTTTTCTGGAGCTTTTCGGCGCGCCATGTGCCGGGAAGCGACCGCGCCACCGCCCTAAGCTCATCCGTTTTTGTCGTGAAGTGCTTTTCCTTCTTCTTGACGTCGTCCCACATCTCGAGCACCTCGCCGGAAGTGCCGAGCGTTGCGTCCGCGAATATGTGCGGGTGACGGAATATCATCTTGCGGCACTCTTCGTCAGCCGCGTCGTCTATCGTAAAATTGCCGGCGTCCGTCTCTATACCGGCGTGGAACACTACCTGCAAAAGCACGTCGCCGAGTTCCTCTTTAAGATGTTCCGGGTCTTTTTCGTCGATCGCCTCCGCGACCTCGTAAGCCTCCTCGAGAAAATTGCGGCGGATGCTCTCGTGCGTCTGTTCCCTGTCCCACGGGCAGCCGCCCTCTCCGCGCAGCAGCGCGACAAGTTCTACAAGATCCGAGACGTTGTATTTATCTTTTATCTCAAACGCCATGCATCTGACCGCCTTTCCAAATCTCTATCGGGCCGCCCGGCTTATCCGCGGCCGTGTGACTCCCGCCGTATCATCCTGCGGGCTGCGATATATCCGCACCGGGCGCAGTTTAACCTGTTAAATCCCGCTTTCGGCGGTTTCCGGCGCGGCGCGGGAAGGCTTTAATGCTTTCCGGCGCGGCGGACGTGAAGCAGACGCCCTATCTTGTCGCCCTTCGGGATGAGTTCCATATCCTTTGTTGTGACAGTTCCCGTCACTATTATCATTATACCGTATATTACCACAGCTATACCTATTGATGCAACCATATATATTGCGGTCGCAAATCTTTCCGTACCCAAGAGGGCGCTTCCGGCGCGTGAAATCAGCCCGTACGACGCCCACGCGGCCGCTCCCATGATGATCGTGCATATCGCCGGCATGATAAAACTCTTTAAAAAGCTCGGCTTCTGCCTGACCTTTCTGTTTATGAAAATAAGGTTCAGCGCCGTTATGAACGTATAGCAGCACAACGTGCCTATAGGCGCGCCCGTGATGCCGATGTTAGGATTGCCTACGAGCACCCAGTTTACGATGATCTTTACAGCACCGCCGAGCGGCAGCGTCACGAGTGCGAGCCTTTCATTTCCGTTTGCCTGAAGTATCGCGTTCGTTATCAGGTATGTGCAGACGAAATACGACGCGATGCCGAGATACATGAGAAGCCGCGGCCCGTTTTCGTTCGAGTCGGGGAAAAGCACCGTAAATATCGGATACGCCAGCACCGAAAGTCCGACTCCCGCCGGGAGCGCAAGCATGTTAGTCACCTTCAGGGACGATTCCATGACCGTCTTTGCCTCTCTGCTGTCGCGGCGCGCAAGCGCACCGGCTATCGCGGGAACTACGGCGACCGTTATCGGCGTTATGAACGCCGCCGGCAGGTTGAAAAGCGAGAGCCCCTTTGAATACACTCCGTACAGCACCTTTGCCGTCTCAAAATCAAATCCCGCGCCGGACTGAAGCCGCTGCAGAACAAGGCGCGTGTCGATAAGCGTGATAATTGTCATAACGCTCGAGGCGAGCGTCACGGGGATGCCGATCGTGAGGATCTGTTTAACGGTAGCTCTTCTGCCGTCGGCCTTATCCCTCGGGTTCGACGGGTATTTCATCCTGCGGTCAAGCGACGATTTGTACCACATCATGACGGGGATGGACAGGAAAATGCCGATCGTAACGCCCGTTATCGCGCCGGCGGATACGGTCGCGGAGTCAGCCCCGCGGGAAAGCAGCACCCACGCTATCGCAAGGCCGATGACGAGCTTGCACACAACCTCTATGATCTGAGACACAGCCGTCGGCGTCATATACGAGTGTCCCTGCGCATACCCGCGGTATACCGACACGATACATATGAAGAGCACCGCCGGAGCCAGCACCTGTATGCCGAGCGGTATCTCCGGATCGCCCATCATATTGGCGAGCTGCTGCGGAAACAGCAGCATAAGCAGCGTACCGGCAAGGCCTACCGGCACAAATGTCGCAAGCCCCATCGAGAACAGACGCTTTACCTGCGCCGTCCTGCCGGTTGCGCGCGCCGACGATATAAGGCGCGACAGCGCAACGGGTATGCCCGCCGTAGATATCGTCAGCAGCAGGTTGTATATCGTATATGTGACCTGAAAATGCGTTGTCCCCTCGTCTCCGAGGAGGTTGTACAGCGGAATTTTGTAGAAAAATCCTACGACCTTTACTATCGCAACGGTCGCCGCGAGAAGGGCCGCACCGCCCAGATAGCTCTGCTTTACTTTTTCACTCATGCGGCACCTCCTGCGTGTTGTAACCGTTTGGAATTTTACACCAACATCTGCGGAAAATCAAGGAAATTGACATACTTTTTGCTCCTTACGACCATGTGTTTACAATTTATTTACCATTGCGCGCCGGTTTTTTAACTCTCTACTTGTACCGTATTGCATAATATTGAATTTTATGCCGCCGCGGGGTATAATAAACTGATATTCGCGATTTTTCGTCGCCCTGAGTGCGCGACACCTATTCGCCCGCCGTGCGGGCATCACGTCGCCGCTTAGGCGGCATCGCTTTTTGCGCCCGTTACACAGGCGGTGTTTATTTGCGCTTGCAGCGCGAGGGCTTGCCGCCTATTCCATAGGCGGGGTTTGCCGCGCCGTAGCGGCGCGGCAAAAAGGCTGCCGAGCGGCGGAAAAGAGTACCCTCTATGAGGGGGTAAAAAAGGTGTCGCCGGAACGGCGACGTAATGCCTGCAGGGCGCGCGCACCGGGCGCTGACGCTGCGAAAATATATTTTTGCGGCTTCGTAAGGATAAAAACGCAAACCGAACGAAGTGTTTGTGTTTTTAAGATAAAGGAGAAATCAATATGCACGACAACATCCACATCAAGGGAGCGAGGGTAAACAACCTCAAAAACATCGAGCTTACGATACCGCGCGACAAGCTCGTCGTTTTCACCGGCCTTTCCGGCAGCGGCAAATCCTCGCTCGCGTTCGACACGATATACGCGGAGGGGCAGAGGCGGTACGTCGAGTCGCTGTCCTCGTACGCGCGGCAGTTTCTCGGCCAGATGGAAAAGCCGGACGTAGATTACATCGAGGGTCTGTCGCCGGCCATCTCGATCGATCAGAAGACGACGAGCAAAAACCCGCGCTCCACCGTCGGCACGGTGACCGAGATATACGACTACCTGCGCCTTTTATGGGCGAGGATCGGCATTCCGCACTGTCCGCACTGCGGCAGGGAGATACGCCAGCAGACGATAGACCAGATAACCGACCAGGTCATGGCGCTTCCCGAGGGGACGAGAATCCAGATACTCGCGCCGGTCATCCGCGGCAGAAAGGGCGAGCACGCCAAAATTTTCGAGGACGCAAAAAAATCCGGATATGTGCGCGTCCGCGCCGACGGCATAACGTACGACCTGTCGGAGGAGATAAAGCTCGACAAAAACAAAAAGCACAACATCGAAGTTGTCGTCGACCGCCTCGTCATCCGCGAAAACATCGCCCACAGGCTCACCGACTCGATAGAAACGGCGTCTGCCCTCGCCGGCGGGATAATAATCATCGACATCGTCGGAGAGGACAGGGAGCTCAAATTTTCGCAGAATTACGCCTGCGAGGACTGCGGCTTTTCGATGGAGGAGCTGACGCCGCGAATGTTCTCGTTCAACGCGCCATACGGCGCGTGCCCGACGTGTACGGGGCTGGGCATGCAGCTTAGGGTCGATCCGGACGTCATAATACCGAACAAGGGACTGTCCATTATAGAGGGCGCTATATCGGCCTCCGGCTGGGGCAACATAAAAAATGACAGCATCGCGAAAATGTATTACGAGGCTCTGGCGAAAAAATACAAATTCAAGCTCAACACGCCGATACGCGACCTCCCGCCGGGAGTTTTGGACATTTTGCTCTACGGCACGAACGGCGAGCCGATCACCCTCAGATACGAGGGAAACGGCGGACGGGCGAGCACGATGACGCGCCCGTTCGAGGGGATAGTCAACAATCTCGAGCGCCGCTACAGGGAGACGCAGAGCATCGGAATGCGGTGGGAGCTTGAGCAGTACATGACGGAGCACGAGTGCCCTGACTGCCACGGCAGACGCCTTAAGGACGAGATACTGTCCGTCACCGTCGGCGGGATAAACATAATGCAGCTGTGCGACATGCCGATAACGGGCGCGCTCGACTTCATAAGCTCGCTCTCCCTGACGGAGACGGAGCAGATGATCGGCGCGAATATCATAAAAGAGATCAAAACGCGGCTCGGTTTTTTGAAAAACGTGGGCCTTTCCTATCTCACGCTGTCGCGCGCGTCCGGTACGCTGTCCGGCGGCGAGGCGCAGAGGATAAGGCTCGCCACGCAGATAGGCTCATCGCTCATGGGCGTTCTGTATATACTGGACGAGCCGTCTATCGGCCTTCACCAGCGCGACAACAGAAAGCTGCTCGACGCGCTTTTGTCCCTGCGCGACCTCGGAAACACGCTTATCGTCGTCGAGCACGACGAGGAGACGATACTCGAGGCCGACTACGTCGTGGATATCGGCCCGGGCGCGGGAGTACACGGCGGCGAGGTCGTGTACACGGGGCCGGTCTCCGGCATACTCGGCTGCGGGGAATCGATAACCGGGCAGTACTTGAGCGGCCGCAAAAAAATACCCGTGCCGGAGAAGAGAAGAGACGGCAACGGAAAGACGCTCACAATATACGGCGCGGCGGAAAACAATCTGAAAGACGTAAACGTGACCCTCCCGCTCGGCAAATTCATATGCGTCACGGGCGTGTCCGGCAGCGGCAAGTCGTCGCTCGTAAACGAGGTGCTTTACAAGGCGCTGGCCGCAGAATTAAACCGCGCGAAGATCCACGCCGGCCGGTACGGCCGTATGGAGGGGATCGAAAACCTCGACAAGGTCATATGTATAGACCAGTCGCCCATAGGGCGCACTCCGCGATCTAACCCCGCGACGTACACCGGCGTTTTCGGCGATATACGGGAGCTTTTCGCCTCCACGCCCGACGCTAAATCCCGCGGGTACACGGCGAGCCGTTTTTCTTTCAACGTCCGCGGCGGACGGTGCGAGGCGTGCTCCGGCGACGGGCTTTTGAAAATCGAGATGCACTTTCTGCCGGATATTTACGTCCCGTGCGAGGTCTGCAAGGGACACCGCTACAACCGCGAGACGCTCGAGGTCAAATACAAGGGCAAGAGTATTTACGACGTGCTTGAGATGACGGTCGCGGAGGCGCTGGAGTTTTTTGAAAACCACCCGAAGATCATGCAGAAGCTTCAGACGCTGTCCGACGTCGGGCTCGGCTATGTAAAGCTGGGGCAGAACTCGACGACGCTCTCCGGTGGCGAGGCGCAGAGGGTAAAGCTCGCGACAGAGCTGTCAAAGCGCAGCACGGGCAACACGCTGTACGTCCTCGACGAGCCGACGACAGGACTGCACACGGCCGACGTACACAAGCTGATCGACGTGTTAAACCGACTGACCGACGCCGGCAACACAGTGCTCGTCATCGAGCACAACCTCGACGTTATAAAGACCGCCGACCATATCATCGACTTAGGTCCTGAGGGCGGCGACGGCGGCGGCGAGATAGTGTTCGAGGGCACTCCGGAGGAGTGCGCCGCGTGCGAGCGGAGCTTTACGGGCCAGTTCTTGGCAAAAACACTGAAATAAAAAGATTTTTGTCTCATATCAAAAACGCAAACCGAACAAAAGGTTTGCGTTTTTTTGTTGCCTGCCGCCTGACAACAAAATCCCCACGCGAACAGGTAAAATGATGCGAAAAATCTGCATAAATGATGCAGTTATGATGCAGCTCCATATTATACTTAAGAAAAAATACAAGGAGGACATCATATGGATAGGAAAAAACTTATTTCCGCGATACTTTGTGTAATGCTTGTCACCTCCCTGTTTTCGGGCTGTCAGGCTGCGCCGGATACCGCCGTTGTAGCGGGAAAAAACGACGGTGTGTTCGAGTCCGCCTTAAACAGCAGCGCAGAACCGGTAGAGGGAGCAAACACGGAGGCTTTTTCATATACAGATAAATTCACCAGTACGGACGGAAAGATTGAATTTAACATAGACGTGTCGGACATCAAATACAGCGGAAACCCGATGCCGGTCATACAGGTGACGCCGGAGGAGATAACGCCGGAGCTCGCGAAGCGAGTAGCCGAGACGCTGTACGGAGAGGACACGACTTTTTACGAGTACTCCGAAGTGGGGACGAAAAGTGAGATAGAAAATGAAATAGTAAGATGGACTCTTTTCTCGTCGTATGATTATATTTATGATGAATATAAAGACTCGCCACTGAGTCCTGAGGAGATAGAAGAGGCCATACAAATAGAAATGGAGGCAAATAAAAGGATTCTCGAGGAATATAAGGAGTTGTACGAGACTGCGAGTGAGACGGAGGAACAAGAGGAATGTTTGTGGACATTTTTCCCTTCGTCTCACTATGAGCCTTTTTCTGATGAAAATAAAACTAAGAAAATAAGAGCACTTTTAGAGATTAATGGGGTGTCGATAAATTATAATGTGTCAAACCGAATGGAAGACGACTACAGGATACAGATGATAATGTCGTTTATCCACAGTCCTGATTATACGACCGATACGATGAGAGAGGCTTTTGCAAACAGCGGATGGTTCGTGCAGGAGAAGCCGGACGCGGAGACGGTCGAAAATATCCGCATACAGGCGGAAGAGATGATAGAGAAGATGGACATCGGTGAGTGGGTGATAACGGGCTGTGAGGCGTCATATAGCGGCTATTACGGAGGCTATGTCATATATGTCGGCGTCGCTCCGGTTTATGATGGGGTCATGGTAACGCCGCAGACACAGCTCAGTAACCTTAAAAGCGAAGAAGAATACGCGTCAAATTATTATTATGAAACGCTCGGATTCACGATGGCGGCCGACGGAACTGTTATTGATTTCAGCTATATGGGCCCGCTTGAGGTGGTGGAAGTGATAAACGCCAGTACCGCTGTTATGCCATTTGACGAACTGATGGAGAGGGTAAAAACGCAGATGTCTATGGACGATATCGGTATGTATCAGATGTTTAATCCCGGCGATGTGCCGGAATCGCAGGTGACTGACAGGGTAGAGGTTGACATAACGTCGATGGAGTTTGGACTGTCAAGGACGAAGATCAGGGATAATCCGGACGATTTTTACCTTGTACCGTCTGTGACGCTGAGAGGAGATTATACGCTGTATAATTCGTCCGGCGATATGATAGAAACGGGTATGGAGGGAGTCGAGCAGACGCTTTTGGTTCTCAACCTGGTAGACGGAAGTGTGATACACTACGACCAACAGTGATGGTTTTTTGCGGCCAAACGGCATTTGCCGCGCCAAAAGCGGCAAATGCCCGCCCATTACCGTCTTTCTATCACCGCACACACACGATCGTCGATGCGCTGCCGCGCACGCTTAAGCGTCCGCGACACAGTAGGTACGCTCACTCCGCGCAGTTTTGCTATCTGCGGCATGCTCATACGCCGTGCATAGTACATTATGAATGTCTCGCGCTGCTTTTCGGTGAGCGACTGCCGTATCGCAAGTATAATTTCGCGCTCTACCGCCTCGCGGCAGCCTCTGTCCTTCAGCGCGCGGCGGTTTGCCGCGCCCATCTCAAATTGAAAACCGTCCATTTCTGTACTCCTTGTCATAATATCTCTCCATAACGCACGCCGCCTCGTTCACATACCGGCGCATGCGCTTTAGCTGTATAATGCGGCGGCGAAGCCTGAGTTTTTCCGTCTCGGACATCCTCTCGCCATCGAGCATTGCGGAGAGCTCCTCTATCCGCCCGAGCAGCATCCGTCCGCTCTGCCTGTATTCCGCCGCAAGTTCAGTAAGTTTCATATGTATTTCCTCCTCGTTTTAATCTTTCGCCCTTTAACGCGTCGGACGCAAAATACCGCTCGGCAAAATCGCCTAGACATTCATGGCAGACGATCCGCCCGTCTATCAGGTAGACCGTCTCCTCGCCGTACACCTCTCCGCCGCACTCGCAGCAGTAAGCGCACGGCGGGTATTGCTGTCTGTCGCGGCCCGGTGTTTTTCGGTGTCTTTTCGGTGTGTATCTCATAATGCCGGTTTTTCCTCCTTTCGACGCCGTGCTTTTGGGCGTACACTTTCTGTCCCCGTTTTCGCAGCTTAAGGCCTGTCTTGAGCCCGTATTTGGGCTTTTACTGTGATATTCGCCTGTTTACAGCCCGCTTTTGCGCCCGCAATGGGCATGCCGGCGTCAAATTTTTAAAAAATTTCAAATTCGCCGTTGACAAACTGCCGCGCTTTTGCTAAGATAGACAGGCTGATATTTCGATGTGCTGGTGTAGCTCAGCCGGTAGAGCAGCTGATTTGTAATCAGCAGGTCGGGGGTTCGAATCCGTCCACCAGCTCCACTTTTCACCTGTGCCGCACCGGTTAGTTATATTTGAATACGGAGGAGTTCCCGAGTGGCCAAAGGGGGCAGACTGTAAATCTGTTGTCAGTGACTTCGGTGGTTCGAATCCACCCTCCTCCACCACGTCGCCGCAAGCTTCATATCGCTTGCGGCGGCTTTTTTGTTAAAGCCGCCGGTGCGCTCATTCCGCTGCGTCTCCTCTCAAAACTGCAACCGCTTCGCTTTGTTGCAGTTTTGTTTTTTGCGGCGTACCGCCGCTATCCTTTTTTATCCGCCCGCTTCCTTGCCCCTCCTCTTCCGCAAAAAGTCACGCTTGCTGCGGCTGTTCGCTTGTAAACGCGCTCTGGGCGTCTCCGCGGCGCTGCCAACTTTTTTGCGGGTTCGAGTCTATTTTAAAATTTTACTCAGGTATCTCTTTTGCTACCTCTTGACATGTCGGAACGAATTATGCTCGTTCCGACTTATTTTTTTGCCTGCCGAGCCATTGCGTCGCCGCGTAGGCGACATCTTTGCGCCCCTTGCGTGGGTGGGGACTTGCCACGCCCATGGCGCGGGGTATTGTTACCGTTTCTTTTGGGCGCGCAAAAGAAATGGGTGTAATATCCCGCGCTGTAAGCGCGGAAAAAATCGCCTGTGAAACAGGCAAAAGCGCTCTTGCAACGCCGCTTCCGGTCTGATACAATAGTTCCGGGAGAAAAAGCGCGGACGATGTTCTATTAAGCACATTCTGCGTAAAGCCGTGCAAAACCATTATTGAAAACTCCGCTATACGGCGGAGATATATCAAAACCCATTTCTTAAAAGGAGGAAACAATATGCAATACCGTATCGAGGGAGATACCCTGCCCGTCGTGATCTGCCAGCTTTCCGGCGGCGAGAGCATGATAACAGAGGGCGGCTCCATGGCGTGGATGTCTCCGAACATGAAGATGGAGACAACGACAAACGGCGGCATCGGCAAGGCCATCGGCCGGCTGTTTTCAGGCGAAAAACTGTTTCAGAACGTCTACACCGCAATGGGCGGTGAGGGCATGATCGCGTTCGCGTCAAGCTTTCCCGGCTCTATCAAGGCGTTCAATATCGCCCCGGGTCAGGACATGATATTCCAGAAAAAGTCGTTTCTGGCGAGCGAGAGCACTGTAAGTCTGTCCGTCCACTTCAATAAGAAGCTCGGTTCGGGCCTCTTCGGCGGAGAGGGCTTTATACTCCAGCGCGTCAGCGGCAGCGGCGTCGCATTTGCCGAATTTGACGGCCACGTCATCGAGTACGAACTCGCTCCTGGCCAGCAGATCGTTATAGACACAGGCCACCTTGCCGCGATGACTCCCGGCTGTCAGATCGATATCCAGACAGTACCCGGCGTCAAAAATATACTGTTCGGCGGTGAGGGCATTTTCAACACTGTTATCACCGGTCCGGGCAAAGTCTGGCTTCAGACGATGCCGATAGCAAACGTCGCCGGCGTTTTAAGCCCGTATATCGTTACGAACAATAACTGATAACTCCGGCTCACAAGCGCAGCGCGCCGTCGTCGGCGCAAGCTCCATACGCTTGTTTTGCCGCGTGGCGGCAAAAGTGCGCTCATTCCGCTACGCCTCCTCTCAAAACTGCAACCGCTTACGCTGGGTTGCAGTTTTGTTTTTTGCGGCGTCCCGCCGCACCATTACGTCGCCGCATAGGCGACACCTTTTTTGCGCCCCTTGCGCTCCTGTAGATAATCTGATATCATGGGCTTTGCGCCGGTCTGCACGAGACTGCAGCCGGCGCAAATTTAAACAAACCCGGCGTATATGTGAAAGGAGCTGCGATATGCTGAAAAAATTTATCGGCGATCGTGAATTTTATCGCCGTACGCTTGCCGTCACCATACCGATAATAGCCCAGAACGGCATAACACAGTTTGTAAACCTGCTCGACAATATAATGGTCGGACAGGTCGGAACGCAGGCGATGACGGGAGTCGCTATCGTAAACCAGCTTTTTTATGTATTCAACCTGTGCATTTTCGGCGCCGTGTCGGGCGCGGGGATATTCGGCGCGCAGTTTTTCGGCCGATCGGACCACGACGGGCTTCGCTATGTTTTCCGCTTCAAGCTCATCATCGCGGGGATAATATGCGCTATAGGGATATCATCGTTTCTCGCGTTTGACGATGCGCTCATATCCCTGTTTTTACGCGGCGAGGGAAGCGCCGAGGACATAGCCGCCGCGCTTGGCTACGGCAAGGAGTACCTCGCCATAATGTGTATCGGGCTTGTGCCGTTCGCCGCCGTACAGGTATATTCCGGCACGCTGCGCGAAACCGGTCAGACCGTCGTTCCGATGAAAGCGGGCATCGCCGCCGTTTTAACTAACCTCATCGGCAACTACATACTCATATTCGGCAAATTCGGCGCTCCCGCTCTCGGCGCTGCCGGCGCGGCTATCGCCACCGTCGCCTCGCGGTTTGTGGAATTTGGCGTTATCGCCGTGTGGACGCACAGGCACAAGGATATAAACAAATTCATCGCCGGCGCGTACAAAAGCCTGTACATCCCGGGCGACCTGTGCCGCCGCATCATCGTAAAGGGTACTCCCATCCTCGCAAACGAGGCGCTCTGGTCGGCCGGTATGTCCGTGCTGACGCAGTGTTACTCCGTCCGCGGGTTTGAGGTCGTCTCCGCGATAAACATCTCGTCGACGATATCGAACCTGTTCGCAATAGTGACAATGGCGCTCGGCTCATCCATCTCGATAATAGTCGGCCAGGCGCTCGGCACGGGCGATATGGAGCGGGCGCGCGACACCGACAACAAGCTGATCGCCTTTTCGCTCGTGTGCAGCTCCGCCTGCGCGGTGCTTATGGTGTTTGCCTCGCCGTTTATCGCCGGCGCGTACAACGTGACCGACGGCGTAAAAACGCTCGCGACCGATTTTCTTATCATCGCCTCGATAAATATGCCGATGCGCTCATTCTGCAACTCGTGCTACTTTACGCTGCGCTCCGGCGGCAAAACGCTCATCACCTTCCTTTTCGACAGCGTATCGATATGGACGCTGTCGGTGCCGCTGGCATACTGCCTTGCGCACTTTACGTCTATGGACATCGTGATGCTGTACCTGTGCTGCAACCTGATCGACCTTGTAAAATGCGCCATCGGCTACGTCATGGTAAAGCGCGGCAAGTGGCTGCACAATCTCGTCGCGGCGGAAGCATAACCCCCGCATCGTCGGAATCACCGTATGTGATTCGATTTTTCTACGTTGCATCGTAGCTCCTGAGTCTAATAATATACCCTGTGTAATAGTTTGTCAACAGTTTCGTGCAATTTTTCTATTATGCAGGGTATGTTGCTGTTTACATAAGCTCTGTTGTATGGTATAATATCCGTAAAACGGATATTATATTTCGATTCAAGTCCTTTTTCTCGCCGCTTGCGCGGCAACCGAAAAAGACGACGATTATACCATTCCGGCGTTGCCGTCACGGTATAATATCCGCATAATAGATAGTATGCCTGCCAATGAAGTCGTTTTTCACATCCGTACGGGCATGGAGGGCAAAAAACCGGCGTCCATGCCGCCGCGGGCGGTATGACATACATGCAAATCCGTACAATAAAATTCTGTATTTAACATGGAGGAGGGGGCTTATGCTGTTTACGGAAAAGCTTGACGCGCTGATGGCGGAGCGCGGTATAACACGCGGAAAGCTTGCCGCCGCCACCGGCATACCGTACAACACGATAGTCGGTTTCTATGCCAAGGGGTATAAAAATATAAAGCTTTCAACGCTGCGCCGCATTTCCGAGTATTTCGGCGTGTCTATCGACGTACTTGCGGATGACGACGCGCCGCTGCACGGCACTGAGGAGGTCTCGCCCGCCTTTCCGGAAAAAAAATATTCCGCCCTGTCGGAAAAAGAGCGGAATTTTGTAAACGATATGATCGACGGACTCCTGGATCTGCGCGATGACGGCGCGGAGGAGGAAAAAGAGCCCGTCTATATACGCGAGTACGTCACGCCTGCGGCGGCCGGGTATGCCTCGCCTGCCGAGGGGGAGGATTACGTCCTGATCCCGCGCGGGGACGACGTGCCTGCGGCGGCCGATTTCGCCGTGCGCATTTCCGGCGACAGCATGGAGCCGTATATCGCAGACAGATCGCGCGTCTATGTCTCGCGCACTACCGAGCTCACCGACGGCGACGTCGGCATCTTCTTCGTCGACGGCGATATGAAGTGCAAGCAGTACTGCGAGGACACGTTTGGAAATATATATCTGTTTTCGCTCAACCGCGAGAGGAGCGACGCCGATATGGCGATTTTCGCCTCAAGCGGGATAACCGTTTTCTGCTTCGGCAAGGTACTTTTAAAAAAGCGCCCGCCGCTGCCGAAAAGCTGATTTTGCCGCCGAAACGGCGACACTGTTTTACGCCCCTATAAGGGGCGAGGATTTACCGCGCTGTAAGCGCGATAATTGCCCACTGAGTGGGCGGCAAACAACACGCTGGGCGAAAACCCGGCGGCATTCGGCCGCAAAAAAACGGGAGGGAGGATCTCCGATTTGCCTTCAGACACGACGGAATATATTGAAATAACAGGCTCTATCACGGCCGTCATATACGCAAACGACGATAACGGGTACACCGTTTTGCGCCTTCGCGAGGCGTTGACCGGCGAGGAGATAACGGTCGTCGGCTGTATACCCGGCGCGACGGACGGCGAGACGCTGACCGTGACGGGAGTATGGACGACGCACCCGTCGTACGGCGAGCAGTTCCGCGCGCAGACCGCCGTAAGGCAGCTTCCGACCGAGCGGAGCGACATTTTTGCGTATCTGGCCTCCGGCGTTATAAAAGGCGTTGGTGCGGCGACGGCGTCGCTTATCGTCGGCAAATTCGGCGCGGAAGCTCTCTCCGTTATCGCCGACGAGCCCGAAAAGCTCGCCGAGATACGCGGCATAAGCCCTCAAAAGGCCCGCGCTATCGGCGCGGACTTTCGCAAAACCTCCGCCATGCGTGCGCTTATGGAGTTTTTGACGGCGCACGGGCTTAAAACGTCGCTCGCCGTGCGGCTTTACGGCACATACGGCGACATGGCCATCGACTTGATCCACGATAACCCCTATCTTATAACGCGGGAGCAGTTCGGCGCGGATTTTTACGAGGCGGACGCACTTGCGCTGAGCCTTGGATATTCAAGCGACTCTCCGCAGAGGGTGGAGGCCGCCGTTTTGTTCGAGCTGCGACACAACCTGACAAACGGGCACACGTTTTTGCCGGCGGAAAAGCTCGTCGCAGCGACTTGTCAGCTTATCGGCATGGAGTCGGACGCGGTTGAGACCGCGCTGCGTGTTTTGACTGAAAACGGCCACATCGTCCGCGAGACGGTCGCAAACTGCGACGCGTGCTATCTCGAGGGCATACACCGCGCGGAGAGCTATTCGGCGGAGAGACTTCTTCAAATGGCGTCGATACCGGCATCGTCTGCGCGCGACATAGAAAAGACGATAGACGATATAGAGCGCGAATCGGAGCTTGAGTACGCCGAATTACAGCGCGAGGCGATACGCCTTGCCGCACAAAGCCGCGTCATGGTGCTGACAGGCGGCCCGGGAACGGGCAAAACGACGGCGGTGCGCGCTATCCTCGCCGTTTTCGACAAGCTTAAGCTCAATACGGAGCTCTGCGCCCCAACCGGCCGCGCCGCAAAACGCATGAGCGAGCTCACCGGGCGCGAGGCTCAGACGATACACCGTCTGCTCGGCGCGGGATTTTCCGAGGACAAGACCGAGGTGCTGTTCCGCCACGACGAAAACGAGCCGCTCGACATCGGCGCGCTTATCGTGGACGAGTCGTCCATGATAGATATCCAGCTCATGCACGCGCTATTGTCGGCGCTTAAGCCGACGTGCAGGCTGATCCTCGTGGGAGACTCAGACCAGCTCCCGCCCGTTGGGCCGGGAAACCCTTTTTCCGACATCATAAGGAGCGGTGCGATCCCCGCCGTGCGCCTTACGGAGATATTCCGTCAGGCAAAGGAGAGCGGCATCGTCCGCGCCGCACACGAAATAAACGGCGGCACACTGCCTGATTTTTCCGTAAAATACGGCGATATGTTTTTTTTAAACAGAAGCTCGCGCCAAAAAACGGCGGAGACGATAGTCGAGCTTGTATCAGAGCGGCTGCCGAAAAACATGGGTATCCACCCGTCGCAGATACAGGTGCTCTCCCCGCAGAAAAAGTACGAATCCGGCACGTTTAATTTAAACCTGCTGCTTCAGGCGGCGGTAAACCCCGCCTCGCCGGACAAACATGAGGTCGACCGCGTGGGCTTTACATTCCGCGAGGGAGACCGCGTCATGCAGGTGCGCAACAATTACGATATGATGTGGCGCTCTCCCGACGGGGCTGACGCGGGCACGGGCGTCTTTAACGGCGATATCGGGACGATCACCGGGATCGACTTAAAGCGTGAGCTTGTGACGGTCGATTTTGAGGACAGGATCGCCGACTACTCGTTTGACAGCCTGACGGAGCTTGAGCCGGCATACGCCATGACGGTACATAAATCGCAGGGCAGCGAATACCGCGCCGTCATACTGTCGGTCACAAATGCCGCGCCGTCACTTATGACGCGAAGCGTCCTGTATACGGCCGTTACAAGAGCGAGAGAGCTTCTCATTATCGTGGGTGACCGTACCGCCGTCGCCGCCATGGTAAATAACGACCGCCGGCAGAAGAGGTACTCTGGCCTTAAAACGCGGCTTTCAAAATGAGGATTTTGCCGCCGCCCAAGGTGCGGGGTATTTTGTTGCGCAAGGCGCAACTGTCGCGAGTGCGATCTCTTTTTTCGCCCCATGCATGGGCGATTTGCCACCGCCAAGCGGCGGTTTTGCGACTATTTCTTTTACATATGCAAAAGAAATGGTCGCCCTAAAGAAAACATAGCAAAGGGGAGTATACCCCTTTGCAAACCCCCGCACTTCGTGCGCCTAATTACGACATGGACAAAGCCACATAAGACAGATTTTACGGGCGACGATAGGCTGCGCCGTAGCTTCACGGCCATATCTGCAACCATGTATGTGCGTAGCAGGCAGAAACAAAAACACAAACACTCCGTTCGGTTTGTGTTTTTGAGAGGAGACACAGCGGAATGAGCGCTCTTTTGCCCCAAAGGGCAAAACAAGCGATATGGAGCTTGTGTCGACGAGAGCGCGGCAACCCCTCGCCTGCGGAGCAGGCGACAAAAAACGTTGTCGCCTGAGCGGCGACGTAATGCCCGCTCGGCTGGCAAAATTTCGCGGGATATTTAAAATTTTGATAATTTTTCCATCCGGCACTGTTACAAAACGCGTTAATCGGATATAATAAAACCATATACAGGAAAAAACGGCCTTTTTGCGCACCTCGCAGGGGAGTTTCCCCGCGTGGGATATAAAACGGCGCGCAGGCGGTCATCACATACGGCGGCGACGCCCGCATCGGGCGGTCTTGGCCTTTCGCCGCCGGGCAGTTTTTTTGTCTTTTTCGCCGCCCGGCCATAAGAGCACTGTACCATAAGCGGCGCGGACATACCGAAACTGCATTGAAAATTTAGTTTATACCGCTCGCCGCATTTTGACTGCGGCAACCGCGGCACATGCAGCGTATCTCCATCAGCCGCAGGGAGATACGCGGTCTCGATACACTATCCGGCGGCAGAATGGAGATACTACTATGATTTTTGGGCGCGATATAGGTATAGATCTCGGCACGGCGACCGTTATAGTCTGTGTAAAGGGCAAAGGTGTTGTGACGAGAGAGCCGTCTGTCGTCGCGATGGACCGAAACACCGGCAGAGTACTTAAAGTAGGTATGGCGGCGCAGCGCATGATGGGCAGAACTCCCGGCAATATCGCCGCGATACGCCCCATGCATGACGGCGTCATATGCGACTATGAGATGACACAGCGCATGCTGAGAGAGCTTGTGCGCAAAGTCACGTCGTTTTCGCTGTTCAAGCCGCGCATCGTCATATCCGTACCGTCCGGCATAACCGAGGTAGAAGAGCGGGCCGTCATCGACGCGGGCATACAGGCCGGCGCGAGGAAAGTGTACCTAATAGAAGAGGCCGTAGCCGCCGCTCTCGGCGCGGGGCTTGATATATCGCAGGCGGAGGGCAACATGGTAGTTGACATCGGCGCCGGCACGACGGATGTCGCCGTCATAAGCTTATCGGGCGTCGTGCAGGCCGAGTCTATAAAGGTCGCCGGCGACTCGTTTGACGATGCGATCGTGAAATACATCCGCAAAAAACACAACGTGCTTATCGGCCGCTCTACGGCGGAGGATCTCAAAAAGACTATCGGCTGCGTTTTCCCGCGCGCGGAGGAGACCGTCGTCGAGGTGAAGGGCAGATGCCTTATGACGGGGCTTCCGAAAATGGTGTCGATCAACTCCACCGAGATGATCGAGGCGTTTGACGAGGTGTCGCAGCGCATCCTCGACGCGATACATTCGGTGCTCGAAAACACGCCGCCGGAGCTTGTCGCCGATATATCCGACAACGGCATCGTCCTTACGGGCGGCGGGAGCCAGATTTTCGGTCTTGACCGCCTTGTGGAGAGCAGTACAAACATAAAAACGATGCTCTCCGACGACGCGGAACTCTGCGTGGCGTACGGCATCAACAAGTCGCTCGAATGGATAAACGATATGCAGGACGGCACGATAAATTTAAACCGCCGGCAGCAGCTCGCCGGACAAATGTGACATCTTTTGCCGCGCAAAGCGCGGCATCCTTTTTGCGCTCTCACGGGGGCATCGTGTCGCGCACTGCGGGCGACGCTTTTTTTGTCGCCTGTTCCACAGGCAGTGGTTTATTGCGCCGCCACGGCGCAGGGGTATTACACCCATTTCTTTTACAAAATTACAACCCAGCGAAGCGGTTGTAATTTTGGGAGGAGACGCAGCGGAAAGAGCGCACTTTTGCCCTAAAGGGCAAAACAAGCGATATGGAGCTTGAGTCGACGAAAACGGTTGTCCCCAAAGAAAAAGGCAGCGAGGGGAAATCCCCTCGCAACCCCTAACGCCCGCTGTGGATACATTGTGTTGACTTGTTATTGCTCTCTACGCACATACATGGCTGCGGGTAAGACCGTGAAGCTATAATGCGCATCACTCATCGCCCGTGCAATACTGCTTCTGAGGCTTTGTCCATGACATACCAAGGTGCACGAAGCCTCGTCGTCGCGGACTTTGCTTTGTTCGCATCGAGCTAAAGCTCAATGCTCACCCGCTTTGTCGCTCCTCCTCTTCAAATCAAACCCACTTCGTTGGGCTTTGATTTGATTTCTATATATAGCAAAAGGGGGGGTATCCCCCCTTGCTATGTTTTCTTTGGGTGTACCCGTTTCTTTGACATATATCAAAGAAATGGGTACATAAACCCCCGCCGCTTGGCGGCGGAAAATAGTTGCGCTTCGCGTAACAATATTCCCGCGCCATCGGCGCGTAAAAACTCGCCTGTGGAACAGGCGGAACGCCCGCACTGCGGGCAAAAAAGCACGATCACAAAAGTGACCGTGCTTTTCATCATTTTATAAACTTTCTGCTCTCGGCGACGGCGAGCTTGTCACAGCGGTTGTTAAACTCGTTCTCCGCGTGGCCTTTTACCCAGACAAACGTGACCTCGTGACGCTCCAAAAGCGGCAAAAGCGCCTGCCAGAGCTCGATATTTTTAACCATGCCTGTCTTCCGCTTCCAGCCGGCTTTTACCCACGACCTCAGCCATCCCTTGTTTATCGCGTCGCAGACGTATTTCGAGTCGGTGTACAGCGTGACCCTGCACGGCTGATTCAGCGCGCCGAGCGCCGATATGACGCCCATAAGCTCCATGCGGTTGTTCGTCGTCGCGGCTTCCCCGCCGGAGAGCTCCGCCGTTTTGCCGCCATACATCAGTATCGCGCCCCAGCCGCCCGGACCAGGATTTCCTGAGCACGCCCCGTCGGTGTATATAGTGACCTCTTTCATGCGGCTTACTCACCGACGCCGGCATCTTCCGCCGTTTCTGATGTCTCGGCAGCACCTATCGTATCGGCATCATCTGCGAGAGCAAGCTCCGCGCCGACGTTTTCGGCATTCTCTGTCTCTTCTTCTGCCTCGTCCTGCTCGGTGCGCGCTATGGATATGACCCTGTGGCCTTCCGATACCTTCATCAGGCGGACGCCCTGCGTCGCCCTGCCGTAAAGGCTTATGTCACTCGCCGCCATGCGGATTATCGTACCGTCATCGGATATTATCATGACGTCGTCGTTATCGTCGACGACCTTTACCGCCGCGACCTTGCCCGTGCGGTCCGTTATATGGTAGTTTTTAACGCCGAGACCGCCGCGGTTCTGCGCCGTGCCCTCGCCGTCAGCGCCGCCGCGCAGATAGTCCTTTATCTCCGTCCGCTTGCCGTATCCGTTTTCGGTCACGGTGAGCAGTGCGCCGCCCTCACGGGCACGCGCAGCGCCGACACAGTAGTCGCCCTCGCGCAGTTTTATGCCGCGCACACCTGCTGCCTCGCGCCCCATCGGGCGAACGTCGCTCTCGTTGAAGCATATGGCCATGCCGTCGTGCGTCGCGATGATTATTTTATCGCTGCCGTCGGTCTCGCGGACGGAGATCAGCTCATCCCCCTCCTCAAGCCGCAGTGCGCGTATGCCGGAGCGCCTTATGTTTTTGAGCGCCGCCATGCTCATGCGCTTGACCGTGCCGAATTTCGTCACCATGACGAGGTATATGTCGGCCGAATACTCGCGCATGTGTATCATCGCGGTGACTCTCTCGCCGCGCTCTATCGGCAGTATGTTTACTATGTTCGTCCCCTTGGCGGATCTGCCTGCCTCCGGTATCTGATACCCCTTTTTGCGGTAGCATCTCCCGTAATTCGTGAAAAAGATGATGTGATCGTGCGTCGACGCGGTAAACAGCGTCTCGACGAAGTCCTCCTCGCGCGTCGTCATCGCGGTGATGCCGCGGCCGCCGCGCTTCTGCGCGCGGTAGGTGTTCGCCGGAAGGCGCTTTATATACCCCGCGTTTGTGAGCGTGTAGACGCAGTCCTCCTCCTCGATAAGATCCTCAACGTCGATCTCGTCCTCAACATCCTGTATCTCGGTGAGCCGCTCGTCCCCGTATTTGTCGCGGATCTCGATAAGCTCGTCTTTCAAAACGCCCTTGATCTTCTCGGGGTCTGCGAGAAGCTCCTTATAATACGCGATCTTCTCCTCAAGCTCCTTATACTCGTTTTCAAGCCGCTCGCGGTTTAGTCCCTGCAGCGCGATAAGGCGCATATCGCATATCGCCTGCGCCTGCACATCGGACAGCCCGAAGCGGTCCATAAGGTTCTGCTTTGCGTTGTCGTAGCTTGAGCGGATGATTCTTATGACCTCATCGATATTGTCCTGCGCGATGAGAAGTCCTTCGAGAAGGTGCGCCCTCTCCTGCGCTTTTCTGAGGTCGTATCTCGTCCGTCTTTCGATGATCTCCTCCTGAAACGCGAGGTACTCGTCGATTATATGGCGCAGAGACAGTATTTTCGGCTGTTTCTGGTTGTTTACGAGCGCGAGCATGTTTATCGAAAAGCTCGTCTGAAGCTGCGTCTGCTTAAGAAGCTGGTTCAATACGACCTGCGGGTTCGCGTCGCGCTTAAGCTCGATAACGATGCGCATGCCGGTCCTGTCGGACTCGTCGCGCAGATCCGATATGCCCTCTATCCGCTTTGAGTGGACGTGGTCCGATATCGCGGCGATGAGCATCCTCTTGTTCACCTGATACGGAAGCTCCGTAACGATTATCCTCGTGCGGTCCTTAGAGAATTCCTCAAACTCCGTCCGTGCGCGGACGACTATTTTGCCCCTGCCGGTGGCGTAGGCCTGTCTTATGCCGGCCCTGCCCATGATTATGCCCCTCGTCGGGAAATCGGGGCCGCTCACATGCTCCAAAAGATCCGACAGCGTCGCCTCCGGGTTATCGAGCACACATATGCACGCGTTTATTACCTCCGTTAGATTGTGCGGCGGGATATTCGTCGCCATGCCGACGGCAATGCCGGACGAGCCGTTGACTAAAAGATTCGGAAACCGCGACGGCAGTACGAGCGGCTCTTTTCTCGACTCGTCAAAGTTCGGCAGAAAATCGACCGTCTCTTTTTCGATATCGCGCAGCATCTCAGCCGCGATTTTCGACATTCTCGCCTCGGTGTACCTGTAGGCCGCCGGGGGATCGCCGTCGACGGAGCCGAAGTTTCCGTGTCCGTCGATGAGCATATAGCGCATGGAGAAATCCTGCGCAAGACGCACGAGCGCGTCGTAAACAGACGAGTCGCCGTGCGGATGGTATCTGCCCAATACGTCGCCGACTGCGGTGGCGCATTTTTTAAACGGCTTGTCGTGCGTCAGTCCGTCCTCGTACATCGCGTACAGTATCCTGCGGTGGACGGGCTTCAGTCCGTCGCGCACATCGGGCAGAGCGCGCCCGACGATGACGCTCATCGCGTACTCGATGTAGCTCGTCTTCATCTCGCTGACAAGCTCCGAGTTTTCTATATGCTGGTCGGGGAACGCGATATCCTCCGGCTTATAGTCCTTGTGTTTAGCCATATCCGTTTGCCTCCTTAGTAGTCAAGATTTACCGCGTACTTCGCGTTTTCCTCGATAAACTGCTTTCGCGGCTCGACCTGCTCGCCCATGAGTATCGTAAATATCTCGTCGGCCTTTACGGCGTCCTCAAGATTTATGCGCCGCAGCGTCCTCGTCTCGGGGTTCATCGTCGTCTCCCAGAGCTCGGACGGGTTCATCTCACCGAGACCCTTAAAGCGGCTTATATCGACCTTTACGTTCGGGTTGCCGCCTCTCAGCTCCGCCGATATCCGGTCTCTCTCCTCGTCGGAATACGCGACGCGCTGCGTCCTTCCTCTTGTGAGCTTATAAAGCGGCGGCACGGCGGAATATACATATCCCTCCTCGATAAGCGGGCGCATGAAGCGGAAGAAAAACGTAAGCAGCAGCGTCCTTATATGGCTGCCGTCGACGTCGGCGTCCGCCATGATGATTATCTTGTGATATCTCAGCTTATCGATATTGAACTCGTCGCCGATCCCCGCGCCGAGCGCGACGATGACGGGGTTTAGCTTGTCGTTTCCGTACACCTTGTCGGCTCTCGCCTTTTCGACGTTCAGCATCTTGCCCCAGAGCGGCAGTATCGCCTGAAACCGGCTGTCACGCCCCTGCGTTGCCGAGCCTCCCGCCGAGTCGCCCTCGACGATGTACAGCTCCGTGAGCGCGGGGTCGCGCTCGTTGCAGTCGCGCAGCTTATCGGGCATCTGCCCGGACTCAAGCCCCGTCTTGCGGCGGATTGACTCTCTCGCCTTGCGCGCGGCCTCTCGTGCGCGGGAGGCGGTCATCGCCTTTTCTATTATCGCGCGCGCCGCCTGCGGGTTTTCCTCCAAAAACTGCGACAGTTTATTCGACACTATGTTGTCTACAAGCGTCCTTATCTCGCTGTTTCCGAGCTTTGCCTTCGTCTGCCCCTCAAACTGCGCCTCCGTCAGCTTTACGGAGATAACGGCGGAGAGCCCCTCTCGGCAGTCGTCGCCGGAGAGCTTCTCGTCGTCTTTTAAGAGCTTTGCCTTTTTGCCGTAGTCGTTTAACACCCTCGTGAGCGCGGCCTTAAAGCCCGTCTCGTGCATGCCGCCCTCCGGCGTGTTTATGTTATTTGCAAAGCTTAAGATAAGCTCATTGTAGCTGTCATTGTACTGCATGGCGATCTCGGCCGTGGAGTCGTCCTTCTCTCCGGACATGTATATGATATCGCCGTGGACGGGCGTTTTACTCCTGTTCAGATATGTTACAAATTCGCGTATGCCGCCCTCGTACCGCATCGTGTCGGACGTCTCTTTCCCCTAGCGCTTATCCTCTGTCTTTATCAGAAGCCCCGCGTTTAAAAACGCCTGCTCGCGCATTCTCGTAAACAGCGTCTCGTAATTATACTCCGTGTCCTCGAACATCTCGGGATCAGGCATGAACGTGACGACGGTGCCCGTCTTGTCGGTATCGCCTACGACGGTCATCTCCTGCGTTATATCGCCGCGCGAAAAACGCATTTCGTATATGCTGCCGTTTTTGTGCACCTGGACGGTGAGCCACTCCGACAGCGCGTTTACGACGGACGCCCCGACGCCGTGCAGTCCTCCTGACACCTTGTATCCGCCGCCGCCGAACTTGCCGCCGGCGTGGAGTACGGTGAAAACGACCTCAAGAGCCGATTTTCCGGTCTGTTCCTGTATATCGACGGGGATACCGCGCCCGTTGTCCGTCACCGTGACGCTCCCGTCGGGGTTTATCGTGACCGTTATCTCCGTGCAGTACCCGGCGAGCGCCTCGTCTATCGCGTTGTCGACTATTTCGTACACGAGATGGTGCAGGCCCGACGACGACGTGGAGCCGATGTACATACCCGGCCTCTTGCGCACCGCTTCAAGCCCCTCAAGCACCTGAATCTGCGACGCGTCGTATTCCTGCGTTACCTTTTCGTTCAATTCTGACATATTACTCTACACTCTCCTGAAAAAATCTCGATCCTCGTGATCCCGGATCTATATCCACCCCGACTCGTTTCTCTTTAAAAGCGTCGACGTATTGAGCTGCGAAAGATACACCGTGACCGTGCCGCAGTCCTCACAGACGACGAACGACTTCGGTATATCGCCGGAGACGTCGACGATACCGCCGGATTTCTCCGCGCGGCTTAAAAATTCGCGCGTTATATACGACTGTGTCGTGTTGTCGGCGTCGAATATCCCTATTACCGCCGATTTAGGCACGACGGTGTCCTGTCCCAAATGAAGATACATTTTTTTTGCTCCCGTTATACTTCCGTAATCGTACGCACTGCCCGGCCCACTTTTTCGCCGTTTTTCGAGACTTTCCGCCTTTTTCCGCCGCTCTTCGACCTTGTACGACGGTTTCCGACGCCATTTGCCTTTTTATGACAGTTTTCGACACGCTTTGACACACACCGCTCGTTTCCGACAATGTCTTACCGCTTTCGACATTTTACGGCTTTTTCCGTGTCGTTTAAACAAAGCGGTGCGCGGCATAGATCATCTGCGCCGGCTAAAAGCGCGCCTTTTCGACATGTTCCGACACACCCCGACGGTTTCCGTGCCGCTTAGACATATTGCAGCATTCTTCGGCGCGTTTCGAGTTTTTACGACGTTTTACGGCAAAGCGTATCTCTTTTCGACGGCGTTTGACTTTTTATGTCTGCGTTCGGCATTATTCGACAATTTGCCCGGCCGCAATCCGCATGACCGTGCCGCCGGTGCGCGCGGCGATGTTGTCGTCCTCACAGCAGGTTATAAACACCTGCCCGCCGCGTATTTTATTCAAAACAAAGCTCTGCCGGCTTTTGTCAAGCTCCGACAGAACATCGTCGAGAAGCAGTATCGGATATTCGTTTCGCTCCGCGAAGTGGAGCTCGCGCTCGGCGAGCTTAAGCGACAGCGCCGCGGTCCTCGCCTGCCCCTGGGATGCAAAGCTTTTTGCCGGCGCGCCGTTTATATCTATCTCAAGGTCGTCCTTGTGCGCGCCCGTAAGGCACGAGCCGGAGGCAAGCTCCGCCCCGTAATGCTCCGCCTGATGGCGCTCTATAAGCGCGCAAAGTTCCGCCGCCGGCCTTTTCGGATCGTCTATCGTGCTGACGGTTTTGTATTTTATGCCGAGCTTTTCCGCCCCGCCGGAAAATTCCGCGTGTATCGACGACGCATATTTCGACAGGTTTTCCGCAAACCACGCCCTGTACCGTATAAGCTCCGCCGACAGCCGCGCGAGATGCGCATTGTACTCGTCGAGCATCAGAAGAAGCGACGGCTTCTCCCGGTGGTCGCGCAGTATTCTCAGCTTTCCGTCGTACGTCCTGCGGTACTGTGACAAGAGGGCCGCGTATCTAGGCCGAAGCTGTGAAAGGCACATGTCCATAAGACGCCGCCTGACGGCCGCGCCGTCTTTGACTATCGAGAGGTCGTCCGGCGAAAACAAAACGCATGCCGCCTTGCCCGAAAGCTCCGCCACGGTGCGCTTTCTGACGCCGTTTACCGATATTCTCTTGCCCCTGCCGCGCAGTATGCCGATCTCTATCTTCTGCCGGCGTCCCTCGGCTTCTATCACGGCCGCTATCCGCGCCATGTCGGAGTTTAGATTTATAACGTCCCTGTCCGACCTCGCGCGGAAAGACCTGCCCGCCGCGAGATAGTACACGGCTTCCAAAAGATTCGTCTTTCCCTGCGCGTTGTCGCCCGTTATGACGTTCACACCCGCGTCGAAGGCGGCGTGAAGCTGCGAATAATTTCTGAATCCCTCTAAATTAAGGCTTACTACGTTCATTTGTCCACCGGCGGGGAACTCTCTCCGCCCGCCTTTTTGACCGTTATCAAAACGCCGCGGTACTCCGCCGTATCCCCCGGGTACAGCTTTTTGCCGCGCAGAGCGCAGACCTCGCCGTTTACCTTTACAAGGCCGCCCTGTACGGCGGCTTTCGCTTCGCCGCCCGTCTCGCAGACTCCCGCAAACTTCAAAAGCGCGTCGAGCTTTATAAAATCACTCAAAATCTCGGCCGTCTCCTCGCGGCGCTTTATCTTTACTTTAAGCTTAACCTTCATTTTTCAGCCTCACCGGCAGCACCATATAGAGGAAGTTGCCCTCTCCGCTCTCCGGCTTTATAAGGCACGGAGACACGCCGCTTGAAAGCTCCAGCCGCACCGTATCCGCCGGAGCGGCGCGCAGGGCGTCGAGTATATACTTGTTATTAAAGCCGATCTCAAGCCCTTCTCCGTCGCCCTGTACGGGACATTCGTCGTTAGCCCGTCCAAGCGGCGTCGTGGCGGCTACTTTCAGCTTTCCGTCCTCGAATCTGAATCTGACGGGGCTTTTCACCCTGTCGCTTATGATGAGCGACACGCGGTCTACCGACGTGATTATATCGCGCTTTTCCGCGGTTATCGTATATTTGCATGTCTGCGGAAGCGCGTTTCTGTAATTTAAAAACTCTCCCTCGAGCCTGCGCGTCACGAGCGTCGTCGTGCCGATCGTAAATGTTATATGTTTCGAACCCACCGTGACCTTCACGTCGTCGCTGTCGGAGTCGGACAGTATGCGCTCGGCCTCGTTCAACGCAACCCCGGGTACTACAAACGTCTTTATGTTCGTCTCGTCGAGGCTTATCTTCTCTTTTCTCAGCGCGAGGCGATATCCGTCTATCGCGACGACGGTGAGTTCCCCGTTTTCCACCTCGAACAGCGCGCCCGTATGTATCGGCCTCGCCTCGTTATCGCTGACGGCGAAAATCGTCTGCGATATCATCTCTTTCATCGTCTTTTCCGGCAGGTATATCGAGTTGTCGTAGTCGACCGACGGCAGATCGGGATAATCGTCGGCCGATATGCCGATTATGTCGAAACGGCTCATACCGCACGTTATGTTCACCGCCATGTTGTCATCCGTCTCGATGTTTACGACGTCGTCGGGCAGCTTTCTTATAATCTCGCCGAAAAGGCGCGAGTTTATAACGATGCTTCCCGTCTCCGCCGTGTCGGACGGCAGTGCCGTCTTTATGCCCGTCTTAAGGTCAAAGCCGGTTATGAAGACCTTGTCCGGCATTGCCTCTATAAGAAGCCCTTCAAGCGACGGTATGACGCTTTTTGTGGCGGCCGTTCTCATGGCTGTCGATATGGCCGATTGCAGGAGTGATTTTTCACATGAAAATTTCACTTTTGTTTACCTCCCGGATAAGAATACGAAAGAAATTTTTTCTGTATAAAAAGAAATATAAAGAAATATATATTATATTTTTTCAGTAGACGTAGTAGTAGACTATGGAAATGTGGAAAAACGGCAAAAACAGCGTAAACAGGCTGATTTTGTCAAAGAAAATAATGTGGGAAAAATAGTCCTTTTTTTCCGCGTTTTTCACACCGAAAATTTTATCACATAAAACACACAGAATTTATCAGAATTTGTGGAAAAGTGAAGATGTTCAGTTTTTGGAGTTGATATTTGCCGTTATATCGCGTATTATCTCGGAAAGCTCCGAAGATTTCGGCAGCATATCCTCGATCTTTGATATGGAGGACATGACCGTCGTGTGGTCGCGCGAGAATATCTCGCCGATATCTATAAGCGGAAGATTTGTTATCGTGCGTATGAGATACATCGATATCTGCCGCGGCAGTACGATCTTTTTCGTCTGCGACCTGCCTTTGAGCTCTTCCGGCGTCAGCGAGTAGAACTTTGCCGTCTCCTCGATGATGACCTCCGGCGTGGGGATATATTCTGTCTTTTCGCGGAACATGTCCTTTATGATCTTCGACACGGTCGTGACGGTGAGCGGCTCGTCCATTATGTCGTTGTACGCCTTTACCTTTTTGACGGCGCCCTCTATCTGGCGGACGTTTGACGTCATGTTTTCCGCTATATACTGCACTATATCCTCCGGCAGGACTATGCCGAGCTGCATCGCCTTGTTGTTTATGATAGCGACGCGCGTCTCATAATCCGGCGGCTGTATATCGGCGATAAGGCCGGATTC
>CALXCR010000007.1 GCA_944386855.1 uncultured Oscillospiraceae bacterium
AAATAATTATATTAACAAAATCGAATAAAGTCAAGAGGTTTTTTAAAAAATCCGATACTTTTTTTAATAATTATTTAACAGCTGCAAAACCCCGCGTAAGACCTTACTTTTCACTTATTCTCGTTTGCCCGTATGCACTTATACCGAGGTGCTCATATGCCCGTTCTGTGACGCATCTGCCGCGCGGAGTCCTCGTGAGAAAACCCTGCTGCATAAGATACGGCTCATAAACATCTTCAAGGGTCACAGGTTCTTCATTTATGGTTGCGGCTATGGTATCAAGTCCTACGGGGCCGCCCCCATAATTGACTATAATGCTCTCGAGAAGCCGCCGGTCTATTGCATCGAGGCCGTTTTTATCTATCTCCAGCCGGTTCAGTGCTTTGTCGGCGATCTCTTTGG
The DNA here is from genome assembly GCA_944386855.1 of uncultured Oscillospiraceae bacterium. Taxonomy (GTDB): domain Bacteria; phylum Bacillota; class Clostridia; order Oscillospirales; family Oscillospiraceae; genus CALXCR01. Next base: position 403 of record CALXCR010000007.1, read on the forward strand.
TTATTGTACCATCACCGAATACCTGGGCAAAATCGCGGACACGCCGCAGCAGCCGGTTGGCGATTCTCGGAGTCCCCCTGCTCCGTGCGGCTATCTCAAATGATCCGGCGCTTTCAATCTCCACAGACAGTATTTCCGCAGATCGCTCGATTATCATCTGGAGCTCCTGAGGGGTGTACAATTCGAGTTTTAGATCAATGCCGAATCTATCACGCAGAGGTGCGGATAGCTGCCCAGAGCGCGTTGTGGCGCCTACAAGCGTAAAGTTTTTAAGCTCGAGGCATATAGAAGTCGCCGACGGACCCTGTCCTATGATTATGTCTATCTGCTTGTCCTCCATGGCAGGGTATAAGATCTCCTCCACAGAACGGTTCATACGGTGTATCTCATCGATGAACAGTATGTCGTTCTCGTTTAGGTTCGTTAGCAACGCTGCAAGATCCTTTGGCTTTTCTATCGCGGGCCCTGAGGTTTTGCGGAGCGTTACACCCATTTCAGTCGCAATAATTCCGGCGAGCGTCGTCTTTCCGAGCCCCGGGGGGCCGTGGAGTAAAACATGGTCAAGCGGCTCATTCCGGCGCTTTGCGCTTTCGATAAAAACGGCGAGGTTATTTTTGGCTTTTTCCTGACCGATATACTCTTTTAGCGTTTTCGGTCGCAGACTGTATTCGCTGGCATCGCCGTTTATAAAGGTCGTGGCGAGGAGATCGTCCCGGTCTTCCCTATCGCCGTATTTTTTCTCGTCGCTAAAGTCGATACTCATTATTCCAACCCTCCTGTCACGCTTATTTCAGGCTTGATTTTAAAGCCTCTTTTACAATTTCTTCTACCGTCATATTGTCCGTGTCAATAGTTTTTAAGAGAGACGATATCTCCTGCTGCGAAAATCCAAGCACGGCGAGCGCCGCCATGGCTTCGCTTATGACTCCTGCCGGCATTCCCAAATCTATTGGTAATCCGGCTGAGCCGGAGCTTATTGTCTTATTCTCCTTTGCGATCTTGTCTTTGAGCTCGAGTATTATTCTCTGTGCTATGCGCTTGCCTATACCGGACGCTGAGGTTAGAGCCTTTTCGTTATCGGTGATTATAGCAAGTGCGAGCTGATCGGGTGTTGTGACCGATAAAATCGAAAGAGCAGCTTTGGGACCTACTCCCGAAACGGATATAAGCATTTCAAAACAGCGCTTTTCATTGGTGTCGTAAAACCCAAATATATCAAACGCATCCTCTTTAATATAGCAGTATGTATAAAGCCGCGCCGTTTTGCCGTCCTCGAGACGGGAGAGTGTGTTTGTCGTAACATAGCAGCCGAATCCGACGCCGCCGACGTCCACAACAGCGATATTTGGCGCTGTAATTGATATTTTACCTTCTAAATAGTAGAACATACAGAGTTACCTCCTGAAATATTGAGAAGCGACGTTGCGTTTCGCGCATGGCAGATTGCAAGTGCGAGCGCATCTGAAGCGTCGTCGGGTTTTGCTACGTCTTTTAGATTTAAAAGGCGTTTTACCATGTCCATCATCTGCCGTTTATCGGCGCGGCCGTAGCCTGTAATAGCCTGCTTGACCTGAAGAGGAGTGTATTCAAACATCGGGATACCCATCCTCTCACCGGCGAGTATTATGACACCGCGGCCGTGCGCGACAGAGACGGCTGTTTTCTGATTGGTATTGAAAAAAAGTTCTTCTATCGCTATCGCATCAGGCTTAAACGTTTTTATAAGCTCGGAAACGTCATCATATATCTGCGCAAGCCGTACAGAGAGGCGCAGGCCGGCCGCTGTGGATACTACGCCGTATCTCACGGGTTTATGTACACTCCCCTCGGCTGTAATTATGCCGAATCCAACGGTCGCTATCCCCGGATCGATTCCCAATATAACCATGTGTTTTCCTCCGGATTTTTTATAACACTTTATTATATCATATCTGCAAGCAGGTATTATATAATTATCCTCTTTTTCGATTGCCACAGCAGGCAGCGAGAAAAAGAATTTAAATTAACATATAATATCCGCAATGCGGATATTATATCATCTTGAAGCGCTTGCTTGCAACCGCGGCGGATAAATTACGGTTTTTTAGCTCTGTTCTCACAAATTTAACCACGACGCATAGACTGTATTGAAGTGAATTATTGATGCCTGACATCAATACATAATTTCCTAGCGGAAGTTACTTTAATTTGATTTAAGGAGGAACATAAATGCCACCGAGGGTTTTACCAGGACCGATCAAAGAAGATGCGTGCATAAAAGAAGCCGTATGTGTGCATACTCGCAAAATATACGATTCCTGCCGTGATAAAGACTGCATTGATGAGCTGAGAGTTTATCCGACTGTGAATTCGCTTCCCGTATTGGAAAATGCAATGAGCATACGCCCGAGAAGTGCAGAGCTTCTATACGTCACGACCGATGTCGAAGAGGTCTCTTTCAACCGAGGGTTTTATACGGTAGATCTTCGCTTCTTCTACAAGATCACAGGCGATGCATACACTACTGCCAACAGATACGTTGAATTTACGGGGCTGTCCGTATTTGACAAAAGGGTTATCCTGTTTGGCAGTGAAGGCAGCGCCAAGATTTTTACATCAGATACAGTTTTAGGAGGGCTCGACGCACAGTCTATCGCGAGTGCAAATTTGCCTACAGCTGTAGTCGAGGCGGTCAATCCGATAATACTCAGCCTGCGGCTTGTGGATAACTGCAATTTCCCGCAAAACGTCGGGGAAGTTTTTGAAATCCCGTCGTTTATAGCCGATTCCTTTGACAGCCCCATTTCGCTGGAGACGGGTGCAAGGATTCTTGTTGTAACGCTTGGCCAGTTCTCTATTGTCCGTCTTGAGCGTGACACACAGCTTCTTATACCGAGTTATGATTACTGCATGCCGGATAAGGAGTGCGTTGGCGGCAACGAAGATGATCCGTGCGCTCTGTTCAGCAAAATTAATTTCCCTGTCGACGAGTTTTTCCCGCCTGACAGCCTCAGCTCTCCCGAATGTTACAGAGAGGCGCTGGGCTTAAACAACAGATAGCTTAGTGAGGGCGTATAAGCCTCATAATATGCACAAAAAGCCGGAGGGTATACATAACTCTCCGGCTGATGTCATCATTTACGGTTTTAAGAGTTCTTTATGGATGCGACTTCGTCATCCGTCAGATACCGCCACTTTCCTGAAGGCAGATTGCTAAGTTTGATGTTCCCTATGGAAACGCGGTGGAGCGAGATCACGTCAAGGTCGGCCGCCTTACACATTTTTCTTATTTGCCTGTTGCGTCCCTCGCGGATAATGAAGCGCAGGAGTGCGGATGTGCCGTCGTTGTGGACAAGAGTAACTTTTGCCGGGGCTATCATATAATCGTCGATCGCCATGGGCTCGCTTAAGCGTTGTAAGACGTTGTCATTATATCCGGTGACTCTGACAAGGTATGTTTTCTCTTTTTCATTGGACGGATGGGTAATTTTATTTGCAAAATCACCGTCGTTCGTCATGATAAGAAGGCCGGAAGAATCCATATCAAGCCTGCCGGCCGGATATATGCGAACACCTACATCATGTACAAGCTCCATGACCGTTTTTCTGTCCCGATCGTCGCTTACCGTGGTAAGGTAACCTCTGGGTTTATTAAGTGCGATATAAACGTGTTTTACAGATGCTGTCAGCGGCTTTCCGTCTATCTCAATAATATCTGCTTCTGCGTTTGCAGAAGTCCCAAGAGCCGCGGTAACTCCGTTTACCGTAACGCGCCCTTGAGAGATAAGCTTCTCTGCCTTTCGCCTGGAGGTTATCCCATGCGCAGATATTATTTTTTGCAGACGCTCTTTCATTTAAATCACCGTTTGTTATTGTAAAGCAATAGAAACACCTTTCAGAGCACGTTTCCAAAAAGGCAAGACACTGTCCGAATCAAGCTGTATGCTCTCATCGCAAATAAGCTCTGTCTCTCCTACAAGTTCTCCGTCAGAAAACACCTGTATACTGCCTATTATATCACCTGATTGAACCGGCGCATAGACAAATCTTGGCAAAAAGACACATATTTCGCACTCCCTGTCTTTTTCAATAAATATGCTAACGTCGTTTGACGGCCTAACAGTGATTATTTTGCTCTCTCCGGAGATCACGGGGATCTCATAGGTTAGGGCTTCGGCGTCAACAGCATTTTCTGTTTTATAATTATCAAACCCCCAGTTAAACAGCGTCATATGGTCATCCCAGTCATCTCGGTCATTGATCGTCACTATAATAAAGCTTGTTCCGTCGCGTTCGGCAAATGAGACAAGACTTCTACCAGACTGCATGGTATAGCCGGTTTTTATGCCCGCAGCTCCGTCATATTTCCACAAAAGTTTATTGTGGTTAACGAGAACACGCTCATGAATCACAGCCGACTTTGTCGATACGATCTCACGGAAGTCCTCATTCTGCATAGCGCAGCGCGCAATAACGGAGAGATCTTTTGCCGTCGAGTAATGTCCGTCTTCATCAAGTCCGTGCGGATTTTTGAAAGACGTATTTTTAAGGCCGAGTTCATGGGCCTTATCGTTCATAAGTTCCGCAAACTGCTCGATCCCGCCGGCCGTGTGATATGCGAGCGCTACAGCGGCATCATTGCCGGAGGCGAGCATCAAACCGTATAAAAGTTCCTGTACGGTGAAGATCTCGCCCTCTCTCAGATAGAGCGATGAGCCTTCGATGTTTGTATAGTCCTTTTTGATAGTTGCTTTTTCATCGCAGGAGCAGTTTTCAAGCACAACAAGCGCCGTCATGATTTTTGTAGTGCTTGCTATAAGCATTTTTTTATCGGCGTTATGCTCAAAAATGACCATTCCGCTATTTGCCTCTACCATTATGATTGACTCGGACGAATGCGCCGGAGCGGCCGATACTGCGCCGGCGTACGGAAATGTACATATCGTTATAAATGTCAGCAGAACAGTAAAAACTGCAATCTTTTTCATAAATAAAACACCACCTGAAAAAATTAGGCAGTGTTTATTATTTGCTTTATTTAAAACTTTATCCGTTATTCAACAATGTCAGGATCATCCGATTTTTTCCGCATAGCCGATATCCTATCGATTATCTCGGGCAACATATCGATCAATTTATCGACA
>CALXCR010000008.1 GCA_944386855.1 uncultured Oscillospiraceae bacterium
AGCGACCAGTTGTTGTGCTTGCCGCTTCCGTTTACGCCGTCAAACGGCTTCTCATGCAGCAGGCAGACCATGTTGTGCTTTTTCGCGATTTTCTGCATAAGCTCCATTGTGAGCTGGTTGTGATCCATGGCGATGTTTGCCGTCGTGAAGATCGGCGCAAGCTCGTGCTGGGCGGGAGCGACTTCGTTATGCTCCGTTTTGGCGAGGATGCCGAGCTTCCAAAGCTCCTCGTCAAGCTCCTGCATGAAAGCGGCGACGCGCGGCTTTATCGTGCCGAAATAGTGGTCGTCAAGCTCCTGACCTTTCGGCGGCTTTGTTCCGAACAGAGTTCTGCCGGCATATATGAGGTCGGGACGTCTCTCAAAATAATCCTTATCTATGAGAAAATACTCCTGCTCGGGCCCTACGGTGGCGTCGACCTTCTTTATGCTTGTATTGCCGAACAGACGCAGGACGCGCAGCGCCTGACGGCTGATCGCCTGCATGGAGCGCAGAAGCGGCGTTTTCCTGTCGAGGGCCTCACCGCCGTACGAGCAGAACGCGGTCGGTATACAGAGGATACCGTCTTTGATAAACGCGTAGGACGTGGGATCCCACGCCGTGTAACCGCGCGCTTCAAATGTGGAGCGCAGGCCGCCGGACGGGAAGCTGGACGCGTCCGCCTCACCGCTTATAAGCGCCTTGCCGGACAGCTCCATTACCACCCTCCCTTCGGAGACGGGGGCGATAAAGCTGTCGTGCTTTTCTGCCGTTATGCCGGTGAGCGGCTGAAACCAGTGCGTATAGTGTGTAGCGCCCTTTTCAATGGCCCAGTCTTTCATCGCGTTTGCGACTACGCTTGCAACGTCCTCCTGCAGAACCGAACCGGTCCTGATAGTGGACTGAAGCTTTTTGTATGTATCTTTCGGCAGGCGGGCGCGCATAACGGCGTCGTTAAATACCATTGATCCGAAAAGCTCTGTTACTTTGCTCATTAAATAAACCCCTTTCGTGTGAGAAAAGCGGCAAAGGCGTCACAGCTTTTTTGCGCGGTGCCTTTGCCGTACTGATAGAAAAAGTCTACTATAATTGCAAAAGGATGTCAACAGCTTTAAAGAAACTTGCCTCATATCATACTTGCGGCGGAAACAGTACGCAAAAAGGGGCGGTAAGTTAAAAATAAAATCAAAAAAGCGCAAAAACGCTTGTAAAAAATAATGATACGCGATATGATAATTGTATCTAAAACAGCGGGAAACAGATATAAAACGATGCGCCGCAGTGCAAGCGCCCCAAGTATCAGTGTGGCCGCAAGAGCAAAAGGAAGGAAGATGTGTATGCACGATATTTATCAAAATCCGCTTTCAAACAGGTATGCAAGCCGTGAGATGCAGGAAATTTTTTCCAATGACAAAAAATTTTCAACGTGGCGCAGGCTGTGGATAGCGCTCGCCGAGAGCGAGAAGGAGCTTGGCATAAACATAACCGACGAGCAGCTTGACGAGATGCGGGCGAACGTAGACAACATAGATTACGAGTACGCCGCGGCGAGAGAACACGAGGTGCGCCACGACGTTATGGCGCATGTTTTGACATACGGCAAGGAGTGCCCAAAGGCAAGGCCGATAATCCATCTCGGCGCGACGTCGTGCTATGTGGGAGACAATACCGATATAATCGTAATGCGCGAGGCGCTTTTGCAGATAAGAAAGCTGCTTATCAATGTGCTGAGCAGTACCGCGAAGTTTGCGGACAAGTATAAAGATCAGCCGACGCTTGCGTATACGCATTTTCAAGCGGCGCAGCCGACGACAGTCGGCAAGCGCGCGACGCTATGGATGCAGGATATACTGATGGATCTTCAGCAGCTGGATTTTCAGCTCGGCAATTTAAAGCTCCTGGGATGCAAAGGGACGACGGGCACGGGCGCGAGTTTTCTGGAGCTTTTTGACGGCGATACGGAAAAGGTGATGGCACTCGACAAGAAAATCGCCGAGAAAATGGGCTTTGAAAGCACATATCCCGTCAGCGGGCAGACATACTCGCGCAAGGTTGATTTCTTTGTGCTTCAGGTGCTCAGCGGTATCGCGCAGAGCGCCGCTAAGTTTTCAAACGATATAAGGCTTCTCTCGCATTTAAAAGAGGTTGACGAGCCGTTTGAGGACAAGCAGATAGGCTCGTCGGCGATGGCGTATAAGCGTAACCCGATGCGAAGCGAGAGAATAGCGTCTTTGGCGCGGTATGTGATGTGCGATCTGCAGAATACCGCGATAACGGCGTCGGCGCAGTGGTTTGAGCGCACGCTTGACGACTCGGCGAACAGGCGCATAAGCCTTCCTGAGGCTTTCCTCGCGACCGACGCGATACTCACACTGTATATCAATGTGATAAGCGGGCTGCGGGTCTACCCGGCGGTTATGGAAAAGCATCTGAAAGCCGAGATACCGTTTATGGCGACGGAAAACATACTTATGTACTGCGTGAAAAATAAAGGCGGCGACAGGCAGACGCTGCACGAGGCGATACGGTCGCACTCTGTAAAAGCGGCGGAGCAGGTCAAGCTGTACGGAAAAGAAAACGACCTGATAGAGCGCGTCCTTGCCGACGATACGTTCGGAATAACTCCGGAGGAGATGCAACCGCTGCTTGATCCCCGCACGTTTACGGGAATGGCAAAGGAGCAGACGGAGCGATTCCTTGAAAATTACGTTATGCCGGTGCTTGACGAAAACAGCAGCCTAATCGGCTATGATGCGGTCGTAAATGTATAACACGGATCACTATAAAAATCTGAAAGCGGCAAGGCGCACTTGCGCCGCCGCGGAATGGAGAAAAATATGGCAAATCAGCGTGTAGTTGTTTTAGATTTCGGCGGGCAGTATAAGGAGCTTATTGCGAGGCGTGTGAGAGAGTGCGGCGTCTATTCGACGATAGAGCCGGGCAACACGCCGATTGAGAAGCTCAAAGAGATGCAGCCGATAGGCATTATCCTCACCGGCGGACCTGACAGCGTATATAAAGAGAGTGCGCCGCGCTGTGACAAACAGATTTTCGAGCTTGGGATACCGATCCTCGGGATATGCTACGGCGTGCAGCTCATGGCATATTCAACCGGAGGTCAGGTCGTGCCCTGTGAGGTGAGCGAGTACGGCCGGACAAAGGTCGAGGTGGATGACGGCTGCCCGCTGTTTTACGGAATGAAAAAAGATCAGATAGGTCTTATGAGCCATACTGATCAGGTGGGCGTGTTGCCGGATGGATTTAAATCGGTCGCTCACACCGCGACGTGCCCGAATGCGGCTATTGCCGACGACAAGAGAAAGTTTTACGGAACGCAGTTTCACCCTGAGGTCGAAAATACGCCGAACGGCACGGAGATGATACATAACTTCCTGTACAGAGTATGCGGCGCATCCGGCGACTACAATATGGCAGATGTCGAGACTGTCATGATAGAGCAGGTCAGGCGTCAGGTCGGCGGCGACGAGGTTATACTCGGCCTGTCGGGCGGCGTCGATTCATCTGTGTGTGCGGCACTGCTTGCAAAAGCAATACCGGGGCAGCTCCACTGCATATTTGTCGACCACGGACTGATGCGCAAAAACGAGGGCGACGAGGTCGAAGCCGCGTTCGCCGGAAAAGACCTTCATTTCATCCGCGTCAACGCCGAAAAACGCTTTTTGACCGCGCTTGACGGTGTTACCGACCCCGAGAAGAAGAGAAAGATCATCGGCACGGAGTTTGTACGAGTTTTTGAGGAAGAGGCAAAAAAGCTCGGGAAGGTAAAATTCCTCGCACAGGGGACTATATACCCCGATGTGATAGAGTCCGGCGCGAATAATTCGGCAAATATCAAAAGCCATCACAATGTCGGCGGACTTCCGAAAGATATCGGTTTCACCGGTCTTGTTGAACCGCTGAGAGGGCTGTTTAAGGATGAGGTGCGCAAGCTCGGACGTCAGCTGGGCTTACCGAAGTCGCTTATAGAGCGGCAGCCCTTCCCGGGTCCCGGCCTTGCCGTGCGCGTTGTCGGCAAGATCACGAAAGACAAGCTCGACATTCTGCGCGAGGCCGACGCTATATTCAGATACGAGCTTGAGCGCTCGCGCTGTAAGGCGGATCAGTATTTTGCCGTGCTCACAAACACGAACTCGGTCGGTGTTGTGGGAGATTTCCGCAATTACGGCTATGTTGTGGCGCTCCGCGCTGTCAGAACGACTGATTTTATGACGTGCGAATACGCGAAATTATCGCATCAGCTGCTTGGCCGCGTTTCGTCGAGGATCGCAAACGAGGTTCGCGGCGTCAGCCGCGTCGTTTACGACGTAACGGGCAAACCCCCTGCAACGATTGAGTGGGAATGACGCTCGAAACGGCGAAAACCCGCATGAATACAGGCTTTTTTGCCCGTCCATACTGCTCTTGATACTGGATTGA
>CALXCR010000009.1 GCA_944386855.1 uncultured Oscillospiraceae bacterium
CACTTCGACGTTGTCGCCCAATATTGCGCCGAACTTTGTGATCCCTGTATCGAAACTTTCAGTGCTTCCCTTCACAACGACAGACTTTTTGTCTGCCTTTACGTTCGACGTTATCGCGCCGGCGCCCATATGAGCCTTATATCCAAGTATCGAGTCTCCGACATAATTATAATGCGGTATCTGTACCCCATCAAATATTACCGCGTTTTTCACCTCGGTAGAATTACCGACAACGCTGTTTTTCCCTATTACCGCACTGCCGCGAATAAAAGCACAGTGACGTATTTCAGCGCCCTTGTCGACAATACACGGACCGTGTATGTACGCCGAGGGAAAAACCGTAGCATCTCTCGCTATCCAAACTCCTTCCGAGGGGTTGTCATACACCTCAGCCGGCAAAGACGAGCCCAAATTCAGTATGAAATCGCTTATATCGCCCAATACCTCCCACGGATATCTCTTCCCGTCAAACAGCTCGGCTGCTATTGTTTTTGAAAGATCCAAGAGCTCCGAAACCTCGATCATTTCTTTACCTCCAGTAAATACCCGTCCGGGCGCATCGCATCAATTATCATATTTATGTATTTCATACATTCCTCAGTCGACTCCGCCTCTGCCATGACCCTTAAAACAGGTTCAGTGCCGCTTTTGCGCAGCAGCACGCGACCGTTATCTCCAAGCATCTCCGCAGCCCTGTTTGCCGTCTCCTGAACTCCGGGCGCGTTTAAAGCGGCGTCTTTATCCGTCACTTTCACATTCACCAAAACCTGCGGATATTCCTTCACGGGAGCCGCCAGCTTAGAAAGCGGCATCCCCTTGTCTATCATGGCCTGCATAAGCTTTATCGCCGTAAGCATCCCGTCGCCTGTCGTGGCATATTTGGCAAAAATAATGTGCCCCGACTGTTCTCCGCCCAGCATATGCCCGTTTCTGCGCATATTTTCATAGACGTATTTATCGCCCACATCCGTCTTTTCGTATTGTATCCCCGCCGCGTCAAGAGCCTTGTACAGTCCAAGGTTTGACATGACGGTAGTTACCACCGTGTTGTTCGGAAGTTTTTCGCGCTCCTTCATGTAATTAGCGTAAATATAAATTATGTGATCGCCGTTTACTACGTTTCCTTTTTCATCAACCGCCAAGCACCTGTCAGCGTCACCGTCAAACGCAAACCCAACATCAAGCCCTTTTTCACGCACGAGTTTTTGCAGCCCCTCGATATGGGTAGAACCGCAGTTCATATTTATATTCGTGCCGTCCGGCGTATTCCCTATGACGTATGTCTCGGCGCCAAGCGCATCAAACACGCTTTTAGCGATCATCCATGTACTGCCATTAGCACAGTCGAGCCCGACTTTTTTGCCCTTATAGGAGTGCGTAGACAGGGAAATAAGATATCCGATATATCTGTTTCTGCCCGCCGAATAATCGACCGTCCGGCCTATCTCGTCGCGCATCGCATACGGTAATTCTCCGAGTTCACCGTCGATATATTTTTCAGCCTCCAAGATGACGTCTTCATCCATTTTTTCGCCGTTTTTGTTTATAAGCTTTATCCCGTTGTCATAGTACGGGTTATGACTTGCCGATATCATGATACCGCAGTCAAAGCCATCGGCTCTGACTATATAAGACACGCTCGGCGTCGTCGTAACGTGCAGAAGATAAGCGTCAGCGCCTGAGGCCATGATACCCGCTGACAGCGCGCATTCGAACATATAGCTGGACCTGCGCGTATCTTTGCCTATAACTATCCTGCACTTATGGTCGCGCCCGTAATACCAGCGTAAAAGTCTTCCTATTTTATAAGCATGATTTGCATTTAAATCGACATTTGCCTCCCCGCGGAAGCCATCTGTCCCAAAATACTTAGCCATAATTTCACCTCGTTAAATTATAAGCACTCATATCATTTGGTATGTCGGAAACTCCTCCCGAATTATATCGCACCTGAAAAACATATATGATGTAATCCGACACCTTTTCCGATTGCCGCCGCAGGCGTCGGGAAAAAAGGCTTAAATCTCAAATATAATATCCGTTTGACGGATATTATCATAAAGATAATACCATATGAGGCCTGTATTTACAAGGCAATAGAATGTAAAAAATCACCCGCCGTTATATCGACGGGTGATTTTATTACGGTTTTATTCCGCTTCTGCCGTTTCTGCAGCAGGCTCTTTTTCAAAGCCCAGCTTACGGTAAAGAATATATGACAAATCAACAAGCAGCACAACGACAGCATAGCCGCAGAACAGCGTCGAATAGCTCGTGCGCTCGACTACAGCAGCTCCGATTATCGGGCCTAAGACGTGCATAAGATCCTGTCCTATATAACATGTGCTTATAGCGACGCCGCTTCTCTCGATACCGATTTTTTTGATAGACGACGCCTGTATTGCAGGAGCTCCCGAGCCCTGACCTATCGCGCGGCATGCGGCCGCGAGTAAGAACAGCCAGATTGTGCCGGCCGCACCTATAAACGCCATTGCAATGGCTTCAATTATATACGCTGGGATAAGTATAAACGCAAGGCCTTTTTTATCGGTGAGCTTACCTGCCATCGGCCTTACAAAGACCATAAACAACGAGTTTACAGTAAAATACAAACCTATATTGGCAACGCCGCGCTCGTCTGCCATAAGCTTTAAGAACGTACTTACAAGCGCGTTGCCGCATGAGAACATACCTATAAGAAAAGCGTAGAATAAAAGCTCCTTGGCGATAAGGTTGCTTAGTTTTATCTGCTTCAGTCTCGCCTTGCCGCTGATTTCGGACTTCTCGTATTTATACGGCACCCGCAGAACTATGAACATCGAGCAGAGCGTGATAATCGCCGCCGCCCAGAACATGTACTGCGTTCCAAGCGTATCGGAAAGGAAAATACCTATGCTGGGTCCAAGCATCTGCGAAATCATGTTGCTGAGAGCGAGATAGCCAAGCCCTTCGCCCAGTCTGCTCTTAGGGATGAACGATGTTGCAAACGCCATATTGGAAACGCCCTGAACGGAGAATGCGACGCCGTGGAGTATCCTTATCGCAACGATTATCGGAAGCGTCGGCGCTATCGAATAACCAACAAGGCAGGCCGCGGTGAGTCCCGTTGAGAATAACATGAGGTTTTTACGGCTCAAAATATCATTTGCCGCACCCGATACGGGTCTCAAAACCATCGCCACCAGCGACATCAGGCTTGTTATCGTTGAAGACAGCGTCAAAGAAGCGCCCATGTCTATAATATACTCTGGCAGATTAGGCGTGACCATCTGCGATGCTGCCGACGTAAACAGCCCCAGCACCAGCATCAGTATGTACGCCGGATTCCACAGCTTTTCATTATGCTCCGCAGGAGGAGCGTTTTTGTTTGACGATATCATTTTCGGTTTATTCCTTTCGCTTTAAACTTATATTTTATTTTTGTCTGAACAGCATCGGCAGAAAATCAAGAAGCGTACTCCGCCATACCTTAAACTCATGCCCTCCCGGGTAGTCCCTGTATACAATGTTGTAACCGCGGTTTATGAGCTCTTCTGCCTGAGGCTTTGTGTACTCGATCCTCATATCCTGCCGGCCGACTGTGATCATCGTAACATCGAACAGGCTGTTATAATGCTCTGGTGTAGCAAAAAGCTCTGAATAGTCGAACACCCTGCCCTGAAGGTCTCCGGAAATCGCAAAACCAGCGCCGGAGCTGAACACGCCGAGATTTGCAAACACCTCGGGGTAATCATGCGCCATCTGTCTCGAGAGGCCGCCTCCGGCCGACAATCCTGCTACAGCACGATAGTGCCTGTCATTTATTGTCCTGTATTTCCCGTCAATAAATGTCACACAGTCTTTTACGAGGACCTCGGCCGCATCGATCGGCTCGAACTTGCCGTCATCAGTCTCCTTGTAGGCAAAATTACTGTTGCAGACGACGATCATATCTTCGATCTTGCCCTCCGCTATCAGATTGTCGACTATAAGATTCATCCTAGCCTGCCAGAACCAGCTTGTCGCCTCGCTTCCGCCGCCATGATTCATGTATAGCACCGGATAACGCTTCTCCAAATCAACAGAATATCCGGGTGGAGTATATACCCAGCAGGTCCTTACCCGTCCGGAAATTGCAGAGTTATAGTACTCCATCGTGATACTTCCGTGCGGCACGTCCTTGAGCATATAGAAATCAACTTCAGGATCTACTTTTTCTATAAAATTAGCATATCCCGTCGTATAGCTCACAGGCATGTCGGGAGAAATCGTCTCATTCCCATCGACTATGAATCTAAACCAGTAAAAGCCCATTGGTACATCGTACAGCCTTTTCCTGAAATATCCGTCGTCACATTTTTCAAGCACAATCTCCCGGTCGTCATTGTAAAATCCCGGAATTTTTACTTCTTTTGCGTTCGGGGCGAAGCATCTCAGTTCTATCGACCCATCCTCAAAGTTTTCATACCCTGGGTAGTTTTCGACGACCTGTTTGCTCGCTCCGCCTTTCCGCGGATCGGCGGGAAGTGTTTCTTTCACAAGCGACCGCTTCTTGATTATCGGGTCGAAGGAAAGGATGTTGGAATAAAGAATCTGATTCTTGTAAACATTTTTCATAAGCAGCTCTCCAAATCAAACAATTTTACTTGTATTTTAACACACTACGCTAAATCAAACAAGTATTTTATTTAACTAACTGCAAAATTTTTTTCTTTACACAGTCTATATAATAACCTCTCACAGCTCTCCGCGTGCGCCTGCCGCCCGACTATCCCGGTCTACGCATCTCTGCATAAATATTAAGTGTGCAAAAGCTTGCCACACTCTGTTTTCATAAGAAAATATAAGACCAACCGTCACTTTAAACGTCCGGTTGATCTTATAAAATCCGATGTCAGTCCGTTATTTTATCGGCTTGCAGATGATCTCGTCAATTTTCGTATCAAAGAATCTGTTGGAATTTGCCGCCCGCATTATAACCGCAGTATCAGCCCCGCCGCCGGTTCCGCCGACCGCAATTATCGGCTCGCCTGTCGGTACACATCCGCCGTCCGCCGCCATCGTTGCGACTTCTACGGCCACTTTCATCCCCTCTCCGAACAGCCTGAGGGTGTGTGCCATAAGCTCGACCTCACACAGCCCTTTAAATTTAGTATCGATTGCCCTTTCGACCCCGCTCAGCGCGTGTGTGCCGGTGTAAGTCTTTATGCCGCGCGCGTGCAGCTCGTCGAGCTTTTCCTGGGAAATACGGCTTTCGTTCGGTGCGCTATATCCGTATGCCAGCGTTACCGCGACAAAGTTTATATCCGGCTCGTTCGGGATCATTTCGGCCGTGCGCCCGGAGGACGAAGCAAAAACAATATTCTTGATTCCTCTCTCCTTTGCCGTCTTTACCGCAAGCTCAATGGTCTTTTCCGTGTTTTCAAATCCTGGTTTTTCAAAATACATTGTCTATACCTCCCATAAAATTTTATATTACACCCGTTTACCGGGCAAATTTTGCGCAAAAGTCTTTGTATATCGCATAAAGATCCGTTCCCGCTATAAAGTCCAAAGCCTTATTTTTCAGGTCGTCCGGTACACCGAAAAATGCACCGGCAATAGATCCCGCGATACAGGCTATCGTATCGGAGTCACCTCCTATAGAAATGGCGTTTCTAATTGCGTCTTCAAAGCTTTCGGCCTCAAAAAATGCCTCTAAAGCCTGCGGAACACTCCCCTGACAGCTCACGTCAAACGTATATGTGTCCCGTATCTCGTCGAGCGTAAATCCGATCTTGTAATACCCGCTCTCTATATAAGCCCGTATTTCTTCCTTGGAAGCGCCGTGCAGCGCCATAAATACCGCCGCCGCAACGGCCCGCGCACCTTTTATCCCCTCGGGATGGTCGTGCGTCACGCGCGCCGACACCTCCCCGAGTGTTTCGGCCTCTGAAAGCTTGCGCGCGGCATACGCCACGGGCGATACGCGCATGGCAGAACCGTTCCCGTAGCTGTAATACGCCCCCATATCGTCGGACATCAGCCATTTTAAAAACCGGCCGCCGTAACCCGCGTCGATATATTTCCTGCCGAGTAAGCGCATATAGCGGCTAACCCCGCTCTCAAAATGCTCCATATTGCGGTCATCAGCATAATCTAGGCACGCGGACGCTACCGCCGCCGTCATTACAGAGTCGTCGGTAAAACGGCATCCGCCGCCCATAAGCTCAATATCCTTGGATTTGCAGTTGTTGAACTCAAAAACAGAGCCCGCAATATCGCCTATGAAAGCACCTATCATCTTTGATACCCTCTTTTTGCCGCCTTGATTCCGTCAAGATACCCGTCCGGCACTGCCATCGATCCCGTTCCGATCCCAAGCATTATATTTGGCTTGCGGCTTCCGTGGTAATCGCTGCCGCCGGTTTTGATAAGCGACAGTTCTTCAGCGATATTTTCAAGATATCGCGTCTCCTCCTGCGAGTAGAGCGAGTACATCGTCTCCATGCCGATAACTCCGGCCGCCTTTGCCGTACGGAGAAAATCCCGTAGTTTTTCATCGGTAAACATATATTGCAGCGGATGAGCCGCAACAGCGACTCCGCCGGCATTTTTTATCGCTTTTACCGCCTCGTCAAGCGGCAGATAAGTCCTCGGCAAAAAATACTTCTT
Organism: uncultured Oscillospiraceae bacterium; assembly: GCA_944386855.1. Classification (GTDB taxonomy): domain Bacteria; phylum Bacillota; class Clostridia; order Oscillospirales; family Oscillospiraceae; genus CALXCR01. Next base: position 6,634 of record CALXCR010000009.1, read on the forward strand.
GCCGTCGGCCAAAAACTCGTCAAACGCCTGCTGAATAGAGCTCACATATCCCTTTTCCATAAGCCAGCCCGCAATGTGCGGCCGGCCGAGCACCGTACCCGGGTGCTTTTCCTCAAGTCCTTTCAGCGATATGTCATACCCGTCGGCCTCAAGCATCCCAACAATCTTTCTGTTTCTCTCGTTGCGGTCGTTTACTACCCAGTCAAGCACCGGTTTCAAAGCCCGCGAATGCGGATCGATCAGATATCCCAGAATATGCACTTCAGTACCTTTAAATTCCGCCGATATCTCGATCCCCGCCACTACCTCCACATTGTACTTATCGCATATCTCAAGCGCCGCGGCCGCGCCGGATGCCGTATCGTGGTCGGTTATCGCTATCGCCGCGAGTCCGAGCTCCTCAGCCTTTTTAACTACCTCCTCCGGCGAATCTGTGCCGTCGGACGCCGTCGTATGGACGTGCAGGTCAATCAATTCTTTTCGCCTCCTTAATAAGTTTGTCTATCTGAGACTCTCCAAAAACGTCAATGCCTCGAGTTTTTAAAAACTGCGCCGTGACACCGTCTCCGTCGGTCAGCGTTTTGGAAAATGTCCCGTCGTATACCTTACCACACCCGCATGCGGGGCTTCGCTCTTTTAATACGGCGATCCTGCATTCAAACACACCGGCAAGGCGCAGCACTTCCCTCGCTCCGCGCAGATATCGATCAGTAACGTCGTTCCCCTCAAGTGTCATGACAAGGTTTCCCGTTCTCTCCGCCGGCGGACGCGGTGTCGGCAGACCGCCGAATATCTCCGGACATACAGGAATAAGCGTAAAATTATCTTTTAACGCGATCACTCTCTCGTTTGGGACGCTTTTACCGTCATAACGGCAGCACACTCCAAGCAAGCACGCGCTTACAAGTATATTCATAAAAGCATCACATCTTTCATCGGGAGTTACTTAAAAACTCTATTGTCGAAAATTATTGTTTTGTTTACAAAATCGCCCAAAAGCACTGTTGAAGTTGTAATTTAAATGTGGTATACTTCACTCAACACAGAAATTACCGAATTTGCCGGATTTATACGGCTTAATTAACTCAATCCATTTCTTATCGCGGCGCGTTTTTGTGGTGTGCCGCGGTTTTCGTTGATTTTAATAAAAAGGAGTTGAAAAAATGCGCAAGCGTTGGTCCAGGGTAATATTCTCCGGAAGGAGCGTTATTGCTGTACTTATTGCAATACAAGTCATATTCATACTGGCGAATCTGTTCATTCTAAACGAATACTCCTCGTTTTTCAATATAGGAGCATCTATACTAAGCCTTATTATCGTCATACATTTAAATGCAAGCGGTGATCGCAGCGTTTATAAGCTGCCATGGACCATGCTGCTGCTCATCTTCCCTATTTTCGGCAGCTTCTTTTATGTCATTTTCACTTATCAGCAGGCCTCGCGCAAGTTCAGCAAGCAAATAGTATCCATACGTCGTGATTCGCAGAACCTTTATTTTGCGCCGGGAAATATTCTTGATCAGGCCGTCAAAGCCATGCCGGAATGCGCCCCTCAGATAAAGTATCTGCAGGAAACAAACGGTTTTCCTGTATACGCGCACACAGAAACAGAATACCTTTCGCCCGCGGAAGTAAAGTGGCATCGGCTTCTTGAAGAGATGAAGAAAGCGGAAAAATATATTTTCCTCGAATATTTTATTATCGATGAAGGTGTCATGTGGGATTCTATCCTGAATATTCTTAAAGAAAAAGCGGCGGAAGGCGTCGACTGCCGTGTCCTTTACGATGATATGGGCTGCCTTTTCTATCTCAAGGAAAACTACGCGCACGAGCTCGCTAAATATGGCATAAAATGCGCGCCGTTTAATCCGTTCCGGCCGCTTCTTACGGCCAAACAAAATAACCGCGACCACAGAAAGATCGCCGTTATCGACGGGAAAGTAGCTTTCACCGGCGGCATCAACCTCGCCGACCATTATATCAACATATATGAATATCGCGGGTATTGGAAAGATGCGTCCGTGCTTGTCAGAGGTGAAGCCGCATGGAGCTTTACTCTGATGTTTCTGCAAATGTGGGGTCTCACCACAGAGGAAACCGTGGACTATATGTCATTCTACCCGTGGAAGGACTCTCCCTGCCCGATCGAGAGCCAAGGATATGTCCTGCCTTATCACGACAGCCCGATGGATGACGAGCGTGTCGGCCGTAATGTTTACGTCCAAATGATAAATAACGCCAAGGATTATGTATATATCATGACGCCGTATCTCATAATCGACGACAGCATAACCGATGCTCTTGCACTCGCCGCCAAAAGCGGCGTCAACGTCGGTATTATTACGCCTCAGCGATCCGACAGCTTTCTCGTACATATGACTACAAGATCATATTATCGAGAGCTTATCAAATCCGGTGTCAAAATATATGAGTATACTCAGGGTATGATCCACTCCAAGACAATCATTGCGGACGACAAAATGGGCGTCGTCGGCACTATGAACCTTGATTTCCGCAGCCTGTACCTGCACTTCGAGTGCGGCGCATGGATGTACGGAACTCAGGCCATCGCAGACCTGAAACACGACTTCATAACGGTTCTGAAATCGTGCCACGCGATAACAGAAGACGAGTGCAAAACAAATTTTGTTCTTACGATTTTCCAGAACCTGCTCCGTCTTTTTGCCCCGCTCATGTAAAAAAATATATTCTAACCGCCTCCGCGGCATTACTGAACGCGGGGGCGTTTTTTTGCTTGGCCGCGCGCCTTTTTCATTTGACTACTCCGGCCGGCCTCGATATCCACACGATAAAAGACCAGCTGTTTTACAGCCGTACCGACCAATCTCCATAGTTATAGATGCCGCTGCCATGACAAAGCAGTCCTTTTGTTTTGAGTTCTCTGAACGCATCCCGCATTCGAATTATGATTTCCGGTTGAATATTTAGCGAATGATGCGCAGGAAGCACCTGCTTTACATGTAATTTTGCGGCTTTTTCAAGGGACTGCAAATAGGCGTCGGGATCGGTTGACGGAAACCATGCTGCCAGTGTCCCCTTATACACTAAATCGCCTGTATATAAATACCCCTTTTCTTTTTCCCAGAAACACATATGTCCCGTAGAGTGTCCCGGTGTATGCAGAACTTCTATGCTTCTTCCGCCAACGTTTATGATCTCGCCTCCATACAGCACCTTGGTCGGCAAGCCCTGAAACAGCTCATAAGCGCTTACATCATATCCGTCCGGCAGATCACATCGGTCAATTACACACTCTTTGATCTTTTCTAACGGCTGCGGAAATTTACCGTTAAGCCATTCAATTTCGGCTTCGTGTGCGTAAAAATCAGGGTAATATTTATGTCCGCCGATATGATCCCAGTGAATATGCGTTGCAACGGCCGTTACGGGCTTATCTGTCAGTGCTGAAACCACTTTTGAAATATCGCAGATACCAAGTCCTGTATCGATCAGCAAACTGCGTTTTGTACCGTTCAGAAGATAGCAATGAGTTTCTTCCCAGTGTTTGTATTCGCTTATAGCGTATGTATTCTCATCGACCGTATCTATCGTAAACCAATCATTCACCTATATTTTCTCCTCAAATCGGTTATGCTGCTCGATACGCGCCGTTGCAATCGCCGGCTGATTTAGTCTCACTGTGATAAGGTCTTGTCTTGCACGGTGTGACTTTCATTCTGCCGTCAGCGCCGGGTCAGATCCGTCTTAAAAGCCGCCGGCGTAATACGTCGCAATACCGCTGGCTACTACCCCTGTAGTACCGCTTATTCTAGCCTCCGCCCGTGTCCTTATAAGTGTGTTGCCGTGGGATACTATCTGCGCTTTTATGACGACACTCTCGCTTATTGGAATCTGCCTTATGTAATCTATACTCATATTTACCGTCGGGGCAAGCCGTCCGTCAGAGGTATAGTTTTTCGCGAGCATCCCCATAACATTGTCCATCATGGCCGCCGTGATGCCCCCGTGCAGTATCCCGACAGGATTGCGCATCCACGGCTTAAGGTTAAACAAAACCGTCAGCGTCATCTCTTCAGCATTGCATGCGACAAATATAGGCTGCATCATACCTATAAGGCTTCCCTCTGTGTTTTTCTTCATCTGTTCGATAAGCTCTCTCATCGAGGCTTCCATTTCCGTCTGTTTCATGTGCTCTATTTTTCCTCAAACTGTTATGACATCATTATTTTAACTGTTGCACGGACTGCCCTATTAAATTGCACGATCATCGCAAAATGTTGCACAACACTCTGTTCGCCATTGCACAGATTTTTAGTGTTCGTCGTACAATTTCCCGCTGTCGCGCGTCTTCACTCCGCTGCACAGTTTTACCGCGTTATCGCGCGGTATCTGCGCCGCCGTTATGAGGCAGCGCCGTCCAAAATCGGCTATAACTCAATTTTCTTGTAGCAGTCCCCGCTTTCAAGATCTATCCACGAAAGTCCCGAGTCATCGATTATCATATAGCTGTGGGCGCTTCCCTCTTTAGGTATAGAGACAGACCCCGGGTTCAGATACAGGCATTCACCCACTTGATCGCAGGCAGGGACATGCGTATGCCCGGCGAGTATCATATCGCCGTCGTGCATTTTCGGCATATTTTCTTTGTTGAATATATGGCCGTGTGTAATATAAATAAGGTGATCCTTATAGAACATGACGCCATAATCCGCAAGCACCGGAAAATCAAGCACCATCTGATCGACCTCGCAATCGCAGTTGCCCCTAACGCAGAGTATCTCCTGAGCCATATCGTTTAACATTTTCGCGACCTGCTGAGGATCATACTCAACCGGGAGCGCATTTCTCGGACCATGATATAAAATATCACCGAGCAGAACGAGCTTTTCGGCCTTTTCACTATTGTACGCGTCGACAAGCATTTTGCAGTAAAACGCAGATCCGTGTATATCGGAAGCTATCATAATTTTCATAGTTGTACTCCAATCCGCCGCCGGTTGTATATCTGCAAAATTTCAGCGGCTACAGCTATAATAACATTAAATAGCACATATTTCCATACCTCATAATATAAAAAGATGACAATAAACTGCTATCCGCGAGGGCAGCAACCATGCAACGACAGAAACTAAGTATGGCAAATAAGATATAACAAAATACAACGATAGTCTGATCTGTACACAATAAAATGCAACTTAAGACCGATAGATATAAACTAAAGAAAAAGTAAGGCAGTAATTTAAAGCTCACAATATACGCATATTTTTCACTTTGAGGGAAATACTCTATATATCAAAATATCAAATGATTTTCACACTGCCGATGTGAGTAAAAACGGCGGAAACGCTCATTACAAACAGATTTCAGATGCTCCACCCAGCAGAATCCAGATGATACATAAGACAGAGAGGAGCTTCTCAGGGTGGCATATAACTGCAAAGTGGAAATATCCGGCGTAAACACCGCTGAGCTTACTACATTGCCCCGCGACGAGGCAATCGAGCTTTTCAAAAAGGCAAAAAACGGCGATAAAAATGCAAGAAACCGGCTTATACAAGGCAACTTAAAGCTTGTTTTGAGCGTCATGAAAAAATTTGAGAACAGAAACGAAAATATAGACGATTTATTTCAAGTCGGATGTATTGGACTTATAAAAGGAATTGATAATTTTAACATTGATATGGACGTCTTCCCTTCCACCTATCTTGTACCAATGATTATCGGAGAAATAAGACGCTATCTGCGAGACAACAGCGTTATACGCGTCAGCAGAAGCGTCAAAGATACGGCATATAAAATAATGCAGACTAAAGAAAAGCTGATGGCGGACTCGCAAAAAGAGCCTACGGTAGATGAGATAGCTCAAGCGCTAAATTTGAGCCGCAAGGATGTCGTTATGGCAATGGACGCGATGGCTGATCCTGTATCGCTGTACGAACCTATATACTCTGACGGTAGCGAGAATGTCTGCGGTATCGATCAAATCGGAGATACAAAAAATACTGACGAGAGCTGGCTCGAACAGATCGCTATAAACGAAGCTATCAGCCGCCTCTCGCCGCGCGAAAAATATATCTTAAATCTAAGGTTCTACGAGGGCAAAACACAGACACAGGTCGCATCAGAGATTGGCATAAGCCAAGCGCAGGTATCCCGCCTTGAAAAAAACGCAATCAACCAAATTAAAAAGAGCTTATAAAGCACAATACAATTACAGTAAAATGCAAAACAGCGCAAGCCGAAGCTTGCGCTGTTTACTTTTGATAGAGGGACAAAGGCTCAAGAGGGAAGGTCTTTCAAACTTTGTCCACAAAGCTATAAGTTGAAATAGCGCTTGGGTAATTGTTCTCCTTACCATAGATGTGCGCTACATAAAACTGTTCAACTTGAAATTGAACTGACATGTTTATATCCTTCTAACAGTCGAAATGATTCTTACTTGCCAAAGAAAAGCTTAATGCTTATCTTTACTTTTGGATCATGATCTGTACTGCTATACTCGACCGCTGTCAGCATTTCGCTTATCGGCCGAGCACGCTGCAGTTCAGGATATCCTGTTCTGCGATTTAATAGCTGCGCAGAAACCAAACGTTTCAGATCTTACCAGCTGAGCGAGCCGGGATGTACAAGACCTGAGAGATCAAGATCTACACCCTTTAGATCTTTGTTGTACGCAACAGCAGCCTGACGGTAGAACAGCGGGAGAATCGGAATCTCCTGCTCCCACAAGGCTACGACTTCTCTCGAAGTGTCTTCTTTCCACTCTTCAAACGCTACGTTGATAGCGTCGCGAAGCTCGGAGGGGTTCGGATAACCGGTTCTGTCGATCTGTGTCGTCATGAGGGACGTTACATAGATCTGCGAGCCGTTCGTGCCCATGTAGGCATCCCACGCTGTGAGATCGCCGTAACGGGACTGGAAGACCGCGGATTCGAGCTGTTCAATCTCAACAGCAATACCGATCTGCTTGCAGGCCTCCTGAATGATCGTAGCCGAAGCGCGCTTCATCGCGTTTTCGTCGGTCATGATCGAGAACGCCATTTCAACGCCGTCAGCGCGGAGTTCATCAGCAAGCGCCTGTGCCTTATCCATATCCTGATCGTAGAGAATTCTGCCTTCATACTCCGGCATCCAGTCGAGCTGAATCGGGTGCGCTATTGAAGCCGCTGCCGTTCCAAGGCCCTCGGACGCCACCTGTGCAAGCGCTACGGTATCCGTCGCATATGCGACAGCCTGACGCATCCTCTTGTCCTGGCATCTCGAATACTCGGAGCAGTTGAAGTAGATGTTCATTACGGATGAGCCGGAGAAAACTTCCGGTGTGACAGTGTCACTGGACTCGAATCTCGCGAGGTCAGTCGCCTGCGGGTCGTAGATAAAATCTACACCGCCTATTTCAAGCTCGATAGCGCGCTGTGCAGCCTCGGCGATAAC
>CALXCR010000010.1 GCA_944386855.1 uncultured Oscillospiraceae bacterium
TGCGTATACTTCCACTGAAAATCTATATTCAAGCGGCATCGAGGCGATCTTCACGGAAATCGAGAGTGTTTCCGCACTCCCTTCCATTGGTCTCAGCCATAGGATACTCTCATACATATATGTCGTATCCGTATCCGCTTTGACAGGCAGCGTATATTCATACCAAAAATGTGTAAATATCAACCCTATGGGCAGCCATAATATATAAATTACAATCAAAACTAGGCAGAACAATATCTTTAATATGCAGAATAATATCTTTAAGGTGTTGATAATTTTACGTTTCATACCATTCCCCATTATATGCGGCCGATAGCGTCGGACGGCATATGGAAACTCCCGTACCGGCTGATGCAAACAGCGATTTTGCGTGATATTTAGAGCGCCGATGAGTGTTGCGGCAGCAAATCAAACGCCTTTTAATCGACTATGAGCTCATACGAGACGGAGGAAACTGCCCCGTCCTCTACAATAACGGTGAGGCGGCCTTCTCCGCTAGTCAGCGTATACGCGCTCTCTCCGCTCGCGCTGTCCGCACCGTAGCACTCCTCTACTTTTTCCTGTGAGTCGCCTATTTTGATACCGTCGGCGGTTTGGACGCTGTCGTCGGCAAACCATATGCTGTAAACGCGGTCTCCGTTGTCGGACGGGTATGTCGTCATATAAAAGCCGCCGTAATAATACGTCTTGTCGAGACCCTCAAACGCGCAGCTTGGCTCTTCGGTGTAGTTTTTAGGCTCTCCGAGCGCCGATATTATGCCCTCGGCATCCGCGTCGAGCGCGATCTCCGTCCCGTCATATGTAAAGACGAGCGCGTCGTCCGTGCCGCCGGCGCTGTCGGACGCGTCGGACGATTCTCCGCCGCACCCCGCCAGCGTGAGCGCCATTGCTATAATGACAAGTAAAACACTATTTTTCCTCATTTTCAAGACTCCTTTTCTGCTCGTAGTAAGTTTTTGCCTTTTCATCCCACTTTTCGGCGATATTGCCGTCATCTCTCCTGTCGGGAACGCCGCACTCATCGGAAAGTATCGCCCCGAACCAACGCGCCGCCTTTTCCGCGCCGTACACGTTTAAATGAAGTCCCGCGTCGTATGTGTCGGTGTTCCAGTCAATGCCGATCTCGTCCGAATGCTCGAGCATGTTGATATACATAAGGCCGTTTTCCTCGGCGTAGTCCGATATCTGCTCGTCCCATTCGTCCCACCATACGGGCGAGAGCGACGGCGCTTTTATAAGCACAAGCTCGATCCCGTGCTCGCGGCATAGATCTGTCGTCTTATCGAGATAGTACAGGCTGTTTTCGCCAAAGCTGTAGTCGGCAAGCGGCATCTCGACGTACTCGTCGGCATACGGCACAACGCCCATCTGCATCAGATAGCCGTTAACGGAGACCGTGTCGCGGCGGAACATATAGACAAAGTCCTCGCGCGTGAGCTGATCCCACCGGTCGTGATAGCGCAGAAGCGGGAAGATATATGTGAACATGCTTTCACGCTCGCGCTCATCGTCTGTCATGGAGGCGCGTATCGCGTCCCATTTTGATTTAGACCAGCGCATCGTGTCGAGCGTCATGCGGTTGTACGCCTCGCGCTGCTCCGGCCTCCCCGTACTTGCGGGCGTGTCGTATTTCATCGCGAGGACGTTGAATACGACAACCTCCGGCGTTTCGTAAGACAGCGTCTCCTCCAAAAGATAGTACGACTGCCATATCGTCTGCTGTGCGCTGCCGCGGATATACGACGTTATACCGTACTCCTCCCACAGCGTTATGGGTGAAAAATTCTCGTACACCTCGCAGTCGCCAATAAATATAACGTCGTTGTCACCGGCGTTTGCGTAGTATTCGCCCGTAAGCGCGCCCTCGCGGGAGGACGACATGTATTTCGGCACGACAAGCGCCTGCACCGCCGCGAGCAGTGCGATAAACAGGGCGGCCGTGATATACAGCTTTATATTTTTCATACCGCCCTCCTAAAACTGGTTGTAGATAAACTCGGCCGCGTCGTAGCCTATGCCGTAATTCCCCATGAGCAGAACGGCAAGGAGCATCGCGCAGGTGAGCGTGTAGCGCACGGTCGTGCGCTCCCATAGCAGCTCGCGCACGCTGCCTCGCCGCTCCTGTATAACGCTGACGGCGAACATAACGGCGATGCCGCAGACAAGCACGGCGTAATCGGATACATCAAGTCCCAGACCGCCCGCCGGAAGAGCAGCCGGCTTAAACATCGAGCTGAGACGGATAAAATACTCCCCGACATTCGGGAACAGGTCGAGCGCGCGTATGAAATTCATCACGATAAACGTGCGAAATACGCATAAAGCACCGTACCACCGCCTGTCTGATAGTGACAGCCGTCCCGAAATTTTCGCCGATACCGGAGACAGTTCCTCGGATAAGATGATTGCGGCGCAGTTTATCATGCCCCATAGGATGAAGTTAGGCGTGATCCCGTGCCATATGCCGGTGCAGAACCATGTGACGGCCGACGATATGTATACGGGCAGGCGCTTGCCGAAAGCGGGGAAACGCCGCCGCGCCGCGCGGCCGAGATTTCGCATGGGCGCGCTTACGGAGACGGGGTAGAATATATAGTCCTTCATCCAGTCGCCTAGCGTTATGTGCCACCGCCGCCAGTATTCGGCTATGTTTTTTGAGAAGAACGGGCGCACAAAGTTTTCCGGCAGCGTGATACCCAGCGCCTCGGACATTCCGACGGCGATGTCGATGCCGCCGGTAAAATCTCCGTATATGCGCACGGCGTAAAACACCGTGAGTACAAAAAACGAAAGTCCCGTGCTCTCGGGCGAGAGCAGTGCTGTCATCGCTACGGCGGCGCGTTCGGCTATGACGAGCTTTTTAAAATATCCCCAGAGCATCCGCAAAAGCCCGAACGAGACGCGCTTTGAGTCGAAGCGGTGTTCTTTCCACAGCTGCGGCGCAAGCTTATCGTAGCGGCTTATAGGCCCTTGGACAAGCTGCGGGAAATACGATACGAAAAGCGCAAGCTTTAAAAAATTGCGCTCGGCCTGTACGCGCCCGCGGTGGACGTCGAGCATGTATCCTGCTGATTGGAACATGTAAAACGATATGCCGAGCGGCAAAAGAACGTTTTGAAACGTAAAGCGCAGCTTGCATACGGCAAGTATCCCGAAATTTACGGCGAGATATACGGCGAGCAGAACGCGGTTTTTCGATTTTGCGGCCTTTTTGCCGTACATCTGCAGAACGCGGTCGGCAAATCTCCCCGCGCCGTATGTCGTAAGTGTCGTTATAAGGATATAAAACAGCTTTTCGCGCCCTGCCCACAGGTAAAACATATAACTTGCCATCAAAAGCATGATTTTCTGCGCGTGTCCCGGCAGAGCATAATACAGCACGAGCAGCGCCGCCGCAAATACGGGAAACGAATACGATATAAAGCTCATATCAGTCGTCCGAAAGCCTCTCGATCAGCGCGCAGAGCGCCTCGGCGGAGTTGAAGTTTTCGGGTATCAGCTCCTCGGCCGGTATCTCGACGCCGAACGCGTCGTCTACCTCCGCGACGATCGTCACGACGTCGAACGAGTCGAGCACCCCGCCGTCTATAAGGTCAGTCGCGGCGGCAAAGTCCACGTCCGGGTGGAGGTCCTTCAATATCGCAATAAGTTTATCCATGTTTATTTCTCCTTTCTATTTATCGCGCGCAGGCAGGCTCTCCGCCGCCTGCGAAGCCAAAAGCTTTCGGTCTATCTTTCCGTTCGGCGTATACGGCATCGTATCGAGCGGCGTTATCGTGTGCGGAAGCATATACCGCGGGAGTTTTTCTTTTAAATACGGCAAAAGCTCCGAGGCGGTCACGTCTCCCGTATAAAACAGGGTGAGCTTATTGCGCTCGGCGTCAAAAACGCTGCAGGCGGAGTTTACCCCGCCGTGAGCCGAGGCCGCCGATTCTATCTCACCAAGCTCTATACGGTGTCCCATGTGCTTTATCTGGTAGTCCTTGCGCGAGAGGAACACGAGCTCACCGCGCTCGTTGTATCTACCGATATCGCCGGTTCTGTATATAAGCTCCCTGTATTTGTCGTTCAGCGGATTTTGGACGAACGCTTCATCCGTGCGCTCGATGTCGCCGTAATATCCGTGAGTCAGGCGAGTGCCGCGTATACATATCTCGCCCATGCCGCCCTTCGGCGGTACACGGCCGTTGTCATCGAGCAGTATGATATCCGTGTTTTTAAACGGACGCCCGACGGGGAGCATCTCGTCCTCCGAAAAATCGCGGTCTACCTCGTAATAACAGCAGATGCCCGTTGTCTCCGTAGGCCCGTACAGATTTATAAAACGCGCGTCCGGCAAAGCCTTACGCCATATGTTAAGCTGTCGGATCGGGAAAACCTCGCTTGCAAACGCGATCGTGCGCAGGTATTTCGGCTTTATCTTTTCAAACGTGCGCAGAGACGATATGAACGTAAGCGCGGAGACGACCCAGCACAGCGTGTTGATCCTGCGCTCGTTTAAATACTCGACGAGTTTTACCGGCATCATAAACAGCTTTCGCGGTATAAGATGCGTCGAAGCTCCGTATTTAAGCGTCGGCATGATCTCCTTAAGGCACGCGTCGAAATAAAGCGGCGTCTGACTGCCGAAAACGGTGTCCTCGTCAAATTTCAGTACGTCGCACAGGTTTTCGATGTAATCTATCACGGCGCGGTGACAACCGGTGACGCCTTTCGGCTTTCCGGTCGAGCCGGAGGTGAACACGATATAAATGAGATCCGTGTCTATCTGACGCAAGCGCACATCCTCGAGCGCGCGCAGGTCTATCTCGCCCACGGCGATGTCCCCGTAAACGTACACCGTGCCGGTGTTATCAAGCCCCCTTGCCGTGTTAAGCGTCGCCTCGTCGCATATGCAGGCGGCGGGGCGCAGCTCTTTTAATATGAGCTCTATGCGGTATCGCGGCATCTCGTCGTCGAGCGGAACGTAAAAGCAGCCGGAGTATAAAACGCCCAAAAACGCCGTTATCGTCTCGGGCCTCTTTTTCATAAACACGACGACCGGCTTTTTGTAATGTCCGTCGCGCAGAAGGCGAGAGCCTATGGCGCACGCGCCGTCGTAGACCTCCAAAAACGTCATCGAACCGTCTTCCGACGAAAAGGCCGTCTTATCCGGCAAACGCCGAACGGTTTGCTCCAGATATTCCAGGATATTTGTTTGCATCATATGCGCTCCTTTCCGTTAAAATAGGCTCGTTATACTCCGCCCTGAGCCTTTTTCCGCAGCGGATGACCGATTCGCGCGCCAAGACCTCTAAAACGTCGATAAAGCCGCCGCCGATATATCTGTCGCGCTTTATGAGAGAAAGCTCGGTACAGGCAAGCGTTATCGCCTCGACACCGCAGTCCAGAAGCTCCCGCCGGACACGCTCGAACCTGTCCATCTCCGGCGGTTTCCCGGCCTTTACGTTTTCGTATATAAGGTGCATTATGTCTTTCTGACGTTCTCCGGACGGGATTACCGGCACGAGGCCGGCATTGTCGAGCTCGCGGGATAACAGGTTTGAGCGTATCGTACCGTCGGTCGCCATGAGGCCGACCCTTTTGATGTTTTTACGCTTCAGGCAGCACACCGTCTCATAAACGCCGTTTATTACGGGTATCTTAAGCGCCGACTGGAGCTCGCGGTGGAAATAATGCGCCGTGACGCACGGCATCGCGATGCAGGCGGCCTTTTGCCGCTCAAGCTCGCGCCCCGCTGCGATCATCAGCGGGAGTGGGTTTTTATCGCTGTTTCCCAGTATGTAACCCGTCCTGTCCGGTATGGACGGGAGGTTGTACAATATCATATCGAGGTTTTCCTGATCAGAAGCCGCGTCGGTCATTTTTACGACGAGCTCCATAAAATACACGGTAGCCATCGGCCCAAGTCCCCCGATAACGCCGAGCAGTTTGTTCTTCATGCCGATCCTCCTTCCGCCGCATGGCGCGGCATATGCAGAAATAAATATAATCACACCGTCAAAACGCGGGCGCTTTTACGCGTTTTTCCGCGTTATGCGGCTGTAAATCTTCCGGCAGGCACGACTCTGCGGCCGCCGGTTGAGGGATATGTGCTGTCTTTCGGCGAGGCCGGCCTACGGTGTTGCCGGATAAAGCGACTTGTCGCGGTTATGGCTGCCGCTGTGCTGTGCCGAGTACGCGTCGATAAACGAATCGGTGACGAGGCAGAAATCGTCCCCGTCGCCGACGCGCGGAGTCGCGTCGAAGTGATACCACGTCTCGCCGCCGTCGATGCTGACGAGACTCCAGAAATGATCCGAGTCGTCCGGCGAGTTCTTCATCTTTACAACGTCTATATTCGGTATGCCGAGCCGCTCGAAAAACAGCTTTGTCAAGGCAAAGTACCCATAGCAGTCGCCCCGCCCCTCCGTCAGCATGGCGTACGCTGTCTGCCGGTAGTCTGTATGGTCGGAGCTGCCGCCGTATCGGAGGTCGAGACGCGCGTAAGCGTAGATATCGTGGACCTGCTGCTCCACGGTCACGTCAGGACGCAGTATCTCCTCGAGCTTCGCGTCAACCGCGGCGTATATCGTCTCAAGATCAACAAAACCCGCCTCTTTTTCAAGCACCGTGACCTTGGCCGACGCCGTCACGGCGTTGCCGGAGATATCCGTCGCCGTGTAAACGATCTCGTACTCACCCGGGATCGAGAGGTCGACGTCACCGCTGTCGACCGAGACTACGGGCTCGGGATCGATGTCATCCGACACCGTGACGTTCTTTAAATACGATACCGTGTCGCCCTGATACACCATAAGGTCGCTCACACCCGTGAGAACGGGCGGAGTCTCGTCGACGATCGCTTCCGTCTCCGATGACGAGCTTGTCCCGGTATCGGCGGCGGCATATACGCTCTCGGATGACGATATCGACTCCGTATTGTACAGCGACATGTACGCGTTATACGCCGAGGAGACGACAAAGCTCGCCCCGCTCCATAAAAGCTTCCCCGCTATGATGAGAACGGCGGTACAGACGGTCAGAAAAGCAAAAGCCGCTACACGCTGTTTTAACCGCCGCCTGCGGCGTCGGCGGCGTCGTATTTCGTGGTATCCGCGTCTGTTTTCCCTGCTCATAGGCATAAAAAATCACCCTTTCGTCGTCTGTCATAGAGACAGTATAACGAAAAGGTGCATCAACAAACGCTACAAATGCGCATCAAAACCGCATCATTTTTATTAAATTTATAAAATTTTTATTGTGCCGTGCCAAAAAACATATACAAACCGCCCGCGCCGTCGACGGAAAACTCTATCATAGTCTTCTCGCCGCTGTCTCCGCTCAAATAGTACCACGCGGCGGAGACGCCGCCGTCCGTCTCGGAGTATTCGTAGCTTCCGGCGGTATTGCGCACGCTCTCCTCGACTTCGGACAAGCCTAGCTGCTCGAAATACAGTGACGTCAGCGCGTCAATACGAGCGCGGTTTCGCTCCCAAACGCCGTCCATCGTGTATTCGCCGTAAGCGGGGTACTCAATATACAGTATATCTCCCGTCTCGGCGTCGATACTGATTTTAACATGGGTGTGCTCGTCGTAATTTGCGGTATCGAAAAAGTGGACCGTCCAGTAATAGAAATACTGGTTCAAATTTTCCGGATTGGCTTTCACATAAAAGTATGCGCTCGTGTTCGTTTTTTCCGTAAAGCTCAGGTCGCACTCCGGCGGTATTGCGCCGGCGTCGTACAGCGCGTACACAAAATCGGCCGCGGCCGCGATGGCCTCGTCATCGTCCAGCAGATCGTCATGTATATACCTATCGGCAGACGCATCGTCCATCCATGGGTAGTACACGAGCTTGTCAAAAGTTGACATCTCGCCGGAGAGGTCAAACTCAACGGAGGATATGTCGCTGTATGCTGCCGAGCTGTGTACGCTGTCATACCGCGCCGATATAAAGTACGGCAGGCATGCTATGACCGCCGCAAGCACAACAGCCGCTGAAATAATTACCGTAGTTTTAGCCTTTTTCAAAATATCCCCGTCCTGTTCAAGTGGGTTTAATATGTCAAAAAGCGCCGTCTAACCGCTTCGTACAAAAAGGCGGCGCAATCGGGCCGGAATGCGCGGGGCGCTTTAAGAGACGGCGGCGCATTATTTTTGCCGCGCCGGCGCGTCACGACGTGTATTCTATCCGAAAATCTCCGCCGTCGGTTGCATAGAAATCTATTTCGAATGCGCCGTACTCGCTGTCGGCGAAAAGGTAGTGGCAAGACGTCGAATCCGTATTGTGAATTATCCGATAATACCCGTTCCGGGATTTGTTTTTCTCTGCCTCGTCCATAAGGCCAAGCTGTTCAAAATATATCGCCGCGAGAGTGTCTATCGTTTCCATGCGGAGTTCCGCCCGTTCTTCGTCGGTGCCCTCGGCGGGCATGGCTTGAAGAGGCTTCGACGCCGTGTAGGATATACCGAGCAGACTCTCCGTCTCATCGTCTATATATGTGACAAGGTACGAGCCGGTCCTGCCTGTCGGCGCAAACCCCGCAAATCCGACCGTCCAGTAATACACGATGTTGTGTATCGTGCCGATATCGTATCTTATCATGGGCGCGGCATTGTTGTCCGCGGTGCCGTACCATGTAAGAAGGCCGGCGTTCTGCAAACCGTCTATTATGGTGTTTGTCCTCTCAAAAACGATCGACTCGTCAAGAGCGGGATCGTGATTTGTAGAGGTGAACATATTTGGCTGAGACATTATGGCGAGCTTTCGCTTCATCGAAAGTGATGTCCCGGGCTCGATCATCTCAAGCTCGGCGGAGACTGCGTCGAAATCGATATATCCGGTTTCGCCGTCGCCGCTGAAAATCGTCAGTATCGTATGCGGGAGAAATGCGCACACAAATATCAAAGCCGCCGTAGCGGCGACGATCGCGGCCGTTTTTAATTTTCGCAAGAGATATCACCCCGCCCCTTTAGCGAATGTAATGGTCTATGTAAAACCCGTGCTCGTGGATGACGATATCGACGTACACCGTACCGTAGCCGTACGCCTCAAATGTGTAACGGCAGAGCGCCGTGCCCGTGCCGTCTACAATCTCGTTTGTCCGGAAGTCCATATAATCCGTTATGCCGAGCTCTATAAAGTAGTATCTCGCAATAAACAGCAGGTGGTTTTCAAACACTGCCTCATTAAATACGGGGTCGGCGCTTGTATATTCCATTTTTAGTATGCTGCCCGTCTCGTCGTCCAGAACGAGATCGAGCGTCGCCGCGTCCTTATCCCATAAATAAGGAGAGTTGCGATAATTCCTTTCCAGAAGCCATACGGCGTCCTGCAGCTCCGGTGCCGACGGTATCAGGACGAGCATCGGCGTACTATCACCCCAGATATGCGAGGTGACGTCCTCTGATTTTAATATCATGCCTCGGTTTTCATACGGCAGCAGAGCGTTGCCGACGATCGAGCCGACGTCATTGTATGTTAAATTAAGCTCGCTTCCCGACACCTCGAACATAGACGTCATCATAGCCATCATCGCGAGTTTTTCAACGCCGGGCGTGTTCTGGCTTATGCTGAGCTCCACGGTGGATACACGGTCATACTCGGCCTCGTTCTCCATTCTGTCATCCAGGATTTTCGATACGAGGAACGGGATGCACGCCCCCGCCGCGATAAGCAGCAGCGTTATAAAAACGGCGAGCGCGATCTTAAGCTTGCGCATCTTTCCGCACCGCCTTTCCGTAGAGTGTCACGGTGACGTGGGTGCCTTTTCCGGGGACGCTTGTAAAATTTATGCTGCCGTCGTGCAGCTCAACTATCTGCTTGCACAGCGCAAGGCCGAGCCCCGCGCCGCCCTGACTTCTGGCGCGGGCCTTGTCGACGCGGTAAAACGCCTCGGTGATTTTTGAGAGCTCCTCCTGCTCCATGCCGTGGCCGTTGTCGACTACATGGAACTGGCAGCCGTCCAAAATCGAGACGGCCTGCACCGCGATTATACCGCCGCCGTCCATCGCCTTTGAGGCGTTGTCGACGAGATTGTACAGCACGGATTTTACGAGATCCGGTTCAAACACCGCGCGCTGATGCTCGCCCCTGCAAACGAGGCGAATGCCTTTCGCTTTCAGCGCGGGCGAAAGCGCGCGCTCGATCTCGGCGACAAACACGTTCAGACGGACACGCTTTAGCTCGAGCTCGTCCTTTTTGAGAAGCAGAAGTTCGAGCAGCTTGAACGACAGTCTCTCAAGCCGATGCCCCTCGGAGTGGATATAGTCCGCGGCCATCATCCTCGAGTTTTCGTCGAGATTTCCCTGACGCAGGAGATCCGAAAAGCCGATTATAGATGTCATGGGCGTTTTTAGCTCGTGCGCAAAAGCGCCCATAAAGTTCTCCTGCCGCTGCATATCGCTCTCAAGCCGGCTGATATTCTCCTGAAGTCTGTCCGCCATCACGTCAAAGTCTCGCGAGAGCTGGCCGAACTCGTCGTTTGTCGCTATATTGGAGCGTGTGGACAGATCGCCGGCCGCTATTCTCCGCACCGTCGCGAGAAGGCGGCGAAGCGGCCTTGTCAGCGCAAACGACAGCGCGACCGACGCCGCTATGCCGAACAGTACAACGGCGATGTACACTATAAAATACAGTCTCTGCTGCAGATCCCGCAGATTGTATACGTCCGACAGATCAAACCGCGCCGTGAGCTCAAGCTCGCTCTCTCCGGTCGGTATAACGCTCAAAATCACAAGTCCGTGGCCGAACTGGTCAGATACGGATAAATAGCTGCACTGTCCCGACTCCGGCGCGGGCAGATCATAATTCAACAGCTCCTCCTCGCCGCTTCTGAACATGCGTCCCTCGTTGTTTCGCAGCAGCAGCGCCTGCCACTGCCCGTAATTCTGCGTCGACATCTGCGAAAGCGCTTCGCTGAGTCCGTCAAAATCGGTCTGAGCGCCGAGTGAATTTAAAAGGTACAGTGTGTTCTGCACGCTTTCAAACGAGGTGAGCGCCGTCTGCCTCTCCTGCTGCAGCGTCGTATTGAACGAGGTCGTTATTATAAGCGTACCGCCGATACCGAACGATACCGCGATAAGCAGTGATATGGTGATCATAAGCTTTAGGCGAAAGCTCATACGTTACTCCTCCAAGCGGTAACCCATGCCGTACACAGGGCGTATTTTGTCGTCCCAGTTCAGCTTTTTCTTCATTCTCTGTATGTGAAGCTCAACAGTGCGCGTGTTTTCCGGGTATTCCCCTCCCCATACGCGCTCGTATATCGTCATTTTTGAAAGTACGACGCCTACATTCTGCGCGAACAGCAGAAGAAGATCGTACTCCTTCCGCGTGAGCGGTATCTCCTCTCCTTTGCGGAAAACCTGCATCGAGAGCGTGTTTATCTCGAGATCGTCTATTCTGATGTTCGTGTCGAGTTTTCCGTGGCGGCGCAGCACGCCGTCTACACGCGCGAGCAGCTCAAGCACGTCGAACGGCTTTACTATATAGTCCTCGGCGCCCATCCGCAGCCCCTTTACGCGGTCTGCCACAGCGTTTTTCGCCGTCAGAAATATCACCGGTATTCCCGTCTGTCGGATATAGTCCATAAGCTCGAACCCGTCGATCCCCGGCAGCATTATGTCGAGCAGAACAAGATCAAACGTCTCTTTTTCTATCATATTGGCGGCCGAAACACCATCATAAACACAAACACATTGGTAGCCCGCACGGCTAAGGCTGACGCGCAAAAGCTCAGTGATAGGCTTTTCATCATCTACGGCTAAAATCCGTATCATTCAGCATCTCCTCCCGTTATTAATAAAAATATATCACAATTGCATCAAAAGTGCATCATGATCTGTTATCCGGCAAAAAATATTGTATTTTTTGCCCACAGCAAGAAAATTTTTGTCGCCGGAACGGCGGCAAAAATGTGTTTATAAATAATATGCCGTCACGTTGCATAAAAGAGGCTTATAACGCACTGTATTATAGCTATAGTCAATTTCGCCGTAATTCGTGAGCAAAAATATTACCGTAACGAGCAATATCAGAGAACAAAAGTTGTAACTTTGCGGGAGATATTTTATCTCAAATTGAGATAATTGTCAATGTCTCGATTTGAATATAAATAAAATGTGGATATCTACATTTAAAAAGGGGATGACCGATTTGCGTTTAAAGGAGCTGCGCGAGGATGGGGATTTTACGCAAAAAGAGATCGCAAATCTTCTGCATGTGCAGCAGAACACATATTCTCAATATGAAAATCAGCTTCGCCAGCTGCCTTTACCCTTGTTGGTCAAGCTTGCTGATTTTTACGGCACGTCGGTGGATTATATTTTAGAGCGTACTGACGAACGAAAGCCATATCCAAGGAAACGAAAAACCGGCTAAAAATTATGACGTGCTTTTTTCGCTCACTGCATGGGCGAAAAAGAACAAAAACGCAACCAGCGTAATTGGTTGCGTTTTGTTTTTGGGAATTGCTCGAGTAGGAGCGTAAAACTACAATGCAATCTATCGTCGCACATGCGGCACTGCTCCTGTAGCTTTGTCCATGTTGTAACTAGGTACACGTCGTCGCGGATTTAGCTTCGCTCGCATCGAGCTAAAGCTCAGTACTTACCCGCTTTGCCGCTCCTCCTCTTCAAATCAAACCCGCTTCGCCGAGCTTTAATTTGACATCTTTTTTTGCAGGGGGAGCACGCCCCCACTATATCTTCTTCGGGGTGACTACCTCTTTTTACAAAATTACGATCCAGCGCAGGCGATCGTAATTTTGAGAGGAGACGCAGCGGAATAAGCGCACCGGCGGCTTTTTACAAAAAAGCAGACCTCATGAAAGCAGATCCTCTTATGCGGCCGGAAATAATTATTACGTTAAATGGCTATTCCTGTTTTCTGAAAGACATACACTTGCCTATCACGTCGCCGGTTTTCAGGTACTCATAGGTGGGCATCTCAAACAGTACAGGCTTTAAAATACGGTAGTTCAGCTTGCCGTCCTCGGTCAGTACATTTTCTTCGGCATATGTGTTGTCGATGGTACAGATAAAGTTGTCAAACCCCTTCGTTTCATAGATATCCTCTACACTGCTTAAAAGAGATTGATACCAATTTGCATTTAGAATATGATGCAGAATGAACAGGAGAAACATCCCGGCGCCTGCCCATTCGTGAGCAGCGTCGCTCCAAAACTGATACCCCATCAAAAACAGCAATGCCAATGTCATTAGAGTATCCACTGTGATTTTTGCGATTGCCTTTGGCTTCACGATCCCCGCACCTCCCTCGTCGTTATCCAGAATTTACACTATCGATCCAAGCGGTAATCCCGCTCGGATCGACGTCATGCCGTTTTCACTGTATGTCCTTTCTTATGCCGCCATATCGGACACCAGAAAAGATCTCCCGGCGGCTGACATTTCGTTCACTAAAACTTCTCCGCCCACTGTTTCAGAATATCTTTTGACAGGTTTCCGTTCAAAAGACGCCCTTCCTTTAAGACTGCTCCCGGGCAGCTGGAGGCGAGTTCTTCGGCGGTCCTGCCCAGCCCGCTGCCGCCGGAAGTGGCAAAAAGAACGATTGTCTTGCCGGTAAAATCATAGCTTTCCAAAAACGTGCGGATAATAGTCGGCGCGGTATACCACCAGATCGGAAATCCGAGAAAAATCCGGTCGTAAGCCGCGATATTTGCATCCGTATCGGCAAGCTCCGGGCGGGAGGACGGATTTTTCATCTCAACCGAGCTTCGGGAGAGCTTATCCTGCCAGTTTAGATCGGCCCGCGTATATGGTACGGCCGGTCTGATCTCGTACAGATCCGCACAGATTGCATCTGCCAGTTTTTCCGCGGCGCGCTTGGTGACACCGCTTGCGGAAAAGAACGCGACTAATGTTTTGCTCATATTTTTATGACCTCCTTGCTAAATATAAACCCGTTACTCTACAGCGGCAACGGTGATTGTTCCGGACATTCGGCTGACAAACTCGCCGCCGGAAACGGCCTGCCCCAGCTCATACAGCGAGGGATTTGCGCTGTAATTGCCGTAGAACATCACTACGTCTCCCCACGGGGCGTAATACGCAAGCGTGCCGCTGCCCGCCTGCGCCGCTGGCGAATCGCTTATATCAAGCTCCTCCGGCGGATAAAAGATCTTCTCGTTTGTGCTGTAATCCTCTACCTCGATCGTGAGGGGGAGCTGTTCATAAAGAGAGTCGGCGGCTGTCCCGTTGTTGAGCTCGTAGATAACAATGTTCTCTCCGAACTGCACGGAAATGCGCCGTGCTGTATTCTCCGATCCCCCCGGCTCGTCTGACGACTCCGGCAGGTCGGATGCGGTCTGTTTGGAGGATGATGACTGTTCTTCGGTTTCGGAAGATATTGGTTTCGATTCGGAAGAGCCGGATTCGGCTGTCTGCGCAGCGGACTGCTCCGAAACGCTGCCTCCGCAGGCGGAGAGCGTAAGTACCATCAGGCTCAAAAGCAGTGTGTTTAGGAATTTTTTCATGTCCAAACCCTCCTGATATTAATAGCCGAGTTCCGTGATCCAGTTTTGTATGTTGCCATGGGAGGAAGAGGCCTCCTCTTCGTAGCAATCAAAGATATTATCCGAAAATACAGCATCCGGAGCGGCCTCGGTTATTATCTCAACGCTTCTTGCCAGTCCGCCGGTGCCGTGAGAGCAGAAGAGATACACCTGCTTGCCGGAGAGGTCATTTTGCTCCAAGAACGTCAGCAGCGCCATGGGCACGCCGTACCACCAGTTGGGATAGCCCAAAAAGACGGTGTCGTACTGATCGATGTTTTCTATATTTTCCACCAGTTCCGGGCGGGCGTCCTCGCCTCGTTCCTGATTAGCGCGGCTCAGGCAGTCGTCCCAGTCGCTGGGATACGGATCTGTCACCCGGATCGAGAACAGATCGCCTCCGGTTTCCTCCTGAACCCATCCGGCAAGCTGCTGTACGTTTCCGGGCGGGACTACGCTCGGGGAAGCAACTGCGTCCACATCGTTTGCTAAAACGGCGTTGTCTGCCCATGAAAAATAAGCTATCAGTATACTGCTGTCTTGTCCCTCGCTGCTTTGCAGCGACCCCGGCTCGGACGCTTCCGTTTCGGAGGAACTGCTTTCCGGTATTTCCTGCCCGGACTCTGCAACGCTGTCCTCTAAAGTGACGGAATAGCTGTCTTCTGCACTTTCCGCTGCCCCGCACGCCGCAGCAGAAAAGAGCATCGGCATTGCCAAAAATAGAGAAAGTATTTTTTTCATTTGTATGTCCTCCTGTCCATATCACAGTTATTTCCGTTATCAACGTTGTTAATTTTAAATAAAAACTTTTCCTGATTCTGTTTTTATTATAAGATATGAAACAATCCACATAATCGATCCACGCTATTACAACGGAAGCATTGATAGTTATATTGCTGATAATAAAATTGATGAATGCTTATTTTTGTATAACATAAAGAATTTTTGCGAAGATACAAGCATTCCCGAGACATTGGCTTGAAAATAAAAATTCATATATACTTGTCTAAGTCTGCTCTTTTAGAAAATGATAATTCAGTTCCATTGGACATAAATGGTAAAGTCAAAAGCGCCTTTTCTGCGGTTTTTTAAGCCGCAGAAAAGGCGCTTTATCCAGCAAATTAAAGTTTTGCGATCAGCAGAGGGCGTCCATTCCTCCGTCCATACGAATGCCGGATCCCATAATGTGAGATGAAACATCGGAGGCTAAATAGAGAGCCAGATTAGCTACCTCGTCCGGCCGGCAGTAGCGCTTGTCCAGATACTGCGCGCCGAAGACCTGCTCGGCTTCCTGATGTGTTTTGGTATCTCCAAACGTGTTCTTCTCGATTCGGTCGATCATTGGCGTGTCCACTCCGCCGGGGCAGATATAATTGCAGTGGATTCCATGAGGACCAAGCTCCAGAGCAACGGTTTTTGCCAGTCCCGCTACTGCATGTTTGGATGAACAGTATGCGCTCATACCGGGAGAAGTCGTATAACTCCCGTTGGAAGCAATTGTAACGATCGCTCCGTTTCCATTTTTGATAAGATAGGGCGCTGCATATTTCATAACAAACATGACGCTGAAAACGTTGATCTGATATACCTTCATATACTCTTCCATGGTGCAATCCTGAATCTCCTGATATTTTCCTTCATAGCCTGCATTTGGGATTACCACATCGATTTGTCCGAAATGTTTATATGCACTGTCGACCCAATCTTTTACCTGCTCCTCCTTTGTCACATCCACCACTGAAGTAAACAGCTTGTCCGCGGGTATGTCAAGCGTCGGCACAAAATCGTCCAGCTTTGCCTGGCTTGTAGATGAAATTGCCAGTTTGCAGCCTTCCCCGGCAAATGCCCGGCACAGCGCCTGTCCTATACCGCCTGTTGAACCGTTGATAAGCACTACTTTGTCCGTTAATTTATAATCCATATAGCATCCTCCTGTTCGTTTGATTGGTCGGGTTTACATTATACTACTCATAAACTTTGACGTGTTTCTGTAAAAAATTATATCATTTTTCTGTTGTAAAAACTATTCCTAAATTGTAAATAAATGTATGAGAGAGTATGCAGTAATCACCGTTTATACTGGGATGGCCGTTCCTTTCCGCAATAAAATCGCCTCTGTTTAGGCGTTTTCTCAGCCGGGGAGGTGCAGCAAAATCCCTGTTTTAGAGAAAAGGTCTTGCATTTTGAGGCCGTTTCTCTGCTTTCTCTGTTTTTATCATACATAATTGTGATTTTGTCACTGAGGATTTGACTTACATCGGGTATACTATAAGAAATCATATCGGTTCAAGCATTAATCGTTCCAGAACTATGTACTTATTTTCAGAAAAGAGGCAAAACATATGAAAACAATTATTATTGGCGGCGTCGCAGGCGGCGCATCCGCTGCGGCGAGACTGAGACGGCTGGATGAAACGGCCGAGATCATTATTTTAGAAATGGGTGAATTCGTATCTTTCGCTAACTGCGGCCTGCCCTATTACATCGGCGGCACTATCACTAACCGGGAAAATTTGACTCTGCAGACGCCGGAAAGCTTTAAAGCCAGATTCCGCATCGATGTGCGCATATTCAATGAGGCAATAAAAATCGATCCCGAAGCTAAAACCGTAACAGTTAAAAATCTCCGTACGGGCGAAACCTACGCGGAAACCTACGACAACCTGATCTTGTCTCCCGGGGCTGAGCCAATTAAGCCGAATATTGAGGGCATTGACCGTGATATGGTTTTTACGCTCCGCAATATCCCGGACACCATGAAAATCAAGAATTACATCAACACCGCAAAGCCAAAATCGGCCGTTGTGGTCGGCGGAGGATATATCGGGGTAGAGATGGCGGAAAACCTTGCCGAAGCGGGACTGGATGTTTCGGTCGTGGAGCTCGCCGACCACCTGATCACCTCGCTTGACCCGGATATGGCGGCTGACGTGCATCGGTATATCAAGGCAAAAGGGATTCGGCTTTATCTGCAGAACGGGGTAACGGCTATATGTGAGCACAGCGTTGTTATGCAAAAGGGTGAAATTCCGGCTG
Organism: uncultured Oscillospiraceae bacterium; assembly: GCA_944386855.1. Lineage (GTDB taxonomy): Bacteria > Bacillota > Clostridia > Oscillospirales > Oscillospiraceae > CALXCR01. The sequence goes on from CALXCR010000010.1 coordinate 17,536, forward strand.
ATATTGTCATTTTGTCCGTAGGAGTCCGCCCCGAAACAGCTCTTGCCAAGGCCTGCGGCATTCAAGTAAATCCACGCGGGAGCATCGTCGTCGACGGCGGCATGAGAACAAGCCTTCCGGATATTTATGCGGTCGGCGACGCCGTTGAAGTGAAAGATTTTATTACAGACAGACCCGCGTTCATCCCGCTTGCCGGGCCTGCCAACAAGCAGGGCCGCATAGCGGCCGACAATATTGCCGGTTACAGCCGCGAATACACCGGAACACAGGGTTCGGCCGTACTCAAGCTGTTTGACATGACGGTCGCCACCACCGGCCTTAGTGAAACGAGCGAAAAAGCGGCGGGCATTGCCTACGACAAAACCTACACTTATTCAGGCTCCCATGCGTCCTATTATCCGGGTGCATCCAACATGTCGATCAAGGTGCTGTGGGATAAAACGACGCTCAAGCTTCTCGGCGCTCAAATCGTCGGCTTTGACGGCGTTGACAAGCGTATGGACGTTCTGGCGACCGCTATCCGCTTTGGAGCAAAGGTGACCGATCTGACGAATCTCGAGCTGTGCTACGCGCCGCCGTTCGGTTCAGCCAAAGATCCGGTAAACATGGTGGGATTTGTCGCAGAAAACGTGACCTCCGGAAAAATGAAGCAGTTCTTCTGGCATGATGTGGAGAACCTTCCGCGCGACGGCAGCGTGACGCTGCTCGACGTGCGCACTAAAACCGAAGTGGCTGGCGGAATGATCGACGGGTTTATCAATATTCCCCTGGATTTCCTGCGTGAAAACCTCTCTCAGATCCCCAAGGATAAGCCGGTCTACGTTCACTGCCATTCCGGCCTCCGTTCCTATATCGCCTGCCGAATCCTTTCTGGGAACGGCTACGACTGCTATAACCTCGCAGGCGGCTGGCGGCTGTACGAATCTGTGATCAACGAGCGTACCGTGCCCGAATATATCTGCACTGAATGCAAGTAAAGCTTCATACAGGCCGCAGGTAAATATTTTATATCCAAAAATATTCACCTGCGGCCATGGATAATATTAATAGAAGAAAACGGGAGTGGGAAATTATGGACCATATATATGATATATTAATAATCGGCGGCGGTCCGGCCGGATATACCGCGGCTTTATACTCAGCGCGGGCGGGATTTGATACCGTTTTGCTGGAGCGGATCGCGGCAGGCGGGCAGATGGCTCTGACCGGCGATATCGACAACTACCCGGGCTTTGACGAGGGCATTGACGGCTTTACCCTGGGCATGAAAATGCAGCAGGGTGCCGAACGGTTCGGCGCGAAAACCGAATACGCCGAGGTGACCGCTGTGGATCTTTCCGGCAAAATCAAAAAGGCCGAAACTATAAGCGGCGATTTCTATGGAAAAGCCGTTATACTCTCCACCGGAGCGAATCCGCGCGAGCTTTGTATCCCGAGGGAACGGGAATTTACCGGCAAGGGAGTCCATTACTGCGCCCATTGCGACGGCCGGTTTTATAAAGGGAAGACTGTCGTGGTAGTGGGCGGCGGAAATTCCGCCGCATCGGACGCACTCTATCTTTCACGGCTGGCAAAACAGGTATATGTGGTCCATCGTCGTGATAAGCTGCGGGCAGCAAAGATTTATCACGACCCCCTGCTTAAGGTGGAAAACGTGAAGTTCTTTTGGGACAGCACTGTCTCTGAATTGATAGCTGATAATAAGCTGACCGGTATCCTGATAAAGGACGTTAAGACGGGATCAATAACAAAACTGCCCTGCGACGGCGTTTTTGTCAGCATTGGCAGAAAACCCGCCACGGATTTTTTGGCAAACGCCGTTGAGCTCGACCCTCAGGGCTATATAGTAGCCGGCGAATCCACAAGGACGAATATAGAAGGCGTATATGCCGTGGGCGACGTCCGGACCAAGCCGCTTCGTCAAATCGTTACAGCCGTATCGGACGGCGCTGTGGCCGTACACTATGCCGAAGAGTATCTTGCCGGAAATGAAGGAAATTTGTAACGGTATCACAAGATCCCTTTTTCATGATCCATAGATCGCAGCATTCAATGGGTCTATCTCCAGACCGATAAAGGCGGCCAGCGTAAGTGTCTGGAAGTAGGTGCAGCTCCCGTTGTGACCTTTGCACTGGCTGATGAAAAACCGGTCGTAGCTTTGCCTATTGCAATCTCCACGGTCTCTGTAAAGCAGACATTTAAATAAAAATCACTTTCGGTTTGCCATCCACAGTCATTCAAAAAGCTCTCGTTTTTCTTTCTGTGCATTTTTTGTGATTTACTCGATTTTGCAGGTTCGGATCTTTACAAAGCAGAATTTTTATCGTTTGGCATCTATGAAAATATCTTGTGATAACCTGTAACAAAAATACAAAAAGCCCCGATAAAATCGGGGTTTTTTGAGGGCTATATCCTTTTTATAGCCTTGCTATGGTCCGAGTGACAGGATTTGAACCTGCGGCATCCTGCTCCCAAAGCAGGCGCGCTACCAGCTGCGCTACACCCGGATATTTAGCGAAAGATATTATATAATGCCTGCACCTTAATTTCAAGCCCTTTTTGTTTTTTCTTCACAAAGATGTATATCTGTGCTACAATGCTTTCGGTGATTTTTGTGAGGATGCGAAAAAAGAAAAACCTTATACCGCGTATGGAAAAATGCGAAAGCATACTTTTGCGCGACCCTTCGGCATACAAGGGGCGGTGGCGAGACGCTTTTCCCGGTTTTTCGGAGCTTCATATAGAACTCGGCTGCGGCAAAGGGAGATTTACCGTCGAGACGGCGCAAAGCAAGCCGGAAACCCTGTTCGTCGCTGTCGAGCGCGCGCCGGAGGCTATGATTACCGCTATGGAGCGTGCGATGGCCAGCGGCCTTGAAAATGTTCGCTTTATAGATATGGACGCTGCCAAGCTGCGCGATGTGTTCGGCGACGGCGAGGCCGATCTAATATACATCAATTTCTGCGACCCGTGGCCGCCCAAAAAGCAGGCAAAGCGCCGGCTGACAGCCCCGGGATTCCTTGCGCTTTACAAAGCGGTCCTTAAAAGTCGCGGCGAGATCCATTTCAAGACGGACAATTACCCTCTGTTTTGTTACTCGCTTCAGTCGTTTTACGAAAACGGGTTCGACATTTACGACGCTACGCACGATCTGCACGGCACAGGCGGCGGAGGGATCATGACCGATTACGAGGTAAAATTCCACGCTCAGGGCGTGCCGATAAACCGCTGCGTAGCCAAAAAGCGCGACTGATGCGTTTGACGCGGCACTTTATATACCAATTTATGGCATGGTCTGGATAATAAATCAAAAATAGACGCCGCGAGATAAGATAAGCTCGTCTCACGGCGTTTTTTCCTGTCATATTTGCCGGCTTATACCATGCCGGCATTTTTATTGGCCTCCGTATGTATTTCCGGCGCGTCTTTTACGCAAGCACACCGAAAAATATTATTCCAAGTCCAGCGCTTAAGAAAATGACTTTGGGAATGCTCACATTCCATTTTAAAAGAAGCACGAGGTCTAAAATCCCTATCCCTATCGCAGGAATATTGACCGCCGAATCTATAACATAGTTTGTGAGGCTGAGCGACGCTATAACGCCAGCAATAAGTCCTACACAGGCCGGGCGGACTCCTGTCATTATCTTCTGCATCAGGCTGCTCTGCTTGAATTTTTCAAAGAAAACGGCGGCGACGGCGCACAGCGTGAACGTCGGCATGAGCACACCGAGATTAGCGGCTATAGCTCCCGCAACCCCAGCCGCCTTTATACCGGCAAACGTCGCGCTGTTAAGCCCAAGCGGGCCGGGCGTCATCTCCGCTATGGCGACGATATCAGACACCTCCGAAACAGTCATCCAGCCGTTTTGCGTCACCTCACTCGTTATGAGCGGGATCATCGAAAGGCCGCCGAAGCTTGTAAAGCCGATCTTCACAAAGCTCCACAGCAGTTTAAGCAGCACCATTTTTACCGCCGTCCTTTCTCTCGTAATATTCACTTATCACAAGGCCGAGAACCATGCCCACGATAACGAGCCACACACTGTTTACGTTCAAAAACAGGTACAGAGAAAATGTGATGACCGTTACCAAAATGCACGGCGGGTACTTATACGCGCTTTTCACCATAGCCGCGACGGCGCTTGCTATTATCGGCACGACGGCGGCTCTTACGCCCGTCATAGCCGCCATGACCCACTGGTTGTCGCGGAATGCGGCATATGCGTATGTAATTATCGACAAAATCACAAGCGGCGGCGTCACCATGCCGATAACGCACGCTATACCGCCCAAAACGCCGGCTACATGGTATCCGTACAAATACGCCACATTTCCTATCATCGTACCCGGCAGGCTGCGTCCGACACTCGTAAGGTCGATGAGTTCCTGTCCCGTTATCGTCTTTTTCTCCTCGACATAGAGTTTCTGCATCTGCGCGACGATACTCCATCCTCCGCCAAACGTAAAGCAGCCAAATTTCAGAAACTGCAAAAACAGACTGGCTATTTCGCGTTGTTTTTTCATTGTTTTCCCCCTTGCAGCATATATGCTCCGTACATTATAGACCTTTGGCAAATCTAAGGCAAATTCCTTTTGCAAATAAAAATATAGCCGTCCTCTCGCATGGAAATGCTTATTTCACCGCTATGCCTGCGGCGCTTTCCCTGCCGAAATGCGGCTTGTTGACGCGCTATAATCAAGGCGTAAAACACAAAAAGCGCCGCGGTGCATCCGCGGCGCTTAAATTCTGTTTATTACTTGGTTTTCTCTTTTCTCGCGCGGGTTGTCACATAAGCTCCGATTGCCGAAACTCCGCACAGGAGAGCCCATACGGCGATGTTCGCACTGTCGCCGGTGTCAGGCTCTTCGGAATCGCCTGTCGCCGGTATCTCTACCGCCGCTTTGGCATAGCCGCAAATGGTGCACTGCTCGTGTCTTGAGCCCGCAGCCGTTTCAGTTGCTTCCTTGTCCGTTACCCATTCATAATCGTGGGCGGCTATATCCGCTTTGTCACCGCAGACATCGCACTCGTGCCAATGGTTATCCGCGTCGCTCTTCCATGATGTGCCAAACGTGTGCTTCTCCACCGTGATTTCCACAGTGTTGCTCTCGGCCTCGACAGATTTTGTTGCACTTTGCCCCCTCACTATATACAACGCCGCGCTTTCGATTTTGCCAAACGGTTTACAAAAATATTTTGAAAATATATTTCATTATCAACGCTATTAAATTTGATATGCCCAATTTTGAAATGGAAGATTAGCATTGATTTTTAACGCGTCTACTGTTAAAATAAAAGTGGATTTTTGTGCGAGGAGGTGAGGAGGCATGAGAGAGTTTACCTATATTGATCTATTCGCGGGTATAGGTGGCTTTCATTTGGCTGCGGACGCTTTGGGCGGTAAATGTTTGTTTGCGAGCGAGATAGATGCAGAGGCAAAAAAGGCTTACTATGCAAATTACGGAATTATGCCAAGTGGTGACATTACTAAAATCTCTAATGAGGAAATTCCTGACCATGATGTTTTGCTTGCTGGTTTCCCTTGCCAACCGTTTAGTATTATAGGAAATCGTTTAGGTTTTGATGATATAAGGGGAACTTTGTTTTTTGAGATAGCAAGAATCTTAAAAGCGAAAACCCCCCCTATATTTGTTCTTGAAAATGTGAAACAGCTAAGCAGGCACAATCAAGGAAAAACTCTCAATACAATTCTCAACACATTAAAGGAATTGGGGTATTTGGTACATTGGAAGATTTTGAATGCCCTTGATTTTGGATTGCCGCAAAAGCGGGAGCGTACTATTATTGTAGGTTTTTTAAACCATTCCGTTAATTTTGCTTTTCCTTGCCCTCATATCACCGGAAAACTTGAGGACATATTAGAGCCAGATGATACAGTTGATGATAAATATTTTGCAAGTGAAAGAATAATTAAAAAAAGGTTAGAAAAGCATCACAGCGAATACAACCCCGGAATTTGGCACGAAAACAAAAGCGGAAATATTACAAGCTACCCATATTCTTGTGCGCTTCGCGCAGGCGCGTCATATAATTATCTTTTGGTGAATGGAGTTCGGAGGTTAACGCCGCGAGAAATGTTACGCTTGCAAGGATTCCCCGATACTTTCAAAATAGTATGTAACGATAGCCAAACAAGAAAACAAGCAGGCAACGCTGTTCCTGTCAATGTAATCAAGGCGGTATTGGAGGTGGCTATTAATGCAGAGGCCGAGGCTGAGGGACAACAAAGGAAAAAAGTTATTTGAATTATATCCGTTGGGTCAAATACCTAACGATATGATTTATGAGATGGCTAAGTGGATGACATATAATTTTGCTGTTGGTAAATCGGATATCAACGGTGAGGATTGGGGCGATATATTTGCAAAGTCCATTGGAGGAGAACATTTAGGAAAACCGTTAGGCTTGGCGGATGTTGTATATGAAGGGATGGCATGGTCCGTTAAATCAGTTAAAGCCACAACACCTCATTCAACACAAAAAATCAGAGTTATATCAGGGCGTTGTTCACCTGACTATTCTTATGGAATTACTGATCCGCACGAAGATGTAGAAAGAACAGGCGCGGCAGTTTTATCTATATGGAATGAACGAATTAATATTGCAAAGGAAAGGTATGAGCCATTAAGAACAAATGTACTTGTTCGCAACTTCAATAATATGGAGTTTCTCGTTTTTGAGCAAGAAACGGTAAGATATAATACAAGAGATTATACTTGGAAAGCAAATAAAAACGGTAATCTTGAAGGGTTTAAAATTGGAACAAATCAGCATAAGTTCACATGGCAACCTCACGGTTCGCAATTTACAATTTTGTATGATATACCACTTTCCTCTCAAAAATTTATCGTTAAACGCCCGCCTGTATTAGATTTTGAAGAAACAATGACCCAAATCGGATTCGACAATAGTTGGGTTACTATTCTATAAAGATATGGCGGATATTTTTGACAAGAAAACTCGAAGCGAGATTATGGCAAAAGTACATAGCACAAACACTACGCCTGAAATCAAAGTAAGAAAGATATTGCATAGATTAGGGTACAGGTTTAGGCTTTATCCGAATAACTTACCGGGTAAACCTGACATTGTATTACCGAAGTACAAGACTGTAATTTTTGTGAATGGTTGTTTTTGGCATGGTTGCCCCACTTGCAAGCACGCGCAAATCCGACCTCGAACAAATGAAGAATATTGGCGAAAAAAATTAGATAGAAATATTGAACGCGATAAAGAAAATATCGCTGCTTTACAAGAAAAGGGTTGGAAAGTGCTTATTGTATGGGAGTGCGAAACAAAAAAGAAGAACACAGATGCGCTTATCCAAAAATTAACGTCATTTTTAGTTCTGTAACTTCATAGTAAAGAATAGGAAAAGCCGTCAAGGATAAACTTCGCGCTTCGCGTCCTTGACGGCTTTTCCCGTCTTTGCTGTTGGGTAAACAAGAGGGCACAAACGGATAGACCGCTTGCGCCCTCAATTTATGGTGATGTGTTACGCGATAGGAAGTGATTAAGCCTTGCACAACGCGGCTTTGTAGGCGCGAGGCAAGGGCAATAGGGACTTTATATTTCTATCCTCAAAAATGGTGGTCTACTGCGTAACATTTTGCCATGCCAGTGTGGATATTTAGACGGGCAAAAAGCCTTGATTTATGCGGCTTGCAGAGGGCAGGAACAGAGCAAGTAGTATCATATCTCTCAGAAGCGCAAAAACGCCGTTCTATCGTTCCACGCGGCGCAGAAAAAGCGGGC
>CALXCR010000011.1 GCA_944386855.1 uncultured Oscillospiraceae bacterium
GCTTATCGCCTTTCTCAGCTCGGAAAGTACAAGACCCGGTTCTACATCGAGATAAAATCTGCCGTTTTCCACGCTCATTCCGACAACTCTGTTCATCTTGGACATATTCATGATATGCCCGCCAAACGGTACGGCCGCCGCCGCAAGTCCCGTGCGCCCGCCCTGTACCGTTATCCTTGTCCCGCTTTCATAGCACTCCCGCGCTATTTGGGCGATCTCCTGTTCAGTCCGCGGAAATGATATCGATTCGGCATAGCCGGATGTTCTCGATTCGTCACGGAGATATTCGACGAATTCGTCGTCCATTTTTTTAATCATTGTTTGCTGCATTGCACACACCTCTACATTCAATAGTGCTATAATACACCATAGCCGCACAATTTGCCACAAAAATCGAAAAAACAGCGCAGCTTTTTCGCTGCGCTGTTTCGTATTATGCAAATGATCTGTAATTCCAGCCGTTTCTGTATAAAACATTTTAAGCTTAGACTATGCCGCGCTTTTTCTCCGAGCGTCTAAGCGCCGCGTATATCGGTATTCCGAGGATTATAAACCCCGCAAACCCGCAGTACATCGTCGTATAGCCATACTGACTGGCTATAACGCCGCCGAGAGCCGGCGCTACAAGATTCAGCAGATCCTGCCCCATGTGTATCGTCGCGGAGGCGACGCCCGCCTTTTCGCGGCCGAGTCTCTTGATAGCAGATCCCTGTATAGACGGGAGAGCCATGCCCTGGCTAAGTGCCTTGCACACGCCCGACATAAGTATGAGCGGAAGTCCCTGCGCGACACCGATAAAGAGCATCGACAGCGCCCCGAATACAAATCCCGGGTACATTATAACGGCAAGCCCGTATTTATCGACAACTTTGCCGGCAGCGGGACGCGTTATAAGCGCGATTACGGCGTACGTCGTGAAAAACATCGCGACATTTGATATGCCTCTCTCCTCGCCTACGAGGGCGATAAACGAGTTTGCAAGCTGCGTTGTTATGGAAAACATACCGCCGAGAAGCGCGTACGGTATGACCTCTACCGAGATCAGGTTGCCGAGCTTAAGCTTATCTTTTTTAAATTTACCCTTAGTATGCTTGTACGGGACGAGCGATAAGACCGCAAGACCTGACAGTGACAGTATAAGAGCCGTGCCAAAGCAATACTCGAATCCAAAGTTGTCGGATACCCATAGACCGATATTCGGTCCTACGATCTGCGACAGTACAACGCCGAAAGATGTGTAGGCGACGCCTTCGCCGATTTTGTCCTTGGGCATATACGCCGAGGCAAACGCCGTACGCGCAACACTCATAAATGAAAATGAAAATCCCTGGAGCAGGCGGCAGATAATAACTGCGGTTATGTTACGGAACAGCAGATATCCAAGATAGGCGGTTGAAGTTATGCAGATGCTGCCAAGCATAACGTACTTTCTGTTAAGAAGGTCTGACGCAGCACCGGATATCGGTCTGAGGCACATGGCCATGCCGGCCTGAAGTCCGACTATAGTCCCCGCAAGCGATAGAGATGCGCCTAAACTTACTGCATACTTGGAGAGATTGGGGTTTACCATCTGATTTGCCGCACCGGAAAGGAATCCAAAGACCAAAACTACAATAAATGGAATATTCCATAATGTTGTGGGCTCTTCCTCAACTTTAGCGTTTCGTATCTTGTTAATTAAACTCACCGTCTTAGCTCCTTATATTTTATTTTACAACTAATAATATAAAACTTTGACAAAGGGATGTCAAGTAAAACAGATGATATTGAAATAATCTTGATATAGAATTTTAACGCTTGTTTTTGGTTATTTTGCTCAAAAATCCGGTGAACACGCATAATTATTGATGATTTAATTGCCTGTATACGAAATTCAACTGATTATTGATTGAAAGAAGCTCATTTTTGTCAAATTGTTTTGTGAAATCTATAATTTATTCTTTTAAATTGCATTTTGCAGCACCGTTTGTTGCATAGCCTACAAGTGCTATTATTGACGCATGAACGCATAACTGCTACAATGTCACATGATTTTCAGGCTACAGTTCCCCCGTCTGAAAGATGAGAGAGTTTTGTCACTGGTGCAGCGGCCTTTCCACACACTTTTTGGGCATGTTTTTGTCGTCTGTGCGGGCAATATCTTTTCTCACTGCCGCTGTGCGAGGATATTTTATGCTTTTTACATAAAAAGATGCCAAGGCCCGTAAAATGATTCAGTTATGATGCAACTCCATATTATACTTGAAAAAACACAAAGGAGGACATCATATGGATAAGAAAAAACTTATTTCCACGATACTGTATGTACTGCTCGTCGCATCTCTCTTTTCGGGTTGCCAAGCCGCGCCCGATACCGCTGTTGTAGTCGGTAAAAACGACGGCGTTTTTGAGTCGGCTCTTAACAGCAGCGCAGAACCGATAGAGGGAGCAAACACGGAGACGTTTTCATATACAAACACCTTTACAAGCACAGACGGAAAAATAGAGTTTAACATAAATGACAATTCAATCAAATACAGCGGGAATCCGATGCCCGTTCTGCGCGTTACGCCGCACAGCATAACGCCGGAGGAGGCAAAAACTGTCTATACGGCGCTTTTTGGCGATATGCCAGCGTATGAAGATACGACATTTGTAATGACAAAAAGCGAGATAGAAGAGGAGATACTATATTTCCAAAGAACATCTGATTATGATTATATAGTGGAAGAGACGGAAAAGGAATACGAGGGGACGACGATAAGCGAAGCGGAAAAAGAGGAAATAATACAGTTCAGGCTCAAATCACGCCTCGAATCGCTCGCCATGTATGAGGAACTGTACAAGACGGCAAAAGACGAGATAGAGATAAAAGAGTGTCAGTGGACGTTTTATCCGTGGTCGCATTATATGCCTTCGCTTGCGGACACCGAGTTGGATGAAATAAGATGCATAGAAGCTATGCTTGAATATGACGGGATACCGTTTAGATTTTCTGCCGCAAAGCGCGAAGCAGACGATTATAGACTGCAAAGTATAACAGCCTGTTTTAGATCGCCGCTGGATGCTGCGGAAGAAGAAGAATTTGAAGAGATTGAGCGCACTTTCTATTTGAAAGAAGAGCCGACGGAAGAGCAGATTGAAAACGCCAAGCAGCTCGTTCTCGATTATATAGAGAAAATGGACATAGGCGAATGGGAGATCGCGGAATGCACAAGCGTATATTATATGTACTACGACGGTTACTATTTAGACATTACGGCGACGCCTGTGTATT
>CALXCR010000012.1 GCA_944386855.1 uncultured Oscillospiraceae bacterium
CGGTGTTACTCATCGTTCGATCTTCTGAAAATCAAAAGATAAATGAAAACCGCAGCAATGCCTGGGTACAGCACACGCTGCCCGATTGTAAAGAGAGAGTCACGAAGCGCCGTGACAAACGGCGCGAGAAGAAAGTACGGCGACGCGCTTACAAGTTCCGTTATGTAGTCGCCGAAATAACCTCCGGCGCAGAAGATAAGCCCCGATACTGCGGACGCCGTACCGATACAGCCAATCCATGCGCCGAATCCTGCAAGCCAGTGCCGCGAACCCTTGCACAGCCATAAAAGCAGCAGCGCGATACCGGCGCACAAGACGACGGAAAGCCTGCGAGTCCGCTCGTTGAGAAGCGCGTTTACAAGTTCCACACAGTCTCCATCGACGCGAAGCCCGTCAGCCAGATAGCCGAGACCAGCCGAGTCGAGCATATGCCCGAAAAACTCATAAGCATGCCGCTCGATGATTTCGGCGGCAAAACTGCGAAGCTCTGCGCTGTTTTCAGCGTCGATTCCTGTAAGTTCCTCGATCGCGTTGGCGGCCGCGTCTTTTGCCGCGTCAAGGTCTATGCGCACACCGCCGGTTAAAAGCGATGAGACGAGAGAGCCGAAATAATCGCGAAACGCCCGGGTTTCCGGCAGCGCCGCGATAAGCTCATCCACTGTTTCGATACTGCCGAGCGTGTCGGAGCCGACGGCCTCTTTCAGATCGTCAAACGCGCCCTCAAGCGACTCCGTATCGCCCGCGCCGTCCGTTAAGTGCGCAAGATCCACGGCGCGCGCAGCGTCGTAGATCATATCGGTCTCGGACGACATCCCGAGCGCGTAAAGCGCCATCGCGGAAAGCTCGGCGGCTAAAAATATAAGTGTAAATATGAAAATGAGAAGCTTTCTGAAAGGCCCGAGCCTCATAAAACTACCCTCCCTGTATAGGGTTAAAGCGCGTTTAAATACGCCGCCGCGGATTTTGCCGCGTCTCTCAGCACGGCGGTTTTAGTGTCAAATTCGATACTCTCCGGAACGGGATAGGATATGTCTATGCCGTCTATGCGCCAGTCCTGAACGGTGCAGCCGCCCGCTTCCTCCAATATAGTTATGCGGCAGACGTTTTCCGCCGGATTCGTGACCTCAAAATACTGTCCTGCGGGCAGATCAAACTCCTGCTCCAGCATCACCGTAAGCTCGCTGAAATCTCTCATAAAAAATTCTCCTTGTAATACGGTGTACGGCCCTCGCGCCGCACCACGCGTCTATCTTATCTCATCCCGTCGAAAAGCGGCGTCGAAAACTGCGATTCGAAAAGCTCGACTTGTACGTCGTCGAGCCCCGCTTCCTTCCACGGCGTACCGACGAGGAAGCGCTGCTTTGTCTGCTCCTCGATTATATTGCCGATAAGCGTGTTCGATATGAGGAAGCCTTTCGGCGTAAAGCTCCAGCGGCCGTTGTTTTCGACCATCCAGCCGTTTTTTATGTATTCCGCGAACAGTCTCTTCGCTCCGTCAAAGCTGCACTGGTATATCGCGCGGTACTCCTCCTCGGATATACCGTGCGTCGTTCTCAGACCGAGCATTATGTATTCGCCGGACTTCTCAAAGTCGTTTATCGTCTCGCAGTAATCTATGACGGATTGCCCGTTTTTTATGTTTTCGATGTACTTTTTCACATCGGAGATGTTGCTGTACCGTTCGCTCCCGACAAAGGAGTGGGCGGCCGCGCCGAAGCCTATGTATTCACCGCGCTGCCAGTATTTAAGGTTGTGTTTTGATTCAAAGCCGCGCTGTGCAAAATTTGAGATCTCGTACTGGCGGTATCCGAAGCGCTCGAGAGCCTCGACGGTGTAGAGATACATATCGGCCTGAGTGTCGTCGTCCGGGATAAAGGGGGAGTCCTTGAACTCATACAGCGGAGTGCCCGGCTCGATCTTGAGTCCGTAGCATGAAAAATGCTCCGGCTGGAGAGCCGCCGCCCTGACAAGTGTATCGGCCCACGCCTCGCGCGTCTGCGACGGCAGGCCGTACATTAGGTCGAGGCTTATGTTTTTAAAACCGGTGTTTCGCGCGGCGTAAAAGGCGTCCTCCGCCTGCTTGAAGCTGTGAAGCCGGCCGAGGCTTTTAAGAAGTCCGTCGTCTGTAGACTGTACGCCGAAAGACAGGCGGTTAAACCCCGCCTTTTTCATCCGCGCAAGCTCTGTCGGATCGGTGCTGTCGGGGTTCATCTCGGCCGTTATCTCGGCGTTTTTAGAGACGTGGCCGTATTTTTTGAGCGCGGCGAGGATCTGTATAAGGTTTTGCGCGCCGTAGAAACTCGGTGTACCGCCGCCGAAGTACACGGAGTCTATAGTGTACCCGTCGAGCAGTATTGACGACTCTTTTATATGCGCGATAACTGCAGACTGATACTCCGGCATGAGATCATCCGAGCCGGCGAGCGAATAGAAGTCGCAGTATGCGCACTTTCCGGCGCAGAAAGGTATGTGTATGTAAACTCCCAAGCTTTTAGCCATTTTTACCTCCGATTTGCAATAAAACGTAAACACTTTATCGAGGTTCGTTTCGTCCGAACGCACGAGTTCGGACGACCTCGCCACATCGCGCCGTGCACGCTCGTTTCATTCGCGCGCCTGCGCGATTACAGTATCTGTATAATATAATGGATGTATAATATCCATTGCATGGATATTATATCACAGAAATGCGCACAGTTTAACATTTTTCGACAGGAAATATGTGGCCGCGGATAAACAGAAGGCCCCCAAAATATCGGTATATCGATATTTTGGGGGCGCGAAACACTGATATATAGGTTAATCAGCGCCTGTAATTTGTTTTGCCGCGGCAAGTTTTCTGTCAGTATATAAAACGACGTCTTTTATGACAAGCTTTTGGATCGCTGATATGAAAGTTTCCATAAATTCATAATCAGGTTTTCCATTTTTAGTGGGCAGTTTGATAAACTGATTTTCAATTACATCAATGCTATAACTCGATGTGCCCCAAGAGAATGAAGAGAAAGCTTTTGTTATAGCGGCAACAAAAAATTGTGCGTTTTTCTTGCTGAATTGTTTTTGCCTGCATTTTAGGATTTTTATTTTATCGCCGGTAAAATAGGGTTTTTCCTGATAAAATACAGTTGCGGTGTCTTGTCCAAAGGACAATGTGTTGCCTTCGTTTAAATACTTTTCATCCTCGTTAATAAATCCTTTTTGACCGTTGTTGCCGCTCATTCTAACGACATAAGGATATTTACCCTTTTCAAGCAGAGTTACCTTGTTGGCATCAAACCGTTTCTTGTATGTTTTTACCGAGAACAAATCCCCGACTCTGTACTCGCCCCATTCAACATCTTTTAAATGTACAAACGCCGCTTTTTCTTCTCTTGATAATTCATAATTATCGAATCCGCTTACTTTTAAGTAAGCGGAAAGCCCCGCTATACGCTCCGCCTCCAGTTCTCCTATAAAGGACTCCATAAAATCAAAATCTATTTGGCCGTTTTTGATTGGTAATTGAAGCATTTTGGATTTTATCTTATCCCAAGAACACATATTTTCATATCCAAATTCCCTGCTTAAAAATTTCAATGAATTTGATAAAAACAATCCCTGATTATCTGTTATTGGTGAAATTGGTTTTAATGAAAAAACTCGTGCATGCGTAACCATTTTATATTTAAACTGGCGATAAAATGCACAACCGAACATATCTACCGTGATTGTACCTTTTTCAAAGACTTTGGCAGGAATATCGGTTTTGCCTAATATCCCATTGTCGGTCAATCCTGATGTAACGACATAATCGCCCAGTCCGTTAATATGCTTTTTCTGTATATCAAAATCCCCGTTGGAACTTGTAAAAAGACTTTCTATTTTATATTCGCCCCACTTAACATTTTTCAGCTTTTCGTTAAGTGAGGCATTTATTTTCCCAGGCGGTCGTCCTCCAAGTCCTGATTTTTCAGCAGATTAGATACTTCCCAGGCGAGATAGTCGCTGACGGTCTTCTTGAAATCCTCCAGCGCCGGCGTGGTGTCGATTGGTGCAGATTGATTCCAGTCCGCGCCGTTTTCCGGGTCGATATGCCCCTCGTAATATTCTTTTTCGGTAAAGATATTCAGTTTGCTTTTGCCGAAACGCACTAAATCGACGATCTCCTGATAGCGCTCCTTTGCTCTGTCCGTATCTTTAAGGTTATTGCTGGCCTTTCTGCGGTTGGTTCTGGTATATCCGTCGTTTGAAAAATCGATAAATTTTACAATATCGTCTTTTTGGTGGGCCTCGCCGACGCGGAAAACATACACGTTCGTCTGAACGCTGGATTTTCCTATAAATAAATCGATGGGCATTTTAATGCTCGCTAAAAGGGTGCTGTGCTTTAATATTTTTGTGTTGTATTCAACTGCTTTGCCGCTGCCTGCCGAATTTTGAATAATGACCGCGGCGTAGCCGCTGCTCATCATGGACAGCGCCTTTTCGACAAAAACCATACCGTTTCCGGGCAGGGAATATGGTGGATTGAGTACGAATGCGTCGGCGGGGAACTTTTCATCCGCCCTGCCGTAATCATAATTGCCGTTGAAATCACGGAGCGAGTCCTTATTCAAAATGTTCGAGCTGCCGTCGCCCATTAAAATCATATTAAGGACGGCGAGCATGTAGACGCTTGAGAGAATCTCAAGGCCAAGCAGCTGGTTTGCCTTGATTTCGGCTGATTTAATCGCGAACTGCTCGGGAGATTTTATCGTTTTTTTAGCGTCTATCAGCATCTCGTTCATTGCGGCGACAAGAAGCCCCGCAGAGCCTGTCGCAAAATCCCATACATAGGAATCCTTGTTTACGCGGGCGAGTTTTACAAGCAATGTAGCGACATAAGAAGGGGTAAGCACAACGTCGTTTAGCTTGTCCTGCGTAAAACCAAGCCAGCTGTACATCTCATTGAACAGTTTACCGGTGAAATCGGTCGTAAGGCCGATCTTATAATAAATCCCCAAATCATCGACGATCTTGGTAAAAACCCGCTTTAACTGGCTTTCGCCGTCTACGGACTTGTTGATGTTGTCGGTTGTGAGTGTGTTCTGCAATGTTCTGACTATCAAATCGCGCTTTTCTTTCGGCAGATGCTTTTCGCTTAAAAACGCCTTGATTTTACGCACGATTATATCGCCGTCACGGTTGTCCTCCTCTGCGGATGATTTTAATTCCGACTTTTCAAGCGCTGCAACTTTTCCGGGCACGCCGAGCGTTGCGATGATCGAAGCTGCGACAAGATATACGCGGTCGCTTTCACTCAGCCCCTTTTCATTCTGATAAATATCGTTGTTAAGCTTTACAAGGCTTGCATTTATTTCCCGCTCGCGCTGTTCTTTCAGCTTATCGATCTCCTCCTGCGACAGCCGGAGGGTTTTAACTTTTTCGATAAATTCGTCAAAATTTTCTTTTTTTAGGAACGAAAGGTCAACATAGTCATCTACCTTCTGCCCGATTCCGAAGTTGCTCTTTGAGACATAATATACGCCGATTGAATACTCTATATCACCGCTGTCATTCCTAAAGCCCGTCATGCCGATGGCGATTATGTCCGTATAGCTTGTATAATGCAGCAGGGCGTTTGCGTAATGAACCGCGCCGTTTACGGCATAGGCGTTTATATTCTTGAAATCCGGTTGATTTTTGGCAGTTCGGTTTGCTATTTTACCGCTGCCGTCGAGCTTGACTAGTTTATCCCTGTACCCTTTGTACTCTATCAAAACAGGGTAATTATCCAGATTTTTATCCTGCAGCAAGAGCTTGACGTCCGGCCTGTTTCCGCCGACGCCGCCGTTTTTTGAATAATAGTCGTTGAGCGCCTGGTCTATTTCCGCGTTTAACGACTCCTGCTCTAATTTATAGTCCAGTTTATATGCTCTGAGCCAGCCGTTAGCCAGATCCGCAATATTAGGTTCGACCGATTGAATTTTCTTTGCCATTGCTATTTCTCCTTATCTCTGCCTATCGGGTGAAGTTAAGCCTGCTGTTCCTAAGCGATTATCTTCAGCCGTGGAGATTCCGATTGCCGGCTTTTCCCTGACTAGAAGCAGAACCGTCTCGACCATTGTTTCATTTTCCAAGGGCAATTCTTTCACTTCCGCCCCATTCACAGGAACAGGGAAATTGAAGATAATCTTCCTGATCCAGTTGCCGTCCGGCTGCTTTTCCGGGAACAATTCGATCCGCTCAATGAACGCCCGCATGAACTCCTTCCGGTCCACCTCGGAGGCGGCTTCATAGACCTGATCGAACGCCAACAGTAAGCGATAAATATTGTCACCGGAAATTTTCTCCTGTCGGATACTCCGTATCTGGCTTTGCACATCGTCAATCTGGACTTCAATCTCATCTATTGCGCCATATTGCTCGTCATATCGGCGCTGCAAATCAGAAATTTTCCGGTCATAATACGGGTCATTCACATCTAAACCGTCCATCTGCCGTTCCAGTCGGGCCTTTGTGCCTAATGTCTGCCGAAGCTGCGCCTGTAATGCTTCCAGCTGCTTCTCCAAATCGTTCGTATCGACAGCGGAGCCGATTTTCGCCTTGATTGCATCCGCAAACCGTGGGTCACTGACCATAGCAGAGATGATTGACGCTACCATGCGGTTCATTTCCATCTGCTCAATATTCAGCCGGAAGGTACACTCGTGGCCTGTTGGCGTCACCGTATTCTTGCAGTAATAGTAATAGCGGGTCTTTTTGTCCTTGCTGTGGGCTTTCGCAATATTCCCGTACAGGCTTT
>CALXCR010000013.1 GCA_944386855.1 uncultured Oscillospiraceae bacterium
TCGCCCTCCTCAAGCGCGAACAGGCGGTCGATAGCCGTCCTGATCTGCCCGCTCATATTCCAGTAGTAAAGCGGCGTTGCCAGGACGACTACGTCGCATTCCCTTACCGCGGGATATATCTTTGCCATATCGTCCTTTTGGACGCATGGACATTCCCTGCTGCTGTGCCCGCCAAAGCAGCCCTTGCAGCCGTGGATATCCATACCGTCGAGGAAAAACTCCGTCACTGTGTTGCCCGCGCTCTCCGCACCCTCCGTAAACGCCTTTACAAGCGCGAAAGTGTTGCCCTTTTTACGCGGGCTTCCGTTTAAAACAACGATTTTTTTACTCATAACGACACCTCGCTTTAAACCGGCGCTATTACTTTTTCATCAAATCGGCGCCGCTGTTCCACGCTTTGCCGACCTTTTCGCCGATAGCGTAATACCCGTTCTGCATCTGGTCGAACGCAAATGCCTGAAGCTTTCCGGCGTCGATTTTTCCAGCGTCGTCAAGCACCTTCTCGTCCGCTATTACATTGACTATTTTGCCGAGAACGCGCAGTCCGTACGGCTGATTTTGCATTTCAACAACCTCGCACTCCAGCGTAAGCGGATATTCCGTGACAATCGGCGCGTCCACCCGCTCGCTCTTTACGGCGTGAAGTCCGCTGCGTTCAAATTTATCTGCCATTTTGTTTGACGATGCGATTCCGAAGAAATCCGACTCCTTTATCGTGTCAACTCCCGGCACGGAAAGTGTAAACGCCTTCCTCGCCTCAAGATTAGCCACGGTCTTGTGCTCGGCCTCGAGGTTCAGCGCGACCATGTCCTCCGCACATATGCCGCCCCAAGCCATCATCATCACATCGACCGTGTCATCCTCGTTGTAAGTTCCGATCATATACGTCGGCATCGGGAACAGGTATGGTTTTACGCCAAAATCCTTTGTCATGATTATTACTCCTTTCAAACTGTTCAAATGTTGGTTGAATTGACTTGTTCTTCTTGTTACGTTATAATTATAGTTAGAATAAATTAAAAAACAAGTACGCACATTAAAGTGCGATACTAACATTGAGATAATATACTTACTTTTAGGAGAGTGTAAAATGAGCATAGAGTGCATTAAAGACGCTAATTTGGAAGAAACAGGGTTTAACTATACCATGTCCTTAATACAGGGAAAATACAAGATGTTTATATTATATGCCCTGATGGGATTTAAAGTCGTGCGTTTCAACGAGCTTAAGAAATACATAAAGACGATTTCGTATAAGACGCTGAGCGTCACGCTAAAGGAACTGGAGGCCGACGGGCTTATCCACCGCGAGGAATATCCGCAGATCCCGCCGAAAGTCGAATACAGCCTGACGGAACGCGGCGCGTCGCTCATCCCGATTTTGGACAGCATGTGTGAATGGGGCGAAAAAAACAGGCTGTGAAATGAAGAATGCACATACACAAAGCAAGGCCAAATGGCCTTGCTTTGCTTTTTCTATGAGTTCTTATTCCGTCGATTCACTATACGGCAGAGGGAACAGCGCCTCGTCCGCACGGCGGCTGCCGTCGGCGTTATATGACACATGATACACTTCCAGCGACAACACCAAAATATACTCCGTCTCCGCATCGTTTAAAAAATAAACGCATCGCCCGTCTGCCAAATATTCGGATATAACGTCCGGAGCTCCCGCTATCGCATTTAACTCACTTAACAGCGCGTTGTGAAAATCCACCTGTTTGTCCTCATAATCGCCATATCCCTCCGCGCGCAGTTCTATAAGCTCCGTATCGGCGCATATATCTTTCACCCGCTCAAGCGTCAGCATCGGCGCATCATCCGAAATCTCTCCCGCTTCCTGTAATATCTCTTTCATATAGTACCCGTTCGGCGTATCCTCGAGCTGGGATCTTTTGCTGTAGGCGTCAAGCGTCTGTATCGCAGAATTCTCCAGCTTCGTATAATAGCCATTTAAAATGCTCGGTTTTTCTGCGGCATTCTGCTGTGCCAATTGCTGCTTCACCATTTCTGATACTTCTTTTTGATGATCGGTCCATAACTCGGATAAATAATAAGACTCGGCTACGCCCGCCTCCCCTCTGTCATTAACGCCTAATTTATAATAATATGCACTTCCTGAGTCTACATGAAGCGATATAAATTCCGTACATTTATCATTCAACCCATAAACGTTATGCTGTCCTCCCGCGGCAGGAAACGCTCTATAGTCTGGTGCGCCAGCTATAGCGTCAAAATCCCTCTCCAGTTTCTCCTGTATCTCTAGCGGCAGCGATTGAAAATCTGCTTTTACTATCTCCTGCTCAAGCGTCGGGTCTGTCACTATCTCTGTCGCCTGCTCTATCGTTATCCTCGGGGTGTCTTCCGGCAGCTCTCCACCGTCTATCATAGGCTGCCTTACCTCTTCGAGCATAAATCTATATAAAAAATTCGCAAGCGCATCCTCAACATCTCCCACAACCCATACCCTTGTTAACTCGCTGTTTTCTATATCCTCCGACGGCTTTTCAAAATCGATTATAGCCGTATTCTCAATACTCTCATCCTCATTTGTGACCACTGCATATGCTGCAAGCGCGCACGCCAGTGCCAATAAACACAATATCAGTATCACTATGTTTCTTCTCTTATTCATGCAACTTCCTCCTTAACCATTAATATTTAATGTATATGTTCCCGTTACACTGCTGTTTTTATTGCACACTCTCATGTAATACTTTGTCCCAACTAATACGACCGTTTTATTTACGTTGCCAGTGTTCTCCTCTACCGTCAGCAGCGTCCCAGCAGAATTGTAAAATCTCAAATCGATATTGTCAGTCGCATATACTGTCCAGTTTGCACCAGTGATCACAGTAATAAAAACTAGAAGCATTGCTAAAAACCTTTTCTTTCTTCGTTTCAAATTTTTGTACCTTCTCTTAATGCTTACGTTTTCTGTGCATTAACATATAAAAACCGCATAAATGCCCCTTGGCATTTACGCGGCTTGATTTAACCATCCAATCGCCCTGATATCGGTATAAAAACACACTGCACAGCGGTGCGGCGGCGGGGTATATACGGCAATCATTGTCATATCTGCTCCTCCCGTCTTTATTCCGACGATTAAAGTGATATTTATGTTCATATTATACAAGATTTTTTATATATTGACAACGGTTTTAACATTTATTTTAGTCAAACAAACCAACCCGTGCCAAGCCAAAAGGAGGATGTTCAGTTTAGCCCGAACTCATTATCTGGCGCTAAACGATCTTGCCGTCCGAAATCGTAATGATTCTTGACGCATAGGAGGCGATCTTATCATCATGTGTTACAACGATGACAGTCATTCCCTGCTCATTGAGTGCCTCCAGGAGCTCCATAATTTGCATACCTGTTTTTGAATCGAGCTGACCTGTCGGTTCGTCGGCAAGGATAAGCGACGGCCAGTTAACGATTGCTCTGGCTATGGCGACTCTCTGCCGCTGTCCGCCGGACAGCTGATTCGCCTTTTTCTTCGCCTGCTCGGAAATCCCGACAAGCTTTAGCGCTTTCCTTGCTTTACGATTAAGGGTTGAAAATGATCCTCTGCCAAACAATAGCGGAAGCTTTACATTATAAATTACACTTTGACTGTCAATTAAAGCAAAATCTTGCAAGACAAAACCTATTTGTTCGTTCCTGATTTTAGATTTTTGCCCGTCGGATATTTTCGATACGTCTTTATCATTTAAAAGATATGTACCGCTGCTGCAATTATCCAAACAGCCTATAATATTCAGAAGGCTCGTTTTTCCGGAACCTGACGCCCCTCGGATAGCTACAAATTCACCCTTTTTTATTTCCAAAGAAACATCGTTCAAGGCGTAAAAATCCGTATTGCCAACTTTATATATTTTATTGATATTGCTCAGTTTAATCATTCTCTCGCCCCTCTCAGATACGTAATCGGCGTATGTTTTGCCATAGACCCCACAGTAACGATAACGGCAATAAGCGCTGTCACTGCGTAACAACCAAATATATATAATATCGTCTGACTATCAAATTTATAGCCTGACAGGTTCACTGTCCCCTGCCAGTGCAGCTCCGGCGCGATTGTCACCACTATAATATTGATTATTACGGGTACGATCGATATTAAATTATATGCGCAGAAAGCAATAAGCCCGCATTTTGTCCTGCTGCATCCGCACAAATAATTTACCGCCAGTTCACCCTCTTTTTTCTTAAACATCAGAACCGTTGTACTCACATACGCAATAAATGCCGACGCTAACAGAAACAGCGGTCGCGGAAGCGTATCCGTCAATATCTCTCTTATAAGAGTTTTCGATGTCTCGACAACATCCCGCAGCAAAAACGGTATAGCCTGCTCATCAGATGTAAAAATCAAATCCAGATTAGGGGCATCTTTAAATACTACCATGTAACCCGGATTGTATTTTATCTCGGCATTACGCTCCATAAGCGTTGCCATAAGCTCGTCGCTGTACAGCATGAACACGCCGCCGGATTCCGAAAAAAGCGAGCTTACATCTATATTGTTGCCGCCGCTGGAAAATGTCATGCCGTGATACGGATACGATACATGTCCGAGGACATTGAGCGCCTGCGTAGCACTTCCGGCGCCGGATAAGCTCATCTCCAGAGTATCGCCCTCTTTATAGCTGTTCAATTCCGGCGTCGCCAGAATACATCCATACGGATCATCCGTAAAATTAAGGCCGGATTTTTTAAGCTCCGGAAAGTAGTCCAGCATTTCCCGTTCAAAAATCACTATGGAAAGCTGACGGTTGCCGTAAAACGACGAGGTGATGCTTCGCACCGTGAACACGCTTTCCACCGACGGATCGCTGCGCATCGTCTCAAATTTTTCCGATACCTCATCATAAGGCGTAATATACCACTCGTTGAACTCCTCCGCAGACATAACGTTTGATATATAATACGCGTTATCAAGCTCGGCGCTCGCCACGACGTCGTAATCATACATGATATAGCCTACCTGCGCGACGGTAGTGACCAGAAGGAGTATCGAAAAAGTGAGCATTATCGCCAAAATTATCATAGGCAGGACAGAGTCTCTTATATAGCTATTCAGCGCAGTTAAAAACTTCATTCTTATCTCCTCCTTGCGTCGGCGGGAGACAGCCTGGTGTATCTCCACACAAATGGGATTTCAACCAAACATGAAAGTATAAACATCATAAGGAATATTTGTGTATAATCCGTAAGCGTATATATAATATCCTCCCGTATATTTATTTTTTCAAAGAAGATCGAATATAAGCTTTTATGGATCGCCATGCCGGCTATCATTGTAAATGCGGTCAGTACCGTCATCTCAATAAATACCATTATTCTGACTTTCCATTTTGACGCCCCCACTATCATGCTTATTATCGTTTCGTTGCGAAGCGAATCCAGCAAATAGCTCAAAAGGAACATAAACGATATCATGGAAATTACATAGCATACGCTTATTTGCGCCGCTTCTACAACCGCAATATCTTCGGTTACCGCGCCGTCGCTTACGACAAGTCCTCCTCCGTCGTTTATCCCACAGTTATATGTACTTAAAATCAGCGCGCGGACAGGATCGTTTTCGGGATTTAGCAAATCCTGTTCCTCTTTTGCGTAGAGGAATATTTGATCGTGCGTAATATCCATTTCCATAAACGTCTCGCGCGGAATATAATAATCGTCGTGTGTAAAGTCTCTGTAGTTCGAGTATTTTCCGATTACGGTAAACTCACGGTCGGCCAGGACAATCGTATCTCCAACCTGTTCGCTTCTTTCGGCCTGAATGATGACCTGATCTCCTCCCGTAAACTCGCCGCTGCCGTCAACAATGTCAAACTTCGGTTCGCCGTACGCACACGTTGTCAGGCAGGGCCAGCTATCGAGGGAAAAACCTGATAAATAGTGTACCACCATTACGCTTTCCAGCAGCTCGTTGCCGTCGAGTTCCCCGTTGTATTTGGTTAAGTAATCTAATACCTCGCCGGTCTCGCCGTTTATAGTTTCGGCCATCGGAGAGCTGAATAAAAGCTCGTATTGGCGGTATCTGTACTCGGGCCATCCGCGCTCGCTCTGCCGAGAGATGAGATTGCCGTAAAAATACGAGACCACAACAGCACAAAAAACGCTTCCGATGATATATACGATAAAAACCGTCTTATTTTTTGAATAATACTGTTTTAACCGCTGTAATATCAAATAGAGCGATTTCACAAGGTTTTTCCCCCTTTCTTATCACTGGCCGGCGTCACTCATTGTTTGTTTATTAATGACACTTGAATGCATAGTTGGTTGTAACTCCGCTCTGTGTTCTGTATCCGCTGTGAACTATCCATTCAAAAGCAGTTTGTCCGTATACAGAGGCATAGGGAGATGTTACATAGCCATTTCCCGGGTTTGTGTTAGAGCTCGCATAGTCAATCTCGCTATTTGCCGCCTTGATTGCGACATAGGCGTATCCGCTCCCGTCCGGGGATACGGGAATTCTAGTATATGCTTCCATACTGGCTGCGTATATAACGCATATCATTCTTACACCGCTTGCTGTCTCTGAATACGACTTCGCGTTATCAACCTCAATCTCTTCATATGGCTCGTTCATGAGAGATGCTAATAACTCGCTATCTGTTGCTGCAAACGCAAAAGCGCCGCACAGACTTAATATCAAAGATAGTGATAAAACAATCGTACAAAATTTTTTCAAAATTTTCATAAAATGCCCTCCTTTATTTTTTAGATTGGTCACATTGTAGGCGCACAAATAGCCCTTCGGCATTTGTACGCATCAGCTGGAAATTTTAAGCGGAAATGACCTTGTATGCATCGGTGATGCCCAACTGCACAGCAAGTTTATGCGCGCGTCACTTAGTGTCACGGTCACTTCTCCCTTCTCTCTGTTTAAGTTTTGCTTATTATATATGTTTTAAAATATAATTTCAATATATTTTGAACAATTTAAATATTTTTGTAAAATTTAACTATTTTTTTATGCAAATTATGTTGATTATAACTGTCACAACGGGCGAGGGAACAACCCTCGCCCGTCTCCTCTATAAACGTTGTAGTCCGCGTCGCTTTTAGCCCATAAGCTCGCTCTCACGGATACCGCACCAGTAGAGCATTTCAAAGGCGTAAAAGGAAACCGGTTTGTCCATCATCTCAAAGGAAAACTTCTTATATTCCTCTTTCGTCCAGAACAGCATTTCCCTGTGTTCCTCGCTGCCCATATTTCCCACCTTTGCGGCTGGATTAGAACGCAGCTCATAATAGCGCACAGCATGGTTGAATATGGCTGAAAGCTGGTTGTGCAGTGTTTTCAGATAGGTCTGCGAATATGGCTTTTTCTTCTCGTCACGATAGGCAAGCATTTCATTCTGCCAAGTGATGATCTCCTTTGTGGAAATCTCGCTGATTTTCAGATTGAAGAAAAAGGGCAGTATTTTCGTGTGGATAATATGCTCCTTCGTCAGCCATGTGTTTTCC
>CALXCR010000014.1 GCA_944386855.1 uncultured Oscillospiraceae bacterium
TTAAAAAAAGTATCGGATTTTTTAAAAAAACTCTTGACTTTATTCGATTTTGTTAATATAATTATTTTAAGCTTATGAAGCGTAAGTTGTTTGGTAATAATATGACAGATTATTGTAAAATGACCGATTCAGATCTCTGTGCGCTGGCCGCTGAAGGAGATCGTGAAGCTGAAGATATTCTAATACAGCGCTACAGCGTTTTAGTAAAAAAATGTGCGAGACCGTATTTTCTCGCTGGAGGAGATAGCGAAGATCTCATGCAGGAAGGTTTTTTAGGTTTGCTTTCGGCAGTTCGCCAGTATGACGAATCTAAAACGGCTTCATTTAAGACGTTTGCAGAGCTTTGTATAAGAAACAGGTTATATTCGGCAGTACGGTCCGCTGCCAGATTCAAGCATACCCCGTTAAACGACTATATTTCTTTTGCATCACCGAATTTTGACGAAGGACAGACTCGTTCTAATACATTTTTGCGTGATCCAGAAACTCTTATTATCGCTAAAGAACGGGTAGACGAGCTTTATTCCGCGCTGGAGAGTTATCTTTCTCCGTTTGAACGAAGCGTGATGGTACTCTATTTAGAGGGATTTTCATATAATGAGATATCACAGACGCTTAATAAACCGGTAAAATCAATCGATAATGCCGTTCAGCGTATCAGGAAAAAGCTTGCAAAGAACATTATTTGAGCGCAATCAGTTTAAGCTGACGCAAATAAAGCCCTATGGGTAAGTCAAAGTGAGGATTTATCATGTACGAAGACAAAACTTTAAGATGCAAAGAATGCGGAAATGAATTTGTATTTACCGCAGGGGAACAGGAGTTCTATGCAGAACGCGGATTCCAGAACGAGCCGCAGCGCTGCAAACCCTGCCGCGACGCTCGTAAAAATGCCGCACGCGGTCCCCGTGAGTACTTTACTGCTACTTGCGCAGCTTGCGGAGGCGAGGCGAAGGTGCCGTTTGAGCCAAAATCTGACAGACCTGTATATTGCAGCGAATGCTTTGCAAAAATCAAGGAAGAGCAGATGCTTGCTTAAATAAAAGCAACCCGGAGGGAGAGGTAATAATCCTCTCCCTTTTTTTTGCACGTATTTTAATATTTTTCTGTTGAAATATAAAATAATCACGGTTATAATATAGGTATAATAGTATTGGGAGGTAAGACAATGCAGTTTGAAAAAAACACTGTAATTGGTGAAGTGCTTATTAATGCGCCGGAAACAGCGCCGCTCTTTCAAGCTATAGGTATGCACTGCCTTGGCTGCGCCATGGCAAGCGGCGAAACCCTTGAAGAGGCATGCGCCGTTCACGGAGTTGATCCTGACGCTTTTATCGAAAAGCTCAATGCTTTTGTCGCTAGCAGCGTTCAGTAAATAACTTGACCGGTCGATTGGGCGGACATCCTGTCCGCCCAATATTTTTAAACTATGAAAAAAATAAAACTGTCAAAACGTCTCGCACTGATAGCCGGTTTCGTATCGTCAGGTAAAGGCGTCGTAGATGTAGGCACGGATCACGGATATGTGCCAATCTATTTAGCGCAAAACGGTTATCAGGGCAAAATATACGCGTCTGACATCAGAGAAGGGCCTCTTTCGCACGCCAAGAAATTTGCCGTGGAATATGGCGTAGCCGCCAGCATCGAATTTGTGCTGTCCGACGGCCTTAAAGCGTTCAGTAACCGCGATTTTGATACTATAATAATCGCCGGCATGGGCGGCGAGACTATAATACATATCCTTGAAAACGCTTGGTGGATAGATAAGACGTTTCGTCTTATATTGCAGCCGCAGTCTAAGATCGCAGATCTTTCGCACTGGCTCTATAATAACGGCTTTTCAATACAGGATGAAGCTCTTGTAAAAGATGCCGGACGCATATATCCCGTTATGTATGTGCAAGAGAAAAAAAGCCGTGCGCCTTTCTCGGACGCCGAGATGTACGCGGATAGGATCTTACTAGAGAACCACGATCCGCTCCTGCCGGAATATCTGGCAAGCCTAATTAAAAAGCTCGAACACGAGCTTCAAAGCAAGCAAAAAAGCAAAACCGTAAATACAGAAGAGCTTGATCATCTTCAATTTGCCCTTAGCGGCTTTTATAAAATGCTGGAGGAAACACACCAATGGTAACTGTCTCAGACATATTTGAATATCTAAACAGTGTCGCGCCGGTTTCAACAAAGATGGACTTTGACAACGTAGGGCTTCTTGTCGGGCGAGGCAGCAGGGAAGTCACCAAAATCCTGATGGCCCTCGACATCACTTCAAACGTCGTACAAGAAGCGATATCTATCGGCGCAGAACTTATCGTGTCGCATCATCCGCTGTTCTTTTCTCTCAAAAAAGTCTCCGATGACGATGTCACCGGCCGAAAAATACTCTCACTTGCAGAAAATAATATCTCCGCCATCTGTATGCATACAAATCTCGACGTCGCACAATGCGGCGTCAATACGAATCTTGCCACTACGGTGGGCATACAGTCTCCAAAACTCCTGATAGACGAGGGACTTAACGAATTTGGGGAGAGCTATGGTCTCGGATGCTTTGGAGAACTTGAAGATTCCGTACGATTTGAAGATTATCTTCAATTTGTCAAGTCTGCGATAAACGCAAACGGGCTTCGCTATCAAAAATCCCTGCCATATGTAAAAAAGGTCGCTGTTTTAGGCGGATCAGGCGGGAGCGAACTCGACGCCGCTATAAAAGCGGGCTGTGACACATATATCACGGCTGACGTTAAATACGACGTATTTTTAAGTGCTGCGGAACAGGGAATAAATCTTATAGACGGTGGTCATTTCTGTACGGAAAACGTCGTGATAAAGCCTTTGGCTGAGATGCTGTCACAAAAGTTTGACGTAGTTTCCGTCACCGTAAGTTCGTCACACATTCAGGTTGAGTCTTTCTTTTAGAAATTGAATATATTTTATAAACGGAGTGGTATAAATGATTTTAGCTATCGATGTGGGCAACACGAATATTGTCATGGGCTGTATGCAGGGTAAAGAAATAAAGAGTATTTCACGTCTTGCCACGAACATCGTCAAAACCGACTATGAATACGCTATCGAAATCAGGCAACTGCTTGATTTCAGCGGAATCAACTCTCAGGATTTTGAGGGGACTATTATCTCATCAGTAGTTCCGCCTATAACAAACACGCTAAATTCCGCGATCAAAATGCTCACCGGACACGACAGCCTTATAGTCGGCGCAGGTATAAAAACAGGTGTCAATATCGTAATTGATAACCCCGCCCAGCTTGGAAGTGATCTTCTTGTCGCCGCCGTTGCGGCACTCGCCGAATATAAACCACCCTTGCTGCTCCTCGATATGGGAACGGCTACAACATTTACGGCTATCGATAAAAATTCGAGTATCTGCGGAGGAGCTATCGCTCCGGGGGTCGCGCTGTCAATGGACGCGCTCGTATCCGGTACGTCACAGCTCCCCAAGATATCTATCGAAGCCCCCAAGCGCTACATCGGCACTAATACGATCGACAGTATGAAAAGCGGCTGCGTTTTCGGTACTGCCGCTATGATCGACGGTATGATCGAACGCATCTCTGAAGAACTAGGCGGAAACGTCACCGTTATTGCCACAGGCGGCCTCTCAAGGTTTATCATCAGGCACTGCAAGCAGAAAATCATTTTTGACGACAATCTTCTTCTCAAAGGACTTGCGATCATATATTCCAAAAACCATAAAACGAACTGATAATAAAACAGGACGCCTGATTCGGAGTCCTGTTTTATTTTTAACCCCAAAGCTTGTGTAATAATCGTATCTTTGAAAGCATAATTATTACCAAACAAACATATCGGAGGATACGGTTATGACTAATACAAGCATCTATCAGGATATCGCAGAGCGTACGGACGGCGATATTTATTTAGGCATAGTAGGTCCGGTAAGAACAGGTAAATCTACATTTATAAAGCGCTTTATGGAGTGTCTTGTGATACCAAACATCGACAATATCTATATGAAAGAGCGCGCTAAAGATGAGCTCCCGCAGAGCGGTTCAGGCAGGACCATAATGACGGCAGAGCCCAAATTCGTCCCCGAAGAGGCTGTACAGCTTGAGATGCCGGGCGGTGCATCTTTCTCCGTAAGGCTCATAGACTGTGTCGGATATATGGTAGACGGCGCGATAGGCCAGTATGAAGACGGAGAAGAACGCATGGTGACAACGCCTTGGTTCGACCATGAAATAGCAATGAGCGAGGCGGCCGAAATAGGCACGCGAAAAGTTATAGCCGAACATTCCACGATAGGCATCGTTATAACAACTGACGGAAGCATAACAGACCTGGAGCGCGAGGGGTATATCGAAGCTGAAAGGCAAGTCATTACAGAACTTCAGGAACTTGGCAAGCCGTTTTTGGTAATAGTAAACTCTACTGATCCTACTTCCATGCAGGCCATGTCCGTCAGGGACTATATCACCCAGACATACGGTGTTACCGCGATAACGGCCGATTGCATGACGCTGTGCGAGGAGGAAATCTCCGACATAATAAAGTCGGTCCTGTACGAATTTGACGCCGCTGAGATCGAAGTAAACCTTCCCGCATGGGTTGATGCGCTCGAAATGACAAATCCGATAAAAAAAGACGCATACACCGCCCTCTTAAACGGGGCTTCAAGCATATATAAGATCAAAGATGTTGAAAATGCTTTGGGAGTGATATGCAGAGAAGAAAACATATCAGGTGCAAACATAGATGAGATCAATCTTGGCAACGGCATCGTCTCAATCAGTATAGACTTGCCGCGCATTCTCTTCTATAAAACCTTGAGTGAATGCTCCGGCTTTACAATAAACGATGACGGCGATCTCGTATCGCTGCTGTCATCGCTTTCAGGGGTAAAAGAGGAGTACGATAAAGTAGCCGATGCGCTGAAACAGGTCAAAGAGACCGGCTACGGTATCGTTCTTCCGAAGCGCGAAGAGCTTATTTTGCAGGAACCGGAGATTGTAAAGCAGGGGGGACGCTACGGCGTCAAACTCAAAGCGAGCGCCCCATCAATACACATGATAATGACAGATATCGAAACAGAAGTGTCACCGGGTGTAGGAGGGGAGCGCTCATCGGAGGATATTATAAATTACCTGCTTCAGGAATTTGAGGGTGACTCAAAAAAGATATGGGAATCAAATATATTCGGCAAATCACTGTACGATATTGCAAGCGAGGGACTCAATGCAAAGATAAAGAGGATGCCGGAAGAGGCACAGTCAAAGCTGCGTGAAACACTCCAGAGAATCATAAACGACGGAAGTAATGGATTGATTTGCATAATTTTGTAAATTAACTTGCATTTTTGCGGACGGTGGAATATAATATTGGGATGTAAAATACATAAGGAGGATATGTATGAAACAAATCTCAAACACAGCTAAAGCTATTGCGCCGTCCGCTACTCTTGCAATAGATAATCTCGCAAAACAAATGAAAGCGGAAGGCATCGATGTCATCGGTTTTGGCGCAGGAGAACCTGATTTTGCCACACCCGATAATATTAAGCTCGCAGGTATTGCAGCCATAAATAATAATCAGACGAAATACACGGCCTCCGCCGGTATCGCGCCGCTGAAAAAAGCGATTTCCAATTATTTAAAAACCGCTTTTGGCTTAGAATATGATCCCGGCGATATCTGTGTATCAAACGGCGCCAAGACCTGTGTTTACACTGTCCTTATGGCACTATTAAATCCCGGAGATGAAGTTATTCTTCCGGCCCCATATTGGGTAACATACGCCGAAGCCATAAAGCTCAACGGCGGCGTTCCTGTCATCGTCGAAACTAAAGAAGAAGAGCAGTTCAAGCTCTCTCCCGAAAGCCTTAGGGACGCAATTACCGATAAGACAAAATGCCTCATCCTTGCAAGTCCCTCTAACCCTACCGGCGCGGTATATACTAAGGAAGAGCTTATAGCGCTCTCAAAAGTCGTGCTGGAAAAGGATATATATGTAATAGCTGATGAAATATACTGTTCGCTTACCTACGGACAGGAGTTTTTCAGTTTTGCGGCTATAAGTGATGAGATAAAAGAACGCACCATTCTTATAAACGGTGTGTCCAAATCATACTCCATGACCGGATGGCGTATAGGCTATACTGCGTCAAATAAAGAGATCGCATCCGTAATATCAAACTGCCTGAGCCATATGACGGGATCTCCCAGCACAATATCCCAGTATGCGGCACTTGAGGCTATAAGCGGCGATCAGTCGCAGGTCGAGCTGATGCGCAGGGCTTTCGATAAAAGGCGGCAATATTTTGTCCAAAAAGTCGCTGAGATCGACGGTGTAAGCTGTGTAGAGCCGGCGGGAGCGTTTTATATTTATATGAATATCAAACCGCAGATAGGCCGCACACTGTACGGCGAGAAGATAAACAACAGTGAAGACTTCGCCTCTGTCCTTCTTAAAAACGCCCTTGTCGCGGTAGTACCCGGTACTGCTTTCGGAATGGACGGATATGTAAGATGGTCATATGCTACAAGTATGGAAAATATCGTAGAGGGACTTAACAGACTCGAAAAATTTTTAAAAGGCCAATGCTGATTATAAAAAGGACCGAAGACATTGTCTTCGGTCTTTTTCTTCGTTCATAGCTCAAATCAAACTTACTTTGCAACAATCTTCTTAAGGCGCGCAAAGCGGGGAAGTCCGTTTTCTGTCACTCTCTCTACCTCACCTTGTATGAGCGGCAAAGCGTAGTCGATAAATTCCGAACAAACACCATTTTGCTCTTCGTTTATCCATTCAAGCGGGATCTTCTTTTCAAAATTCGCAACTTCAGTAAGCGGTATAAGCTCGGCCCTGCATATGTACTTCCCGTCATCATATTCGCGCTTAAATGCGACCATTTTGCCTGTTTGACCGTCAAGAGCGGACTCAACAGCCGTCTTGCCCGCAAAAAATGCCTCGTCAACGTCTGTTTTTGAAGCCGAATGTGACGCACACCGCTGCAAGAGGCTAAGTTCGATGCCGCGCACCTTAACACCGAGCCTCTCTTTAACAGCATTTGTAAGTATCGCTGCAAGGCCGCCGAGCTGAGCGTGTCCAAACCCATCCGTAGCCGATGTTTTTGCCTCAGAAACAAATTGACCGTCTGCGTAGCGTATGCCCTCGGAAACAGCGACGATCACATTTCCGTTTTCCCTGTATATATCCGATACTTCATTTAAAAACTTATCCATATCAAATTCTGTCTCAGGCAGATAAATTAAATCAGGACCACAGCCTATGATCCCGGCAAGCGCCGCTGACGCCGTCAGCCATCCGGCATTTCTGCCCATTATCTCAAATATGGTAACCATGCCCGTGTTATAAACGTGCGCATCCTTATATACCTCGGCGACGGAGGTTGCGATATATTTTGCCGCACTTCCAAAACCCGGGCAGTGGTCTGTGCCGAAAAGATCATTGTCTATCGTCTTCGGAACACCTATTACTCTGCAAGCGTACCCGACTTTTGCCATAAATCGGCTGACTTTGTTGCAGGTATCCATCGAATCGTTGCCGCCGTTATAGAAAAAATACCTCACATTATACTTTTCAAAAATCTCAAGAATACGCTGGTAATCTGTGTCATCAACGTCAGGATCGGCTATCTTATAGCGGCATGAGCCCAGCTCGGACGACGGGGTTTGGAGCAGCAGTTCAAGCTCCTTGGGGTCTTCCTTGCTCATGTCGTAGAGCTTGTCGTTCAGTACACCCAAAATTCCGTTTGCCGCACCGTAAATATTCGTGATCTCATCTGCGTCGAGCGCCGTTTTTATCACACCATACGCACTTGCGTTGATAACTGCCGTAGGACCGCCTGATTGAGCAAAAATACATGCTCCGATTAATCTCTCTTTCATTTAATTAAGCCTCCGTAACTACAGTTTTAATCATGAAAATAATACCATTAAAAATTTTAAAAGTAAATAAGGATAGAAAATTTAACTTGTATTTGACTTTCTATGTGGTACAATAATAATACCTATGATTGAAAGGAGAGGAAAATTATGGCAATTGTTACATCAACTGAAATGTTCAAAAAAGCATACGAGGGCGGATATGCGATCGGAGCATTTAACGTAAATAATATGGAGATTATACAGGGTATTACCGAGGCCGCAAAAGAGGTGAGTGCACCTCTTATACTTCAGGTGTCTGCCGGTGCCAGAAAATATGCAAAACACGTTTATCTGATGAAGCTTATCGAGGCGGCGGTAGAGGATACGAGCCTGCCGATTTGCGTACACCTTGACCACGGTGAAAACTTTGAGATCTGTAAATCTTGTATCGACGGCGGTTTCACCTCCGTTATGATCGACGGCTCATCGCACTCTTTTGAAGATAATATCAGAATAACAAGCGAAGTGGTTAAATATGCGCATGACAGGGGAGTTGTAGTCGAGGGTGAGCTCGGACGGCTCGCCGGCGTTGAGGATGCCGGTGGGGCCCGATGGGAAGGAGATCCCTGTGAGTTCATATTGCTGCAGGAGAAAGAGAAGGGCACAGAGCTTCTATATACCACTGGATTCCACCAGACTGTTCTGTGGAAAAC
>CALXCR010000015.1 GCA_944386855.1 uncultured Oscillospiraceae bacterium
TAGCCGAACAGCTCGTCGGACACCTCGCCGGTGAGCAGCACCTTAATATCGGTGTTCTCATGAATATATTTGCACACAAGATACATACCTATAGACGCTCTTATCGTCGTGATATCATACGTTCCGAGCAGTTTTACGACGTCCGGCAGCGCTTTCAGCACATCCTCTTCTGAAATTATAACCTCTGTATGGTCCGAATGTATATACTCAGCCACTTCTTTTGCGTATTTTAAATCTATCGCATCGGTACTCATTCCGATCGCGAACGTCCTTATCGGCTTGTCGGAAAGCCTTGCCGCAACGGCGCACACGAGAGACGAGTCAAGTCCTCCGGAGAGAAGGAATCCCACCGGGGTATCGGAATCGAGCCTCTTCTTTATGCCTTTTATAAGCTTTTCGCGTATCTTTGCGCATGCGGTCTCTAGATCGTCATGGCAGACAGCGTCGGGCGTGCTTATATCGCAGTAGCAGACAAACTCTCCGTCCTTGTAATAGTGTCCCGGCGGGAACGGGAATATCCTGCCGCACAGGCCGACGAGGTTTTTCGCCTCGCTGGCAAAAAGTATCGAGCCGTCATCCGCATATCCGTAATAAAGCGGCCTTATTCCTATAGGATCGCGGGCTGCTATGTAACTACGGTCGTTTGAGTCGTACATAACCAGCGCGAACTCCGCGTCGAGCATTTTGAACATATCGACTCCGTATTCCTCGTACAGCGGCAGAAGAAGTTCGCAGTCCGACTCGCTTGCAAACTCGTATCCTTTTTTAATAAGCTCCTCTTTTATCGGGCGGAAGCCATAAAGCTCCCCGTTGCATATCACATACCGGCCGTTTCTGACGAACGGCTGCATTCCCTCTTCCGAAAGGCCCATGATCGAAAGCCTGTGGAAGCCGAATATGCCGACGCCGGTATCTATAATCTTCGACATATCGGGGCCGCGCGATTTTGTTCTGTCGAACCCCTCGCAAAATTGTTTATATGACAGCTTTTTTCCAAAATACGCCATAACCGAGCACATATTACAGTTCCTCCTATATAAAATAAAAAATGCACAGCCTCTGTCAATAGGACGAGCTGTGCACCCGCGGTACCACCTATTTTATCTCCATAGGAGATCACTTTCACGACCTAACCAGTCGCTTTCGGTTAACGCCCGAACAACGGCTCACCTACTTGCCGAAAACGCTTTCAGATCGCAGCTCGAGAGTGTTCTTCGCGCAATATCCGCCGCGCGGCTCTCACCGTCCCGCGCTCGCTGTCGGCGGATAGTCATTGCGTTACTTTTCTCTGTCTTAGCTTTTCTATTAAATTATGCTTAGTTTATCTTACGCCGAACAGAAGCTCTCCGTAAGACGGATACGGCCACATTTCGCCGGAGGCGATAGTCTCCATCTCATCGGCGGAAACTCTGAGCTCCGCCATATCCGCTATGATCGTATCCTTGTAGTAATCGGCGAGCTCTTCGGAGCTCCTGATCGACTTGGAAGTCAGAAGGTCGAGTTCGAGCTTCTTTACCTGCTTATACATCGCGTTGAGCATCAGGCTGATATCCTTGACGTTTTCTCTCTCGTATGTACAATCGATCTCACTGCAGAGCTCCGTCTTTTTAAGCGCGGATTCCGACAGCGTCTTTGTATATGCGCTCATGGCCGGCATGATGTCTTTGCGGGCCATATCGAGCATCGTGAGAGCTTCGATGTTTATGACCTTGCAGTAGTTTTCAAGGAATACCTCGTGGCGGGCCTCAAGCTCGGTCAGGCTGAACACCTTATGATCGCCGAACAGTTTGACGTTCTTTTCGTCGAGCAGGTGCTTGAGAGCATCGGGAGTTGTCTTGAGGTTGAGAAGGCCGCGCTTTGCGGATTCCTTTACCCATGACTCGTCGTAGCCGTCGCCGTTGAAGATTATGCGCTTATGGTCGCGTATCGTCTCCTGAATAACGTCGTGCAGCTCTTTTTCAAAGTCGGCCGCTTTTTCAAGCCGGTCGGCAAAGCCTTTGAGCTCTTCCGCTACCGACGTGTTGAGGACGACGTTTGCGCAGGATATCGAGGAGGCGGAGCCGAGCATGCGGAACTCAAACTTGTTGCCCGTGAACGCGAACGGCGACGTTCTGTTTCTGTCCGTTGCGTCACGCGAGAACTTTGGAAGGGTTGAAACGCCGATCTTAAGCGTTTCACGCTCTTTCGAGCCGTACGGGGTATCCTGCTCGATAGCCTCAAGGATCTCTTCAAGCTCTGTGCCTACAAACATGGATACGATCGCCGGTGGAGCTTCGTTCGCGCCGAGGCGGTGGTCGTTGCCGGCGGTTGCGACGGATATACGGAGAAGATCCTGATACTCGTCTACCGCCTTGATTACGGCGCACAGGAACAGTAAGAACTGCGCATTTTCGTACGGCGTATCGCCCGGTTCGAGCAGGTTTGCGCCGGTATCCGTCGATATCGACCAGTTGTTGTGCTTGCCGCTGCCGTTTACGCCGGCAAACGGTTTTTCGTGGAGCAGACAGACCATGTTATGCTTTTTGGCGATCTTCTGCATTAGCTCCATCGTAAGCTGGTTGTGATCGGCCGCGATGTTTGTCGTGGAGAATACGGGCGCAAGCTCGTGCTGTGACGGGGCAACTTCGTTATGCTCCGTCTTGGCGAGGATACCGAGCTTCCACAGCTCGTCGTTCAGCTCTTTCATGAACGCCGCCACTCTCGACTTGATAACGCCGAAATAATGGTCGTCAAGCTCCTGACCCTTGGGCGCCCTCGCGCCGAACAGGGTGCGGCCGGTATATATGAGGTCTTTCCTCTTGTCGTACAGGTCTTTATCTATAAGGAAATACTCCTGCTCCGGACCGACAGTCGTTTTTACGGATTTTACGTCGGTATTGCCGAACAGCCTCAACACTCTGAGTGCCTGACGGTTTATTGCTTCCATGGAGCGGAGCAGCGCGGTCTTCTGGTCGAGCGCTTCGCCGCCGTACGAGCAGAAAACGGTCGGTATGCAGAGAACGCCGTCTTTAATAAACGCATAAGAGGTGGCATCCCACGCCGTATAGCCTCTCGCCTCGAACGTGGCGCGCAGGCCGCCGGACGGGAAAGACGATGCGTCCGGTTCGCCCTGTATCAGGTTCTTGCCGGAAAACTCCATAATTACTTTGCCGTTGTCCTTCGGGGAAATGAAGCTGTCATGCTTTTCGGCGGTGATGCCGGTCATCGGCTGAAACCAGTGCGTAAAATGAGTCGCTCCGTTTTCTACCGCCCAATCTTTCATTGCATTGGCAACAACGTTCGCGACGCCGCTGTCAAGTTGTTTTCCATTCTTTATTGTGTTCTGCAGCGCTTTGTAAGTTTCTTTCGGCAGGCGAGCCTCCATTACGCTGTCGTCGAATACCATAGAGCCAAAGATGTCTGTTACTGTACTCATATTTCTCGTCTCCTTTTGATAAAATAAAAAAAGCGGCAAAGGCTCTGCTTGCGGGACTTCAAGCCACGCAGGCGACACCCTTGTCGCATTCTAACGATTTGAAAAACAAAAACCGCAGACTTTTTTCATCGTCTGCGGCTTCCTTGTCGCTTTTCATGTGTGCATCTTAACACCCCTTTTTTTGTTTGTCAAGAGTTTTCTCAAAAAAAAAATTATTTTTTCTTTCCCATGGTTGACAATGCCGAGAATGGTAGTATAATGGTCAATGTGAACAAGGATGTGGGATGATTCTGGTCATAGTGCCACCATCAGAAGCGTCCTTTTCGCTTTTTATGCCGATCATTCGTTTTCCGTGCCTATTCTGAGAAGGAGTACAGCAAATGGATTATTCATATCAGGAAGTCCTTGATTTTATCGAGCAGGAGGACGTTAAATTCATACGTCTCGCCTTCTGCGATATCAAAGGACGTCAGAAAAACATCTCGATCATGCCGGATGAGCTGCCGCGCGCTTTCTCGGACGGCATCTCATTCGACGCCTCCGCAATCGACGGATTCGGCGACGAGGTAAAGTCGGATCTTTTCCTATTCCCTATACCGTCTACACTGACGCTTCTGCCATGGAGGCCGTCGCGCGGGAATGTCGCTAAAATGATCTGCGATATACGTCATCCGGACGGCACTCCGTTTGACAAGGACTGCCGCAGGATACTGGCCCGTGCTATAGACACTGCCGCAAAAAAGGGCGTCTCCGTTTATTTCGGCGCGGAATTTGAATTTTATCTGTTCAAAACGGGCGACGACGGAGAACCGCTAAACGAGCCGTTTGACAACGCGACTTACATGGATGTCGCCCCGGAGGACAAGGGCGAAAATATCCGGCGTGAGATATGTCTCTCGCTTCTTGAGCTCGGCATACGCCCGGAGACGTCGCACCACGAGGAGGGACCCGGTCAGAACGAGATCGACTTCCGATACAGCGACGCCATGACGGCCGCCGACAACGCGGTGAACTTTGTCACCGTTGTCAAGGCCGCGGCAATAAGAAACGGGCTTCATGCGGACTTTTCCCCGAAACCGCTGCCGAATGAGAGCGGAAACGGTATGCACATAAATATGTCTATAAAATGTGACGACGGCGTTGACAGGACGCCGCAGTTTATGGCGGGTATTTTGGCGCACGTTAAAGAGATCACGGCATTTCTGAACCCGTGCGCAAGCTCCTACAGGCGGCTTGGGGAGAAAAAAGCTCCCAAATATATAACCTGGTCGCCGGAGAACCGCTCGCAGCTTATAAGAATTCCCGCCGCAAAAGGTGATTTTAAGCGCATTGAGCTGCGTTCCCCGGATCCCATGGCAAATCCGTACCTCGCCTATGCACTTCTCATTTACGCGGGTTTGGACGGCATCGAA
Organism: uncultured Oscillospiraceae bacterium; assembly: GCA_944386855.1. Taxonomy (GTDB): domain Bacteria; phylum Bacillota; class Clostridia; order Oscillospirales; family Oscillospiraceae; genus CALXCR01. The sequence goes on from CALXCR010000015.1 coordinate 4,828, forward strand.
AACGATCTGCAAACTCCCCCGCCGACGAACCTTAACCTCTATACGGCTTCGGCGGACATTACCGATAAGCTTGACCGCCTGCCGGACAGTCTCATGGAGGCCATAGAGGAAGCGCAGCGCAGCGCGTTTGTCCGTTCCGTGCTTCCCAAAGATTTTGTGGAGCTTCTGAAATGATGTCGGGGAGGTTACATTGATGGCACCTGGTAAATCCCCGCGCCATATCCTCGTCGTCTCCGGACTTGATAAAGTGCGCGACAATCTGGCGGAAATGCTGCCGCCGCGCGAATTTCATCCCATAACGCTGGCGCACAGCGCCGGCGAGGCAAAAAGAATACTCCTTTCGACGCACGTCGATATCGTGATCATAAATTCCCCGCTCCCTGATGAGCTTGGGGTCGAGCTTGCGCTCGACCTGTCAGATGACCCGCTCGGAGTTTTGCTGCTCGTTAAAAGTGATTTGTACGATCAGGTCTCCTACAACGTTGAGGACAGCGGAGTTCTCACATTGCAGAAGCCGAATTCGCGCCAGGCGATATATACGTCGCTCAAGTTGCTTTCGGCTTTGAGCGCAAGGCTCGGCAAAATGGAGAAGAAAAACAAATCTTTGCAGGAGAAGATGGCGGATATCAGGGCTGTGAACCGCGCAAAATGGCTTCTTATCGAAAACCTTAATATGCGCGAGCAGGACGCCCACTATTTCATAGAGAAGCGTGCAATGGACGCGCGTGTCCCGCGGCGCGAGATCGCGGAAAGTATAATTCGTACCTATGACAAATAGTTTTTTTGAGATACTTCTGAACAAGGACGTTCGGCAAGGCTGGAAAAGTATACTCTTTTCCGCCTACCGAGCGTTTTTATTTTGATATTGTAAGGAGACGACTATGAAAACCATAAAATACATCTTTGTAACGGGCGGTGTTGTGTCCGGCCTCGGAAAAGGCATAACGGCGGCGTCGCTCGGCCGGCTTCTGAAATCCCGCGGGCTTAAGGTTGCCGCCCAGAAGCTCGACCCGTATATAAACGTCGACCCCGGCACGATGAGCCCTTATCAGCACGGTGAGGTGTACGTCACCGACGACGGTGCCGAGACCGACCTCGACCTCGGCCATTACGAGAGGTTTATCGACGAGGATCTAAACAAGTTTTCTAATCTCACGTCCGGCAAAGTCTATTGGAACGTGCTGAACAAGGAGCGGCGCGGCGAATATCTCGGCGAGACCGTTCAGGTGATACCTCACATAACAGATGAGATAAAATCCTTTATATATAACGTTGGAAAAACATCGTCCGCCGACGTGGTAATCACCGAAATAGGCGGCACCACCGGCGATATCGAAAGCCAGCCGTTTCTTGAGGCGATCCGTCAGGTGGGAACGGAAGTAGGCCCTGAGAACTCGCTTTACATACATGTTACGCTCGTCCCGTATCTGCACGGGTCGAACGAGCACAAGACAAAACCCACCCAGCACTCCGTCAAAGAGCTCCAGGGCATGGGTATCAAGCCTAACATCATCGTCCTGCGCTGCGATGAGCCGCTCGAGGATACGATTTTCAGGAAGATCGCCATGTTCTGCAACGTAAAGTCCGACTGCGTTATTGAAAATATGACGATCCCCGTGCTTTATGAGGCGCCTATAATGCTTGAGAAGAACCGCTTTTCCGATATCGTGTGCCGTGAGCTCGGCATCGACGCCCCCGCAGGCGACATGTCCGACTGGGAGAATATGCTGCAGCGGATCGCAAACAGGCGATTAAAGGTCACAATCGGTATCGTCGGGAAATATGTACAGCTTCACGACGCATATCTGTCGGTTGCGGAAGCGCTCAAGCACGCCGGATATGAGCACGGCGCGTTTGTTGACATAAATTGGATCGACTCCGAGACGATAACGGAAGATAACGTATCGGAAGTATTGGCCGGATGCGACGGTATAATCGTCCCAGGCGGTTTCGGCAACCGCGGCATTCCTGGAAAAATCGTCACGGCTAATTATTGCAGGACGCATAATGTGCCGTTTCTCGGAATATGTCTCGGTATGCAGGTGGCAGTCATCGCATTTGCGCGGTACGTCTGCGGCATTGCCGACGCAAATTCCGGTGAATTTGACGAAAACAGCGCGCACAAGGTCATCGATTTCCTGCCGGATCAGAATGCGTCCATAGCAAAAGGCGGAACGCTGAGGCTCGGCTCTTATCCGTGCAAAGCTGTGGAGGGCTCGCTTCTTTACCGCTGCTACGGCAAAATCGACATAGCCGAGAGGCATCGCCACCGCTATGAGTTCAATAACGACTACCGCGATGTTCTCTCGTCTGCCGGACTGTGTATAAGCGGCACGTCCCCCGACGGATATATCGTCGAGACGGTCGAGATACCCGAAAATGATTTTTATATCGGAGTCCAGTTCCACCCCGAGTTCAAGAGCCGTCCGAACAAGGCACATCCGCTGTTTTTGGGCCTTGTGGGCGCGGCTTTGGAGCATACACAAAAGAAGGTTTCAACCGAAAAATAAAATTTGTTTATGGAGGAAGATCAAATGCTTACTGCTGTTGTTGGTATAAACTGGGGCGACGAGGGAAAAGGCCGCATGGTCGATCTGCTCAGCTCGCAATACGACGTCGTTATCCGCTATCAGGGCGGCAATAACGCGGGACACACCGTTGTGAACGATAAGGGCAAATTTATTCTCAACCTGCTTCCGTCAGGCATACTGCGCGACGAGACCGTAAACGTCATGGGGCCTGGCATGGTAATCGACCTTGAGCACCTCACAAACGAGATCGCGGCACTCCGCGAAAAAGGGATCAATATCACGCCTGACCGTCTCGTTATAAGTGACAGGGCGACCATATGCATGCCGTATCACAAGATGATGGATATCCTCGAGGAAGACAGGCTGGCGGACAAGAAATTCGGCTCCACAAGGCGCGGCATCGCCCCCGTATACGCCGACAAATACATGAAAAAGACGCTGCGCATGGGCGATCTCATGCACCCCGAATCACTCAAATCGCGCCTTTACGACATAGTTGAGTGGAAAAACCTGACCGTCGTCGGCGGTTACGGTCATGAGGCGGTATCGGCCGACGAAATGTACGAGTGGCTTGAAAAATACGGCATGCCGTTCATAGATTACGTCAAAGACACTACGGCTTATCTGACCGGCGCGATCAACGCCGGCAAATCCGTTATGTTTGAAGCTCAGCTCGGCGCGCTGCGCGACATCGACTTCGGCATCTACCCATACACGTCATCTTCCTCTACGATCGCGGCTTACGCGCCGATCGGCTCCGGTATTCCGGCGCAGAAGCTCGACTGCACGCTCGGCATCATGAAAGCGTATTCGAGCTGCGTCGGCGAGGGACCGTTTACATGCGAGCTGTTCGGCGACGAAGCAAAGGCGCTCCGCGAGGCGGGCGGCGAATACGGCGCCGCCACCGGCAGATCGCGCCGAGTCGGTCCGTTTGACGCAGTTGCGTCGCGTTACGGCATCCTGGTACAGGGCGCGACGGAGATAGCTCTTACAAAGCTCGATATCCTGTCTTATCTCGACAAGATACCTGTATGCGTCAAATATGACGTAAACGGAAAATATACCGAAAACTTCCCCACCGGCGACGACCTCAACGCCGCAAAGCCGGTATATGAGTATCTCGACGGCTGGAAGACCGATATTTCCGGCTGCAGAAGCTTTGAGGATCTTCCTAAGCAGGCGCAGGATTATGTTAAATACATAGAAGAACTCACAAACTGCCATATCAGATACGTCTCGGTCGGCGCAGGCCGCGACGAATACTTTGAAATGCCCGTGTAAACGGCGGTGCAGGCGTAACGCCGCGCACCCGGCACGGCCGAGGAGGCGCTCACATGGAGAGCAACAACATATCATTTACAAATAGGAAAATGCTGCACTTTACTAAAATGCACGGCTGCGGCAACGACTATGTCTATATCGACTGCTTTGAACATCAGGTAGACGATCCGGAAGCTCTTGCCGTAAGGTTGTCCGACCGCCATTTCGGTATCGGCGGGGATGGCATCGTCCTGATCTGCCCGTCCGACACCGCCGATGCTAAGATGCGCATGTTCAACGCCGACGGCAGCGAGGGGCTTATGTGCGGCAACGCGATACGCTGTGTCGGGAAGTATATGCACGACGTGCGGGGTCTCCGCAAGGAGCAAATCACTGTTGAGACGCTGAGCGGCATCAAAACCCTGAAGCTTTTTACCGGCAGCGACGGCACGGTGTGTGAGGCCGAAGTGTGCATGGGCAAGGCCGATTTTACTCCGCAGGACATACCTGTGTCTCTCGACGGCGACGCCGTTATAGGCCGCACCGTTACGATCGGCGGGACGGAGTACGCGATAACGTGCGTATCCATGGGAAACCCGCACTGCGTTGTGTTTATCGGCGACGATCCTGACACGCTTCCGCTCTCCGATATCGGACCGAAATTTGAAAACGACCCTATTTTTCCGCAGCGCGTAAACACGGAATATATACAGGTCATAGACGGGCATACGCTTAAAATGTGTGTGTGGGAGCGCGGAAGCGGCGAGACGCTCGCCTGCGGCACGGGTTCGTGTGCAGCCGTCGCCGCGGCCGTCGCGAACGGTTTCTGTAAAGCAGACGATACCGTTACCGTTATTCTCACGGGCGGTTCGCTGGAGATAAAATACACGGCTGACGGTACTGTTTACATGAAAGGGCGCGCCGAAAAGGTTTTTGACGGCGTTATAGAAATATAGGGAGGCGAAAATATGTTAAAAATAAACGAACATTATCTTGATCTGAGCGAGGGATTCCTCTTCACGGAAATTGCGAGACGCATAGACGAGTTTACAGCCAAATATCCCGACCGCGACCTGATACGCATGGGCGTCGGCGACGTTACGCTCCCGCTGTGCGACGCCGTCATAGACGCACTGCACAAGGCTGTCGACGAGATGAAGGACGCGGCCACTTTCCGCGGATACGGCCCCGAGATAGGCTATGAATTTCTGCGGCAGGCGATCTGCGACCACTACGCTAAGCGCAACATCCACCTTAATATTGACGAAGTATTCGTCTCCGACGGCACGAAAGGCGATCTGTCGAACATACTCGATATTTTAAGCCGCGACAACGTCGTGCTTATCCCCGACCCCGTATACCCGGTCTATGTCGACACAAACGTCATGGAGGGGCGCAGGATACTGTTTGCCAATGCGGATAAAGAGAACAATTTCCTCCCTATGCCGGATCGTTCAGTAGACGCGGATATCATATACCTCTGCTCCCCGAACAACCCGACGGGCGCCGTATATGGCTATGACCAGCTTAAAGCGTGGGTCGATTATGCAATTGAAAAGGACGCCGTCATTTTGTTTGACGCAGCGTATGAGATATTTGTAGCCGACCCCGATCTTCCACGGAGCATTTATGATATCGAAGACGCCGAGAAGTGCGCCATCGAGTTCTGTTCGCTGTCGAAAACCGCGGGATTTACCGGCGTCCGCTGCGGATACTCCGTAGTCCCCCACACACTCGTGTACGGCGGGATTGATCTCAATTCGCTTTGGATGCGCCGCATGACGACCAAGTGCAACGGCCTTTCCTATATCATCCAGCGCGCCGCCGAGGCCGTATTTACAGACGAGGGGCAGGCACAGATCATGGAAAACATCAGATACTATCAGGAGAACGCTAAAACGATCACCGGCGCTCTTGACGAGCTTGGGATCTGGTACACCGGCGGCAAGAATTCGCCGTACGTCTGGTTGAAATGTCCGTTTGACATGGACTCATGGGCGTTTTTCGACTTCCTGCTCGAAAACGCCGGCGTTGCCGCGACGCCAGGCTGCGGATTCGGCGCAAACGGCGAGGGCTTTTTCAGGCTGAGTTCCTTCTCCAGTCACGACGACACTATAGAGGCGATGCGCCGGCTGAAAAAGGTCTTTACGGATTACGGAAAATAATTGACAATGGACACAAGCCCGCACGACGGCTCACACGCCGCCTGTGCGGGCTTTTTCTTTCGACAATATGCGATCACATTGAAAACATGTGTTTGTCGCGCCGGTTTTATACGTTTTACGTTTTACGACATAGCTTTGTTATATACATAGTCATGTGAAAAGACATATTTTTTAAAGTAGCGGCAAGTTTCAAATGTTGCGGGTGTAAATTTTTTACTTAAATTTTACATTTGGCCGCTTTTTGTTCGAGTCATTTGTGTTATAATAGGCAGAGTGTATAAATTTGACTATAATAACGGGGCGTGTCCCCCGGAGGAGATTGTAAAGCAATGATAGCTGTTATCGATATCGGTTCAAACACCATCCGTCTTGTTATGTACACCATAGAGAACGGGCAGCCGCGCTCTATGCTGAACAAGAAGTACGCCGTCGGTCTTGCCGGCTATGTCGACGAATCCAACCGTGTGCGTCCGGAAGGCGTACAGGTACTTTTGAGCGTTCTGTCAGATATAAAGTCGATACTCGACTATATACCGCACGAGCGCATTTTTCCGTTCGGTACGGCGACGCTGCGAAACAGCGTGAACGGGCCGAAGATAGTTGAGCTTATACGCAAAACGTGCGGCTTTGACGTTTCCGTGCTGACAGGCGAAGAAGAGGCTGTTTTTTCATATCACGGCGCGATGCAGAGCGGGATCGGGAACAGCGGCTTGCTTATCGACGTCGGCGGCGGAAGCACGGAACTTGCGTTTTTCCGAGAGAAGACCGTTATACAGGCGGCGTCCGTCCCGCTCGGCTCGCTGAACCTGTACAAAAGATATGTCGACGGGCTTCTGCCGACGCCTAAAGAGGCTAAAAAAATCAAAAAGGCCGTGAAAAAAAGCCTGGAGAGTATAAAACTGCTGTCAGATGATCTGATAACACAGCCTATATACTGCGTCGGCGGTACGGCGCGCGCAGCGGCGCTTTTAATGCGCCAGAAGTACTCTTTCGGAGTCGGAAACGAGTACACTGTTTTGCATTTGAAGGATTTCCTATCTATAATCGACGGCGATACCAAGGAGCTTATGCACGATATCCTGCGCGTTGCGGCCGACCGCATACACACCATCATACCTGGTCTGCTGATATTCCAGGCAGTGGCAAAATACTACGGTTCATCAAGCTTTATAACAAGCCAGTACGGCGTCCGCGAGGGGTATTTAATGCACCGGCTCAAATCGGACGACATTCCGGAACACTCGGCTTTATCCTACGAACAGTAATAAAAATATAAATAGAGAAAAAAGTGCGGTTTGCGATACAGCTCTGCACAGAGGGGGATAAGTGTGGATAAGCTTTATGAAAAGGGCTTTACTCAAAACAGAGAACTTTCGTGGCTCTGCTTTAACGACCGTGTCTTATCGGAGGCGATGGATGAGACAGTACCGCTGCTTGAACGGTTGAAGTTTATCGCTATTTTTACAAGCAATCTCGAAGAATTTTTTATGATTCGCGTAGGCAGCCTTGTCGATTTAATGAGCGTCAATGAAAAGGACATCGACAACAAGTCCGGAATGACTCCGCATGAGCAGCTTGAGCGGATATTCGATGCCGTGCGGCCGCTGTACAAGAAACGCGACCAGCTTTTCTCCGATGTTGAAAAACTTTTGCGGACTCACGACATCTATCATCTTGATTTTAATGAGCTGGAGAAAAATGAAAAGAAAACTGTCCAGCACTACTATCGCGCGTCCATTGAGCCGCTGCTCTCCCCGCAGATAGTAGACCCGCATCATCCGTTTCCGCATCTCGCTAACGGGGTGATACATATCGGCGTTATGCTGCACCATAAGGGGCACGAGATATTCGGCGTTATACCTATGCCGTCCTCCCTGCCGCCCGTATATTATCTGCCGGGCGCGGAGACACGGTATATACGGCTTGAGAATATAGCGCTTGAATTTGCAGAAGAGCTTTTTGCACCTTACACCGTTCAGGAAAAGGTCATATTCTGCGTAACTCGAAACGCCGATGTAAACGCGGATGATGAGATCTTTGCGGACGGTTCGGACTTCCGCAAACGTATGAAAAAGGTCTTGAACCAGCGGAAAAGGCTCGCGCCCGTGCGTCTTGAGCTTTCATCGTCCATAAGCGACAAGTTTACGGAATATTTTATGGACAAGCTCGGGATCTCACGCGCGCAGATATACATAACAACGTCGCCGATGCAGATGGGGTATGTGTACGGGCTGACCGCCAAAATACCGAGATCAAAGCAGGGCGCGCTTACATATACTAAATTCACGCCGGTATGGCCAAGCAGCGTCCGGCAGGGCGAGAGCATTCTAAAACAGGTCGAGCGACGTGATATTCTGCTTTCATATCCGTTTGAAAGTATGGATCCGTTTCTTGAGATGATAAAGGAAGCCGCAACCGACCCGCAGGTTATTTCAATAAAAATAACGATTTACAGGCTTGCAAGCCATGCAAAGCTTGTGGAATACCTGTGTTCCGCAGCCGAAAACGGCAAGGAGGTCACGGTTCTTATCGAACTTCGCGCAAGGTTCGACGAACAAAACAACATCGACTGGTCCGAGCGCCTTGAAGACGCCGGATGTAATGTTACATATGGGTTTGACACATATAAAGTCCATTCAAAAATCTGCCTTATAACCTTAAACAGCAGACGCGGCGTGCAGTACATAACACAGGTCGGCACCGGTAACTACAATGAAAACACCGCAAAGCTCTATACAGACCTGTCGCTTATGACCGCTGACCAGAAAATCGGCCGTGACGCCGCGGAGTTTTTCAAGAACATGGCGATCGCAAACCTGCAGGGTGAGTACGAGCATCTCCTCGTCGCTCCTGTATCATTGAGATCGACGCTTCTCCGCCTTATAGACGAGGAAAAGGAGAAAGGGTCGGACGGGCGGATATTTATCAAAATAAATTCTCTTACCGACGCCCATATCATAAACAGTTTGTCAGAGGCGTCGTGCGCCGGAGTCCAAATAACAATGGTTGTGCGCGGCATATGCTGTTTGCTTCCCGGAATTGTCGGCAAAACGGAAAACATCCGCATTATCAGCATTGTCGGGCGATATCTTGAGCACTCGCGCATATACTGTTTTGGCAGCGGTTCGAGTGAGAAAATGTATATTTCGTCGGCCGATTTCATGACGCGCAACACCGAGAGACGCGTCGAGGTCGCATGTCCGATATACGATATACATATCAGAGAGCGCATACACAGGATAATAGACGCGATCCTGTCTGATACTTTGAAAGCCAGAGTGCTGATGTCAGACGGCGTGTACGTCAAGAAACCTATCGTCGACGAGCCTATCGACAGCCAGGAATTTTTGATGGAGCAGGCGGAGAAAAATGCCGCAAGCGCCGCAAAAACATCACACAGGTTCTCACTGCTCGCTTTCCTGCGGCGGCTGTTCGGGCGGCGCGGCTGATACTCTTTATAACATGACGCATAAGTGCGGGAGATTTGGAGGATTTCCAAATTTTCCGCACTTTTTGCGCGCAGAGCGAAATATATGGTATTTTACACAATTGCACTGCACCTCAATTGTCAATTTTTACAAAAATATTTAATTTGTAAAAAAACTATACTTTTTATTTCCTCTTTATGTTATAATTTCATTGACAAATGGGTTCTCTGATATGGTTTACAAAAGATGAAGGAGGGATCACTATGAAAAAGCTGCTATGTTTTTCCATAGCGCTTATCCTGCTATGCTCGCTAACGGCGGGCGCGTTTGCCTCCGTGGATGCGCCGACTCAAAACGACTGGGATTCCATCTCAAACGAGGAAAACGGCGCGCTGTTCAATATGCAGGATTATCTGCTCGATCAGCACGACCTTATCGCGGGAAACGAGGATGTTTACGGGCTCGATATAAACATGCGCTTTCGCATAACCGACAGCTCGAACGGCGACATCGATGATTTCGCCGCGGGAGAAGCCGCCAGCATATACGAGTCCGACCCGAGGCTTAAAAACATCATGATAGTCGCATACTATGAGGACACGGGCGAGAGCGCCGTCGCGCTCGGCGACGGGTTCACCCCCGCGCTGTCGGAGGCCGATCTTGAGACTATAAGAGAGCCGCTTGACGACAGCGGCCGCATTCTCTCGCTGCGTCTTATGGAGGTAATAAACCGCATTGTCGACGCGGCGCTTGACAGCGGTAATTACGGCGACGACATTTTCGCCCCGGGCGTAAACGGTGAGGAGTTCCTCGCAAACTACGCCGAGTACCGTGAAACGAGCGGGAGCGGCGAGATCAGTTCAGTTGTGATAATCACGGCGGCTGCCGCCGTAGCAGTGCTAATCGTTTTAGCCGCGCTGTTTTTCACTCTCAAGGCGAAAAGGCCTAAGATCAAGATCTTTGCGCCGGTTTTGGGAGTTATCGTTTTGTGCGCCGCGGTGTATATGTGCTATACGGAGATGCAAAAGCCGTCCGAGGCCGAGTTTTCCGTCAAAAACGTGACACAGAGCGATACGGCCGCCGAAATAGTCGAGCCGGACGCGCTTGGTGCATTTGAGAGTATCTCCGAATATTATAAGGGCGGCAATATCACCACATCGCCCGCGGAACGCCTTTCCGACACCGTTACGGACTGGTGGCAGTTCGGAAACCAGGGTACATATTACAGATGCGTATCCGAGGATGTGGCAGGACAGAAGATCGAGTTCTTCGAGAGGTACTACGGCATATACTGCGGCTACGATATACGGAAGATTGAGGGTGAAAACTTCGAGCTTTTGATTTCCGACGCCTCTCTCGGAGATGTGGAGTACAGCATCTACTGTCTGCGCATAGACGACGCGTTTTACTACTGCCTGCCGGCATCCGAGGAGATCGGACTTATGACCGAGTTGCTCGACACCGCCGGCATAGATGCGGCGGTTTTGAATTAAGCCGTTTTGTCCGGCTTTACATTGCGCCCATGCCCTCTTTGCCGATCGGGTGCGCAGGCACGGTCAGACAAATATTGTTTTATGCCAATAAAGCCGCGGCCATTATCATGGCCGCGGCTTTTCCGCGTTTTTGTAGTTTTCCATATCTTGTGACCGTTTGCCGCCGCGCCGCTATTTCAGATCTCCCGTCGCCGGATTGTCTATCAGCTTGCCGTCTTCCGAAAAGCGCGAGCCGTGACACGGGCAATCCCATGTGTGTTCATACGGATTCCATTTCAGCGCGCAGCCCAGATGCGGGCAGCGTTTTGCAGTCGGCGTCAACAGATTTACAATCGTTTCGGCCGCGTTTACCGCAAGCTGCGGGCGCAATATCGTCCTTGCGGGCGAAAAAACATCTGCATACGGATTTTTCCTGCCTTGAATAATATCGCAGAGTATCATCGCCGCGGCCATGGATGAGGTCATGCCCCATTTGTTGAATCCGGTGGCAACGTACAGTTCCGGAGTTCCGGCGGAGTACCGGCCGATATACGGCACGCCGTCGAGCGTCATGCAATCCTGTGTTGCCCAGTGGTATTTTTCGACCGCATCGCAATAACTGTGTCGCGCAAATTCCCGCAGTTCCCTCCAGTTTCCTCCCTTTTTACCGGTGCGGTGATCTCCCCCGCCGATCAGCAGCAGATCTTTATAATTTCGGAAAGACATGCCTTTCTGCGCCTCGTCTACATACATGCCGCCCACGTTCGGCGCGTTTTCAAGGGCTATGACATATGAGCGATGCTGATACATTTTGATGAAATAGCCCCCGTGCTTATTTAAAAACGGGAAGTGCGTTGCTACAATGACTTTCTTTGCGGCAATTTTGCCGCGGTCTGTTATCGCCGTCGTACCGACAAGTTCGCGCACCGCCGTGTGCTCATAAATGTTAAGCCCTTTTGAAACAGCGGATATGAACTTGAGCGGATGGAACTGCGCCTGATTTGGATATCGCACCGCGCCGCTCACCGAAAACGGCAGCGGCAGTTCGGCCGCAAATTCCGCATGGAATCCCAGTTTTTCAAGCGCCTCGATCTCTCGCTCTATTTTGCGGCGGTCGTCCAGTGAATAGACGTAAGCGTCACGCTCTTCAAAATCGCAGTCGACGCGGCGGCACATATCGCGGTATGCACTCAGCGCCGCCTCGTTTGCGTTAAGATACTGTTTTGCACGCTCCTTTCCAAACTGCCGGATCAGCTTGTCATATATCAGCCCGTGCTGTGACGTGATCTTCGCGGTTGTGTTTTTTGTCACACCGCTGCATATTGTCTTCGCCTCCGCAAGCACATACGGTACACCCGACCTGTGAAGCATATATGCGCATAAGACGCCGGCCATACCGCCGCCTATTATAAGCACTTCAGTTTCCATATCGCGGTCCAGTGCATCAAAGCCGCTTCGCGCATCTGTCTGCTCCCACAGCGATTTCATCGCGATCCCTCCCTATGTTTTGTCCTGACAATATTGTTTTTCAAACAGGCCGAAACTATTCGCGGGGTTTGAGTATTTTGTCCGATTATATTAGTCTAAAAAACAAAATTACAGCCCGGCGTAAGCGGCTGTAATTTTGAGAGAAGATGCAGTGAAATGAGCACACTTTTGCCAAAAAGGCAAAACAAGCGTATGGAGCTTGCAAAAACAAGAAGCGGCGAACGCCGCAAAAAACAAAACTGCAACCCGGCACAGCGGTTGCAGTTTTGAGAGGAGATGCAGCGGAATAAGCGCACTTTTGCCGTTCTGCGACAGAACAGGCGATATGGAGCTTGCATCGACGAAGCGACGGAGTGAATGAGAGGCGGCGTTTAAATAAAAATGCCGTCGCGAACGATTAAACTCTCAACGAAAGATAACCTCGCGAAAGGTTGGTAGTGAACAAATCGGCGTAAAAACGGCGCGTTTACAAGCTGTTAGCCGATGTGAACGTGACCTTTTGCGGGAAAGGAGGAGCAAGGAAGCGGACGGATGACGTCTTTTTTGCCACAGGC
>CALXCR010000016.1 GCA_944386855.1 uncultured Oscillospiraceae bacterium
CGCACAGCGCGCCGCCTAAGGCCTTTATGAGCCTGCTGCCTTCAGTCGTCATTTGCATCCATTTAAACGACGGGGTATCGCGGCGTGCGCGGTTATCATCGCGCACCTCGCCGGACGCGGGCATGAAAAACGATATGACGCTTCGAGCGCCGGGAAGCCACTCGTCGGGAAGCAGTATATCCTCCCCCACCACCTCAGGCTTTTTAAGCTCGGAAAACAGCGGGTCGGACGCTGAGGCGATGCCTATAATCGGCAGATCGAATACGGTAAGTCCCGCACATTCTGATGACAGCTCTTCACCGGGCGATATCTTCCTCAGCGGTGAATTTTCCGCGTAATCCAGGGCAAATTGTACGAGTTTTCTCTTTAAATCACCGTCCGCCATGTTTTTATCCTTTTTAAAGCTTCTCCGGCAGGGAGTCGTCGTTTCTTATCCAGTCCTCGACGTCTACAACCTCATATTTGTCGATTCCGATGCGGTTTACGACGTATTTTATCCCCGCGTTTATTATCTGCCTGCGGCACATGGAGCACGACGTCGTATCAGTGAGATACTCGTTCGTCTTGGCGTCACGCCCGCTTAAGTACATCGTTGCTCCTATGCAGTCGCGCCTTGCAGCCGATATTATCGCATTCGCCTCGGCGTGGACGCTGCGGCACAGCTCGTACCTCTGCCCTGACGGAACGGAAAGGCTCTCCCGCAGACAGAACTTCAGATCGTCGCAGTTTTTCCTCCCTCTCGGCGCACCGTTGTACCCGGTCGAGATTATCTCGTCGTTGCGGACAATTATCGCGCCGTATTTCCTGCGAAGACAGGTTGAGCGCTTGCACACCGTATCCGCTATATCGAGGTAGTAATTTGTCTTATCGACACGTTCCATAGTTCACATCCCATCCTTTCCCGTTTCTTTATCGCTTTTATATCGCCTCGAACCGCCTTTTGCCGCCGGTCCTGAGGTATCTGTACATCAAAATATCTGAGATCAGCATGACTGCCCCCACGGCGGCAACGTACGCCGTCAGATCCATATAGTCGCTGAGTACGAACGCATACAGCAGCGCGATAGCAAAGACCGACGTCATGGAAAGCATCATAGTAAGGCCGCTCGACATGCTCTGTTTTACAGCGTACACCTCGTTTATCCAGTTCATTTTTGGAAAACGCAGGTTCATTACCACGCCGAGCAGCGCAAAAAACGCTATGAACACTGCGGGCAGCAGAACCATCACCGCGATGCCGACTATATCGGCGCGCAGAATCACAGCTGCAACGATTGCGGCAAGCAGGGCCGCCGGCATTGTCATAATAAAATGGCATTTCGCCTTGGCCAGCAGCACGTCGCCGCTGTCCACCGGAAGTGACCTTATCAGCCACAGCGTATTGCCCTCTATCGATATCGACGGGGCGGATATCATGTTCATCGACGCAAGCGCACATATCGCGGCGGCTGCGATGACAGGAGCGGGCATGCCCAAAAGCTCAATCACAGGAACGACCATTCCAATTATATCGTCCCTTTTTATCACAAGCGCGACCGCCGCTACGATAAGGAACAGCGTTCCGAGAGCGGCGTTCATTATGTACATCGGGTTGTTTGCAAAGTGCATTATCTCGCGGCGTAAAAGCGCCGATCGGACGCTTGCCTTTTTAAGCCTCTCGCCCTTATATTTCACCTTGGCGGCTCCGCGCTTTGTGCCCATTATCTTCAGATAGCTCCTTGAAAGGACATAGCACATCAAAGCCATCGGCACGACGGCGCACAGCGCAAAATATACAATGTGCAGGACGCTTGCGCGCGATATCGCCATACCGAAGAAATACGCCGGCGGGACGGCACGCCTCACCGCGTCGGCTATGCTCTCACCGTTCTGCGCCAGATACGTCATATAGTCCGACATTTTGGTGTAGAAGTAAAAATATGCGCCCAAAAACAGAAGATAAAGCGCCGTTTCCAGCACGTTTTTCTTCGGAAGGACGGAGCTTAAAAGCTCAAGCAGATATCCGCCGATAGCGCTGAACGTCGCCACCAGAAGCGGCAGCAGGATAAAGCCCAAAACGAACATAACGAGTACCGGCAGAGAGAAGCCGAGCACATATACATGGACGACATACGCCGGAATAAGTATGATCGACTGATATAAGACATTTATAGCGATAAGCGCAGCCAGGCGGCTTGCAAGTATCGCCGACGGCGCGATCGGCATGGACATCAAAAGCTCATTGTCATTTGCCTCGTATAACTGGTTTTTCGCCATAAATACGCTGCCGATAAAGCAGAGCAGAAACGCCATAAGCCCCGCGAGCGCAAAATAAAGCCAGTCGAGCCCCATCTCCGCAAACGGCTCGCACAGCGCGAAAAACATCATCCCCATCGCGATGAGGATCACTACGATCAAATATACGAAAAGCAGCGCTATAAGCGCCTTTCCCACAGCGCCGCGTTTTTTCGGGTTTGACTCGCCCGTCTTCCCCATGTTCGAGAAGAAATAGCGCAGCCGTATTTTAAGAAGCTGCCAAAACATATCTATCCCTCCAGCTCCAGAAATACCGATTCAAGCGACTCGTCCCCGCGCACCTCGTCGGTCGGACCGGATTTTACGAGCCTGCCGTTTTTTATTATCGCGATCTTATCGCACAGCTTTTCGGCTACCTCAAGGACATGCGTCGAGAAGAATATCGCGCTGCCTTTTGAGCACATATCGCGCATTATCTCCTTGACCTCATATGACGCCTTCGGGTCGAGCCCCACAAACGGCTCGTCCAAT
>CALXCR010000017.1 GCA_944386855.1 uncultured Oscillospiraceae bacterium
CCGGGATTGCGAAAAGTCTCTCGCACCTTAGATGGCGCTGCGGCGACGGACTGATAATCGCGTCGCGGCTCGGTAAAAATCATACGCCGTCCCTCGTCGTAGTATCACCCAGAAGCGCGCGGGAATCGGCGCTTCCGCAGCGTGCGGTATGCGGTACGCTTTTGATACCGGGCGGGTCGGACAGCGCCATACGCGCCGGAAATATCTGCACATACGGGATGTCATCCGGCGACCTCATAACGATGTCGTCGCTGTCTTCAAACGGCTATGTGATATCCGTACAGCGGGAGCTATCTACTCTTACGGGCGAAACCGTCGACGCCCAGGATATACCCGTCAAGCGGAAACCGCCGATGTCAGCCGACGGTACGCTCGCGCTGTCGGCCGCGCTTCTTCTGCTCGGCGTGCCGCCGCAGATGCTGCAATAACAGACAAAGCCCCGCCGGCGTATAAAACGCCGCCGCAGGGCTTTGTATTTTTTATGTATTTTACATTACCATTATAAGAGTGCCGGCCGTTATCATAAGTCCGCCGATAACGGATTTTGTCGTCACCTGCTCGTGCAGTATCACCGCCGCGAGGACAAGCGTTATAACTACGCTGAGCTTGTCGATCGGCACGACCTTCGACGCCTCGCCGATCTGCAGAGCCTTATAGTAGCACAGCCACGACGCGCCCGTGGCAAGCCCCGATAATATGAGAAACATCCAGCTTCTCCTGCTTATGTCCGTTATTCCGCTCTGCGCATTGGTAATAAACACCATACCCCATGCCATCCCCACTACAACGACGGTCCTTATCGCGGTAGCGAGGTTGGAGTTTACATTTTCAATGCCCATTTTCGCGAGTATCGATGTCAATGCTGCGAATATCGATGACAGCAGCGCCAAAATAAACCACATTTTCTTCATCCTCTCTGTAATGATCGCGTTTACATACAGCCTTTCGTCAATGAATAATGTGGCGGCATTTATCTCCTTTCCGTCTGCGCCGTCAGCTTATAAAGCCGTTTACTATCCGCTCCTCCGCCTCTTTCTCGGTCAGGCCAAGCGTCATCAGCTTTATGAGCTGTTCTCCCGCTATCTTGCCGATAGCGGCCTCGTGGATAAGCGATGCCTCTACATTATTTGCGTTTACCTTCGGCACGGCGGCGACGTTTCCGTTGTCCATAATTATCGCGTCGCACTCTGTATGTCCGTGGCAGCGGTTGTTGCCGTTCATGCATGAGATGAAAAGCTGCTTTGAGTCGTCCTTCGCGACGGAGCGCGATACGACGTGGCAACCGCAGTCTACTCCGTTTAAGTCGACCTCAAAATCGGTCGTAGCGCTCTGCCTGCCGTGTGTCATTATCTTCTCGCCTATTTTGAGCACAGCCTTATCGCCGAGCGTCGCTTTTGTGCTGCGGTATGTCGAGTCGACGCCGCGGATCTGCGCCGTCTCCATCTCCATATAGCTGTTTTCCTCCATCACGATGACGGTAGACGGGTTCATAACGCGCTCGCCTGTTCCCTCGCCCTCTCCGTAATGCTTTTCGATATACTTTACCTTTGCGTTTTTCCCGACATAAAACGTATGCACGCCGCTGTGCTCCGTGAGCTCACAGCCGGTGCTGTGGATGCCGCAGCCCGCTATTATTGTCACGTCGGCGTCCTCACCTATGAAAAAGTCGTTATAAACGGTCTCCTGATACCCGTCGCGGCTGATTATGACGGGGATGTGGACATCCTCGCCCTTTGTGCCCGGTTTAATTATTATATCTATGCCGGGTTTGTCGGTTTTTGTCACGATGTTTATGTTCTCGGTCGTATTTCTCGCGGCGCTTTCGCCGTCAGACCTGATATTATACGCTCCCTTCGGCGCCGCCTTCAGGTCGGCGACCTCTGCTAAAAGTCTCTTTTGAATTTCTGTAAGCATTATATTTCTATCCCCCTAACGCTACATTTTATCAGTAAGCACATGGCATGTTCCGGCGCTTGACAGTATATCAGGAAGCACCTCGTCCCTCGTGCCGATGTTCTGTATCTCACCGTCGGCTACAACAATGATCTTATCGGCAATATTGAGTATTCTCTCCTGATGCGAAATAATGAGTATCGTCCCTTTGATGATCTCGTGCATTTTCTCGAAAACATTTATAAGGTTGTTAAAGCTCCAAAGGTCGATTCCCGCTTCCGGCTCATCGAAAATCGAGAGTTTCGTCCCGCGCGCTATGATCATCGCGATCTCGATCCTCTTGAGCTCGCCGCCGGAGAGGCTCGCGTTTATCTCGCGGTCGATATAGTCTCTGGCACAAAGGCCGACCTCCGAGAGGTAGTCGCAGCACTGGGCGACGGATATCTCCTTGTTCGCGGCCATCTTTATCATGTCCTTTACCGTTATGCCCTTAAAGCGCACCGGCTGCTGAAACGCAAAGCTTATCCCGTGCCTTGCCCTCTCCGTGATGTTGAGATCCGTTATATCCTCACCGTCGAGGATTATCCTGCCTGACGACGGCGTGTATATTCCTGCTATTACTTTTGCAAGCGTCGATTTGCCGCTGCCGTTCGGACCCGTTATGGCGACAAACCGATCGTTGACCTTTAAGCTGACGTTTTTAAGTATCTCTTTTTTGCCGTTTTCATCCTCGGCATTATACGAAATATTTTGAAGTTCTAACATATGTTCCTCCGCAGACAGAAAAGCTGCCTTTTGTATAAATTTATTTTTGCACGGCCTTTACATCCGAATGCGCCGACGCCGCGCGTCCGGCAAAAAGGCTTGGATTTTAAACGGATAATATCTGCATCCACCGTGTATTATATCATGACAGCCGACGCCGGAATGATATAACCGTATCTTTTTCGGTTGCGCCGCAAGGGGCGGGAAAAAGGATTTAAATTGAAATGTGATATAATATCCGCCACGCGGATATTATATCATATCTGTTTGCAGATATGATATAATCATCATCTTTTTCGGTTGCCGCGGCAGGCGGCGAGAAAAAGGATTTAAATTGAAATGTGATATAATATCCGCCACGCGGATATTATATCACATTTTGCCGAAAAGCAATATCTTTTCTCATTACAAAATTGCGTGTGCCGGTATCGGCACAGCCGATACGTCCGCCGCAGCGGTTCACGCCCAAACGGATTTATTAAGAAAATGCTTTACAAAAGGTTTTATGAGACTATATAATTGTCCTGTACTTACCGCCCTTTTCCGCACGTTATCCGCGCCAAAGGGCTTTTTTCGGATAAGCGGGTATACCCTTCCTGCCGCCGGCGGGGATGTTGTCCGCAAAAGCCTCGGCGGCAGACAGGAGAAAAAATATTATGAAAAAACTCGCTTTCGGGACTATGCGCCTGCCTCTTACGAATCCGTCCGACCAGACATCGATCGATCAGGAGCAGGTAAACCGCATGGTCGACTACTTCCTTGAAAAAGGCTTCACTTACTTTGATACCGCGTATATGTATCACGATTTTAAAAGCGAGCTTGCCGTCAAAAACGCGCTCACCTCGCGCCATCCGCGCGACAGCTTTCTGCTCGCCGACAAGCTGCCCGTCGCCATGATAAATTCGGCCGCGGACTGTGAAAAGGTCTTTAACGAGCAGCTCGAAAAATGCGGCGTCACATATTTTGACTACTATATGCTGCACGACGTCACGAGGCAGACTCTTGACAAGGTCAGAAGCTGGGACGCTTTCGGATTCCTCGCAAACCTCAAGAAAGAGGGGAAGATAC
>CALXCR010000018.1 GCA_944386855.1 uncultured Oscillospiraceae bacterium
CCTTATGAGGTGTATGGACGTTTTGCTTGCCATGCCGCATATGCTTCTCGCGATATCGATATCGGCGATGCTCGGACCGGGACTTGTAAACGCGGTCATCGCGATCTCGGTAGGGCGAATAGCCTCGTTTTCGAGAATTGCGAGAGCGTCGGTCATAACGGTGCGGGAGATGGAATATGTGGAAGCGGTCAGGGCTATCGGCGCGCCGAACCCGCGCATAATAGCAAAGCATATCCTCCCGAATGTGGCGGCGCCGCTGATCGTTCAGATATCGCTCAATTTGGGCTCGTCAATACTTGCCGGAGCGGGACTCAGCTTTATAGGGCTCGGCGTACAGCCGCCTATAGCGGAGTGGGGTGCGATGCTGTCGACAGGCCGTTCGCTTATACGGTTCAACTGGTGGCTCACGACATTCCCCGGTATTGCAATTATGCTCTGTGTATACGGCTTTAATCTTATGGGCGACGGCCTGCGTGACGCGCTTGACCCGCGTCTGAAGAATTAGAGGTGAGGAGTATGACGAAAAAAGATGTGTTGCTCAGCATAAAAGACCTTGATGTGCAGTATAAGACGGAGGACGGCGTGGTCCATGCGGCAAACGGCATATCGCTTGATCTGTACGAGGGTGAGACGCTGGGACTCGTCGGTGAAACCGGCGCCGGAAAAACCACGGTTGCCCTCTCGGTGCTTAAGCTTATACCCGATCCTCCCGGGAAAATAGTCGCCGGTGAGATTACATATAAAGGGCGTGATATTGTAAATATGCCTGAATCGGAGATGCGCAAAATACGCGGCGACGAGATATCGATGATATTTCAGGATCCGATGACGGCGCTGAATCCGATAATACCCGTGGGAGAGCAGATTGCGGAAGCCGTCCGCTTCCACAGCGACGTGAGCCGTCAGGAGGCGCAGCAAAAAGCGATGCAGACGCTTGAGCTTGTCGGCATACCGGCCGAGAGATACGACGAGTACCCTCATCAGTTCTCCGGCGGAATGAAGCAGAGGGTTGTAATAGCAATAGCGTTGTGCTGTAACCCGCACCTGCTCATAGCGGACGAACCGACGACGGCGCTCGACGTCACGATACAGGCGCAGATACTTGAGATGATGAACGAGCTGAAAAGCGAGATGAACACATCTCTCATAATGATCACACACGACCTCGGAATAGTGGCGCATATGTGCGACCGCGTCGCCGTGGTATACGCCGGTCAGGTCGTTGAGATCGGCACAACGCGCCAGATATTCAAAAACACGGCACATCCGTATACGGTGGGGCTTTTTGACTCACTGCCGCATCTCGACGACGCGGACGATACGGAGCTTGACGAGCGGCGTCTAAAACCCATTCCCGGTCTCATGCCGGATCCGGCAAACCTGCCGCACGGCTGCAAGTTCGCGCCGCGCTGCCCATATAAAACCGACGTGTGCGAAAACCCCGTCGAGTTGAAAGAACTCGAGGACGGACATATGGTCAGATGTATTTTAATGGATAAACAGCCCGGAGGTGAAGGATAATGCTGCTTGAGGTCAGAAATCTGAAAAAATACTTCAGTACGCCGGGAGGTGATCTCCACGCTGTTGACGGTGTGTCCTTCGGTATCGAAGAGGGGCATACTCTAGGCGTCGTCGGAGAATCCGGCTGCGGGAAATCGACGCTCGGCAGGGTCATCCTTCATCTGCTCGACCAGACCGACGGACAGATCTTCTTTGAAGGCCGGGATATAACGCACGTCAATAAAAGGGAACTTAAAGAGCTGCAAAAAAAGATGCAGATCATATTTCAGGATCCGTTTTCGTCGCTGAATCCGCGCATGACCGTAGCCCAGACAATAAGAGAGCCGCTGCTGATAACAAAAATGTACCCGAAGGATCAGATCGATAAAGAGGTCCTCCGAATGATGGACACTGTCGGCCTCGCCAGAAGGCTTGCAAACAGCTATCCGCACGAGCTCGACGGCGGACGCCGCCAGAGGATAGGGGTAGCGAGGGCGCTCGTACTGAACCCGAAATTTATCGTCTGCGACGAACCTGTTTCCGCGCTCGACGTGTCGATTCAGGCGCAGATAATAAACCTGCTTTTAGATCTCCAGAAGGAGAGGGGATTAACTTACATATTCATTACGCACGACCTGTCGGTCGTAAAGTACCTGTCCCACGACATCCTCGTGATGTATTTAGGGCAGATGGTCGAAAAAAGCCCCGCACGCGACATTTTCCGCCACCCACTGCATCCGTATACAAAGGCGCTGCTCTCGGCGGTCCCGATCCCGGATGTCGATGCAAAGCTAAACCGAATACTCCTGAAAGGAGAGCTCACATCGCCCATAAATCCGAAGCCAGGATGCCGTTTTGCACAGCGCTGCATATACGCTAAAGATAAATGCAGCCAGGTAAACCCCGAGCTTGAGGAGATACTGCCGGGTCATACCGTGGCGTGCCACTACGCAGGAGAAATAAACGGGCTTTAAAAGCCGGCATCCCCCGCGCTTGACCGATTGGGACAGATACACCTGTCCCAACGGTTGAAATATAAGAATAAGCGTAAACAACAAATTGTAACAATGGAGGGAAAAGAAATGAAAACAAAACGAATCGTGACGTTGCTGATGGCATTACTTCTCCTTTTCAGCTTGGCCGGCTGCGGTGGATCCGAAAGCGGCGCGGGCGACCCGGCAGACAAAACCACGGTCATTTTCGGAAATACTGCGGGTGAGCCGGGTAACCTGCACCCGTACAACTCCATCGGAGTCGGTACAAGCGTAGTCAACCGGAATATTTTTGAGTATTTGTGCCAGTATAACGGCGACAATGAGCTTGAGCCAAGACTGGCCGAGAGCTGGGAGGTTGAGGACGACGGCCTGACTTTCTATCTCAGAAAGGGCGTAAAATTCCATAACGGTGAAGAGCTCAAGGCATCGGATGTCGTATTCTCGTTTAAAGAGGTCATATTAAACTCTACCGGAGGATATGCGGGCAATCTCGAATCGATCGATCCGAACGGTATTGTGGCGCTTGACGAGTACACGGTGTATATGCCGCTGTTTAACAAGGACAGTAACATCATGCCTATGGTTGCCGGTATACAGATCGTAAACGAAAAAGCGTACAACGAACTTGGGCAGGATTTCGCGTACAAGCCGGTCGGCACAGGCCCGTTCATGATGAAAGAGTGGGTCACGGGAGACCATATCGACCTTGAGAGGTTTGATGATTACTGGGGAGGCACTCCGCAGATAGAGACGGTCAGGATCAGGACGATAAACGAGGTGTCGCAGGCGATGATCGAGCTTGAGACCGGCGGTATAGACGTTCTCATACAGCCCAGCGGCGAAGACGTAACGCGCGTTAAAAACGGCGAGGTCGAAGGTATAGTGGCAGTGACTGACCCGAATGCCGCGACAAGGAACAACAACGTGAACTTCAACTGGCTGTCGCCGTATTTCAGCAACCAGCTCGTCAGAGAGGCCGTTGCACACTGCATCGACCGCGAGACGTGGGCGGAAATAATCTCACCCGGCACGGGAACACCGGCATATTCGATGGTAGCTGCCGGCGTATGGGGCTATGATCCGGAACTTGAAAATAATTATCCGTACGAGTATAATATAGAACTGGCAAAGCAGAAGCTGGCTGAGGCCGGATATCCTGACGGATTCAGCTGCATAATGTTCACCGACGCGAGGGCATATCACCAGTCTCTGTGCGAACTGCTCGAAAATTCTCTCGGCCAGATCGGCATAGATATGGAGATCCAGACTATGGAGCTCACGCAGCAGAAAGAGATTATGGTAACGGGCGAGGGGTTCGATCTCTATATGCTCGATAACATAGGCAACGCGTCAAGCTTCTTGGCCTCCCTGTGGAGAGACAGCCATCCGAGATTTGCCACAACATTCAGTACGCATCACCACTTCTACACCGTAAACGACGCCCAGGGTCAGCGCTACGCGGACCTGATGGACGCGATAAGAGAAGAGCTTGACGACGATAAGCGGCTCGAGTTGTGCAAGGAGCTCCAGCAGGTGTTCACGGAGGATCTCGTATGGATTCCCGTAAACACAATATCGGCGTATACGCTAGTAAACGACAGACTTACGGGTTATTTCACAACGGGCGGCGATGTCTACATCACTCCGGAGACGCATTTTGAATAAAACTGCGCGGTATGAGGTTGCTAAATGTGCTGTCTGAGAGGGAAATGATGTAAAAACAAGCGCTTTACGGAGCCGTGCGCCGCCGTCGGGCGTTATAAAACGCCGAGTCTGCGGCGTACGGCTCAAAACGAAAACATAATGCAGAAAAGAAGGGATGATGCAAATTGGCAACATTTAACAGATTCGGCAATATGTCTCCGACGCCGGAGATAAACGCCAACAACTTTCTCCTTGCGGAGAAACCGTTTAAAATTATCGGAAACATATATTATGTCGGAAATACCCACGCAAGCTCAATACTTATAGACTCTGGAGAGGGACTTATCCTGCTCGATACTCCGAGCTGGCCCGAATACGCGTACCTGCTAGATTCAATATATACACTGGGCTTCAATCCAAGGGATATCAAATACGTTGTCGTGTCGCACTCGCACGCGGATCATTACGGCTGTGCTCAGGCACTTAAATATATGTACGGCTGCAAGACGTTCATAGGGCGCGTAGACGCGGGGTATATGCAGGCGCATAAGGAGCAGATAGAGGAGATGGGCAGATCGAGGGGGAGCGTTACCCCATGGCCGCATTTTGACGTACTGCTCGAGGACGGGGACGTCATAGAACTCGGAAACGTCAAGATGAGGTGCGTCCTGACTCCCGGACACACTGTCGGCGTGATGAGCCATTTCTGGGAGACCGAAGAGGACGGCAAAACCTATAAGGTCGGCATTTACGGAGGTGCGGGCTTTGTAACGGTCGGTACGGAGGCCATAAAGCGCAACGGCCTGCCTATGTCGATACAGCAGGATTTCTGGGATTCTATCGACAAGGTATGGGATGAAGAGGTCGACGTGATGCTCGGAAATCATCCGTTCCACAACGATACGTTTGATAAAAATGAAAGGCGTGTACCTGGAGGGCCGAATCCGTTTGCCGATCCGACCGAGTGGAAAAGATATCTTCAGGAACTGCGCGACCGCTACGGCGAGTTTTTAAAGCTGACTCCCGAGGAAGTGGCGGAGATGTACAGAGGCAACGGATTTTTCGATTACCGTCCGCAGCTTTTGGAGAGATACGAGGAATACAAGGCAAAATATCTATAAAAGAGGAGATCTGTGATGATTAGAACGATAAAGCTCAAGGGTATAGAGATCGGTGCGGGCGCACCTAAAATCATTGTCCCGCTCGTCGGCGCTACCGAGGAAGAACTCGTGGCAAAATGTGAGGAAATAAAAGATATGCCTATCCACATGGTGGAGTGGAGAGCCGATTTTTATAACGATATTTTTGATCTTGAAAAAACGCTTGAAACTTTGTCGAAAATACGGGATGTCCTCACAAAGCTGCCGCTTCTGTTCACGTTCCGCACCGGAAAAGAGGGCGGGGAAAAGGATATCGACATGGAGACGTATACCCGTCTCAATCTCGCTGTTGCCGCAAGCGGCAACGCAGACCTTATTGACGTCGAGATCTTCTCCGGCGATGATGTAGTCGAGAAAAACGTGTCCGGCATACATGAAAACGGCGTGCTGGTAATCGGATCAAACCACGACTTTTCCGCTACTCCTCCAAAGGATGAGATAGTCTCACGCCTTAGAAAGATGCAGGATATGGATACCGATATCCCGAAGATCGCGGTGATGCCGCAGACGACGGAGGATGTTATAAATTTGCTTGCCGCAACGGCGGAGATGCGCGAAAAATATGCTGACAGGCCTATTATAACTATGTCGATGGGCGCAAAGGGCGTCATAAGCCGTGTAGTGTGCGAGACGTTCGGATCCGCGATGACGTTCGGTGCGGTCGGAAAGACGTCGGCACCCGGGCAGATACAGGTCGAAGAGCTTAAAACCGTTCTTGATATTCTTCACAGCTCCATGTAAGCTTTAAGCCATATATCGCGGACACCGCAAAATTAAACGGTGGCAAGATATATGTGCACGCATTGAAAGGGGAATACATGGAAAAAAAGACGATGAAAGCGCTGTTTATGGAGGGCGCGCTTAATATATTCTGCGATGATACCGAGATACCCGAGCCGTATCCCGGGGAAGCAAGAATAAAAGTCATGGCGACCGGCGTCTGCGGCGGGGAACTCAAAATGTACCTGGGACACCGCGACCCGAAAGAGCCGATACCGGCAGGGATGGCAAAAGGTCCGCATATACCGGGGCATGAATACGCAGGTATAGTGGATAAGGTCGGCGAGGGCGTTACGAACGTCAAGGTCGGTGACAGAGTTGCCATATATCCCACAAAATACTGCGGCGAGTGCGCCGAGTGTAAGGAGGGAAAATACAATCTCTGCAACCTCAGAAAAGTGCCGAAACCGGGCGACGGGCATTCACAGGGCGGCCACGCCGAATATGCCTGTTTCCGCTCGCAGAATCTTATACCGCTTAAAGACAGCGTGACGTTTGTGCAGGGAGCTATGATAGAGCCCCTCGCCGTCTCGATGCACGCGGCAAACCGCGCGGGCGATCTGGAGGGCAAAAATGTCGCAATCATGGGCATGGGCTCGCTCGGCTTTTTCCTGCTGGAGTGCTTAAAGCTCAAGGGCGTTAAAAATATCGTCGCGATAGACGTTGTAGAAAGCAAAATAGAAAAAGCGCTTGAACACGGCGCGACCCACGGATTCAACTCGACGGAAGAGAACGTCGCGCAGAAGATAAGGGACGCCGCAGGGCCGATAGACGCCGTATTTGAGTGCGTCATGATACAAAAGACGCTTGATACGAGTCTCAAGATCGTAAGGGACGGCGGAAGCATTGTGGCTTGCGGGCTCGGCGCTTATGAGGTCACATTCGTATGGCGTCAGCTTATCGACCACGAGATCAATATCATCCCGTCGATCACATATACGACGGAGATGCATGACTGTGCCGAGCTGCTTGCTGAGGGCAAGCTCGATATAGACTATATAGCGAGCGTATTCCCGCTGGAATACGGCCCGCAGGCGTTTAAAGATATGGAAAAAGACGGTCCGTACATAAAGATCGTGTTCATACCGCCGCACGGCGATGAGCAGCAGTGACATATCGCAGCCTGTTTTCGCAGGCACGGTGTCAAAAAACCGGATTTAAATTAAATAAGAGGAAATAAAAAGAGCAGGGATAAATTATTCCCTGCCCTTTTTGTGTTAGAATGGCATTTAATTTTACTGCGCCGCCTAAAAATGCGCTATACGGCGCAAACCGCCATTATATTGCACATAAATATACCATATAATATTTATACGCTGTGGCGTAAGCGTATGGAGGAAAACTCATGTTACGATGCCGGCTCAACCGCCTGCTATGACTCCATCTGTTTTCCGAGGAAGCCTGAAACCGTCTGCGCGAGCTTCAGCTCAAGCTCACCGCCGGCTGAATCATCGTCGGAAAAGAATATGACACAGCCCATAACGTCGCCCTCGGATATTATCGGAGATGCGATAGACACGGTGTATTTATCGCTTTGATCGGAAAGCGCAAACGAGCTCTCGCCCTGCTTGCGTGAATAGGTTCGTCTCGCTTCCATGATCTGCTCAAGATCCGCGCTTACCGGCTTTTCGATAAGCTCCCTCTTTGGAACGCCGGAAACGGCAATTATCGTATCGCGGTCGGAAATGGCGGCGGCCATTCCGCTCGATTTGTTCAGTGATTCGCATATCTGCGCGGCAAAGTCGGAAAGCTCGTTCATCGGCGAATATTTTTTAAAAATTACTTCGCCGTCTTTGTTGGTATATATCTCCAGCGGGTCGCCCTCACGAATTCTCATAGTTCTGCGTATTTCCTTGGGAATTACAACGCGCCCCAAATCGTCGATGCGGCGCACAATTCCGGTTGCTTTCATATATAAATTCTCCTTTATTGTTTTGATTTGCCTTTTTATTGTCTGCAATTATTTTTGAAATATACTTTAGCTAAAATAACATTGTCGTTAAAAAGCAATTTTTGACGATGCCAAATAAACCGACTTGTGGTATAATATCTGCAAAGCGGATATTATACTTATGATTTAAGTCCTTTTTCTCGCCGCATTCGCGGCAACCGAAAAAGATGACAATTATACCATTCCGGCGATGCCGTCATGGTATAATGTCCGTTAGCTGGATTTATACTTACAATTTCGGGCCTTGTCCTTGTCTTTCGGTCGCGCAAGCGTGCGAGTGCAGGGCGATGCAAGGACATCATTCAAACGCTTGCGTTTGAATGAAAAAACTCGATAAACCGTTTACGTTTTATCGAAAAAACCGCATATGAGGCGGATGATATGGAAAACATCAAAAACATAAAAAAGCATACGATACGTTTTCTGCCGTCGGGCTTACCGATAGATGTCGCCGACGGAACGACCATCATGGACGCGGCGAGAAAAGCAGGGGTGTTTATAAACGCGCCGTGCGGAGGAGACGGCAAATGCCTAAAGTGCACTGTAGAAGTTACATCAGATGGTGTGACGACAACACAGCTTGCGTGCAGGTACAAGGTCACAAGCGATATAGATGTGACAGCGCCGGAGAAAACGGCCAGTAAAATAGCGGAGAGCGGTACGTCGAGAAAGATAGACCCGCTTCTTTCCGAGATGATCTCAAAAAATATAGAAATACGCGGTATTGAGCAACCGCTTGTAATGGCGTTCGATATAGGGACAACAACCGTGGTGGGCTATCTGATAAGCGCGGAAAGCGGCGAGACGATAAGTACCGTAAGCCGCATGAATCCGCAGGCGCAGTACGGCGCCGACGTTATAAAAAGAGCGGAGTACGCAATGCAAAGCGGCGGAGAGGCATTGAGCCGCATTATTAAGGACGCTGTAAGTGATATGATCGGCGAGGCGGCATCTCTCGCAGGCGCGGATCGGCAGAACATCGCGCTCGTTATGCTTGCCGGAAACACATGTATGAACCATCTGTTCATGGGATTTCCCGTGCGCCGGCTTGTGACTGCGCCGTATAAGCCGGCGCAAAATTACAGCCCCGTGATAACGGCCGCAGAGTGCGGGATAAACGATAGCGGATACACCGCATGGCTTCCGAATATAGACGGATTTGTCGGCTCGGACACGGTCGCCGTACTGCTCGATGTCGAGATGGATAAGCTCGAAAAGCCATCGCTTATACTCGATATAGGGACAAACGGAGAGGTTGCCGCGGGGGATAGAAACAGATACATAGTGTGTTCAACGGCGGCAGGGCCGGCGTTTGAGGGCGTCGGAATAAGCTGCGGTATGCGCGCTTTCACCGGAGCGATAGACAGGGCGGAGATCACGCCCGACGGCGTGGAGCTTGGCGTAATAGGCGGCGGCAAGCCGCACGGAATATGCGGATCCGGCCTTCTCGACATTGTCGCCGCGATGCTGAAACACGGCGTTATAGACGAGAGCGGGCGGTTTTCGGATGAAGATGAACTGCCGGAATACCTGCGCGCGATGGTTACGGGAGACGGGGCGGAGCGCAGGCTCGTACTCGCGCGGGGAAGCGACAGCGCATCAGGGAAAGAGATTGCGGTAACGCAAAAAGACGTGCGCGAGGTGCAGCTAGCCAAAGCCGCGATAGCTGCGGGGGTAAAAACGGTGCTGCGCCAGCTCCGTATATCGTTTTCGCAGCTTGACGGCGTGATGTTATCCGGAGCTTTCGGAAATTACGCGTCGGAGGAGAGCCTATGTACTGTCGGATTGCTGCCGCGGGAGTGCGCCGGCAAAATCGTACATATAGGAAACGCCGCCGGAGAGGGTGCAAAGCTTGCGGCGATAAACTATAATGAGTATAAGAGGGCGGTAAAAATCGCCGAAAACGCCGAATATCTGGAGCTTGCGACGAATAAAACATTTCAGGAGCTTTATATTGAGGAAATGGCGTTCTAACTATAAAACGAAAAGGAGCAGGAACATGAGTAAAATTGAAGAGATCAGAGAAGCGGTAGGAAAGGGAAAATCCAAGATCATATCCGAGCTTGTAGAAGAAGCTGTGGCTGAGGGCGCGTCGCCGATGGAGATATTAAACGACGGCATGATCGACGAAATGGCAGAGATAGGCGAAAAATTCAAGAGGAACGAGGCTTTCGTGCCGGAGATGCTCGTCGCCGCCAAGACGATGAAAAAAGGCGTCGAGACGCTTAAAAAATATCTGCCTGACGGGGCGGACAAGGCTCTCGGTAAGGTTGTTATAGGAACTGTCGCCGGGGATATGCACGACATCGGAAAAAATCTCGTCGCAATGATGTTTGAAAGCACCGGGTTTGAGGTAATAGATCTCGGAGTCGACGTCCCGGCGGAAAAATTCGTAGAGGCTCTTAAGGCCGATCCCGAGATAAAGATCGTCGCGCTCTCGGCGCTGCTTACGACGACAATGCAGGCTATGCGAGATACGATAACGGCGATCGAGGAGGCGGGACTGCGCGAAAACGTAAAAATAATGGTCGGCGGCGCGCCGATAACGCAGGAGTTTGCCGACGAGATCGGCGCAGATGCGTATACGGCTGACGCGGCAAGCGCCGCCGAGGTCGGAAAAGCGCTTGTAAGCTGAAAACCTGGAATTAGCAAAGTGATTAAAAAACAGCCGGAAATCACCGCATTTTGTACAAAAGAGATATTGAAAAATGGCTTTACATTGCGGTGCAAATCGGATATAATTTAAACAATTAGTGTGCTTTTTGTAACTGACGGAATTGTAGAATAACTACGGGGAGCAAAAGGTAGCGGGGTTTTATGTCGACCGTCTGGGCAGTTCTGTTTTTATAAGGAATAGAACTGCCTTTTTGTTTTGCAAAATCAAAGGAGGTATTCACTTGAAAAAAGTAGCTATCATCATGGGCAGCGACAGTGATCTGCCTGTAGTTGAAAAGGCGATAAGTACGCTTAAAAAGTACAGTGTACCGACAGAGGTTCACGTTTATTCCGCGCACAGGACTCCTGTGCAGGCAAAGGAGTTTGCCCAAAATGCGAGGAAGAACGGCTTCGGCGCTATAATAGCCGCCGCCGGAAAGGCCGCGCATCTTGCCGGCGCACTTGCCGCGTCCACAACACTTCCCGTTGTAGGGATACCTGTAAAATCATCGACTTTAGACGGCGTTGACGCCCTGCTTTCGACTGTACAGATGCCATCCGGCATACCGGTTGCCACAGTCGCGATAGACGGGGCTGCCAATGCCGCTTTGCTTTGCGTGCAGATACTTGCCGTGACCGATGAGGAGCTTGCGGAAAAGCTTGATGCGGAGAGAGCCGAAAATACGGCAAAGATACTTGAAAAAGACAGAGAGATAAGCGAAAAATACAGCGGATAATCAGATATGTGGGCGTTTTAGCCGATATGTCACTACAGACGAAAACGGAGGGAGCTAATGGGCGGCTTTTTTGGAGCAGTTTCAAAGAGGGACTGTGTGTTGGATGTGTTTTATGGGGTGGATTATCATTCCCATCTCGGTACAAGCAGGGCAGGTATGGCGGCGCTTGACAGTGAAAAAGGCTTTCAGCGCGAAATACATAATATTGAAAATTCACCTTTTAGGACGAAGTTTGCCGGTATCACTGATGAAATGCAGGGCAAAGCATGTATAGGCTGTATAAGCGACGGCGAACCGCAGCCGCTTCTGATCAGATCGTGCCACGGTGTGTACGCAATATGCATCACAGGCAAAATAAACAATGCAGATGCGCTGATGAAGCAGTATTTGTCGTTCAGCGGCGGGCATTTTGAAGCGCTGAGCGGCGGCAGAGTAAACGCTACGGAGATAGTCGCGGCGCTTATAGATCAGAAAAGCGACCTGACAGACGGCATACGTTTTGCACAGGACAGCATCGACGGCACGGCAAACATTTTGCTCCTGAAGGATGATGGCAGCATATTGGCCGCGAGAGACAAATACGGCAGGCTTCCCGTAAATATCGGCAAAAGCAACGACGGGTACTGCGTGTCGTTTGAGTCGTTCGCGTATCAAAAACTCGGTTATCAGAATGAATATGAACTGGGTCCGGGCGAGATAGTGCGTATTACGGCGGATAAAACGGAGATACTTTCTCCGCGCCTTGGAGAAATGAAGATATGCGCGTTTTTGTGGACGTATTACGGCTATCCTAATTCGTGCTATGAGGGGATAAATGTCGAGGTCATGCGCAACAGAAACGGAAGGATCATGGCTCAGGCCGACAGCAAGAATATGGATCTTTCAAAAATCGACTATGTGAGCGGCGTGCCGGATTCGGGAACGCCACATGCCATCGGATACGCAAATGAAAGCGGCGTGCCGTTCGGCAGACCGTTTATAAAGTACACACCGACGTGGCCGAGAAGCTTTATGCCGCAGAATCAGAATGAACGCAATCAGGTCGCTAAAATGAAACAGATACCTGTGCATGACCTGATAGAGGGGAAAAAGCTCCTGTTTGTCGATGACAGCATTGTACGCGGGACGCAGCTTCGTGAAACGGTCGAGTTTCTGTATGAAAACGGGGCGGAGGAAGTTCACATGCGTTCGGCGTGTCCGCCCATAATGTATAGCTGCAAGTACCTAAACTTCTCAAGGAGCACCGACGAGTACGACCTCATCACCCGCAGAACTATCAGAGAGCTGGAGGGCGACGAGGGGATGAATCACCTTGAGGAATACGCCGATGGGACAACGGAGCGCGGGAAAAACATGCGTTGCGCTATCTGTCAAAAGCTGAAATTCGCGTCGCTCGACTATCAGAGCATAGAGGGGCTTATAGAGGCAATAGGGCTTGACGAATCACAGGTCTGCACGTATTGCTGGACTGGAAAGGAGTAAATGCGGTGAACAATTCAAGATCAGACAGCTACGCCGCCGCCGGAGTCGACATTACCGCGGGGTATAAGGCTGTCGAGCTTATGAAAAAACACATAGCAAGAACGATGACCGGCGGCGCTCTCTCGGGTATAGGCGGGTTCGGCGGGCTTTTCGAGCTCGATCTTACGGGGATAAAAAAACCCGTGCTCGTCAGCGGGACGGACGGAGTCGGCACAAAGCTCAAGCTTGCGTTTATCATGGACAAGCATGATACGGTCGGTATCGACTGCGTCGCAATGTGCGTAAACGACATAATCTGCTGCGGGGCAAAGCCGCTGTTTTTCCTCGATTACATAGCGTGCGGCAAAAACTATCCTGAGAAGATAGCCGATATCGTGTCCGGAATAGCCGAGGGGTGCGTGCAGTCAGGCGCTGCGCTTATCGGCGGCGAGACGGCCGAGATGCCCGGTTTTTACCCGGAGGACGAGTACGATCTGGCCGGTTTTTCGGTCGGAGTGGTGGACAAAGACAAGATTTTAGATAATTCTACCATAAAAGTGGGGGATGCCGTCATCGCGCTCCCGTCGAGCGGCGTACATTCGAACGGCTTTTCGCTCGTGCGCAAGGTATTCGACGTTGAAAACGCCGATATTAAAGCGCCCGTATCGGATCTGGGCGGAAAATCACTCGGAGAGGCGCTGTTAACGCCGACGAAAATATATGTAAAGCCAATGCTCGCGCTGATGGATGCCGTAAAGGTAAAAGCGGTGTCGCATATCACTGGCGGCGGATTTTATGAAAATATACCGCGAAGCATACCGGACGGCTTCGGCGTGAAGATAGAAAAAAGCGCGCTTAAAATACTGCCGGTATTCGATATGATCGCAAAAGCCGGGAATGTCCCCGAGCGCGATATGTTCAACACGTTCAACATGGGCGTGGGGATGAGCGTCGTCGTCGATAAAAACGACGCGGATAGAGCGATAGATATACTAAAGGCAAACGGCGAGGACGCATATGTAATGGGTGAGATCGTGTCCTCCGATAAAGGTGTGACGATATGCTGACGAAGATAGCCGTGCTGATCTCCGGCGGCGGGACGAACCTGCAGGCGCTTATCGACGCCGAAAAATCCGGAATATTAAAGAGCGGGAAGATAGTGCTCGTCATATCGAACAGATCCGATGCATACGGACTTGTCCGCGCGCGCGATAACGGTATAGAGACCGCCGTAATAACGCGGAAAGCAAGCGGCGGGCAGGAACGGTTTGAGGAAAACATAAAAGCGCTTTTAAAAGAGCGCGGCATCGGGCTTATAATCCTAGCGGGATTTATGAGCATCTTGAGCGCCGATTTTACAGCTGCCTATCCGAAGCGGATAATAAACGTCCACCCGTCTTTAATACCGTCGTTTTGCGGCAAGGGCTTTTACGGGCTCAAAGTGCATGAGGCGGCGCTCGCCAAGGGCGTCAAGGTGACGGGTGCGACGGTGCATTTTGTAAACGAGATACCAGACGGAGGGGAGATAATACTCCAAAAGGCGGTGTATGTCGAAGACGGAGATACGCCGGAGACACTGCAGCGCCGCGTAATGGAGCAGGCGGAGTGGATCTTGCTGCCGCAGGCGGCCGAAATGGTGTCAAAGGAGATAAGCGAAAAGGGAGACGCGTATGGAAAAAAATAATATTTTTGAGTTTTTAAAGGAAAACCCATATCCTGGCAGAGGCATCATCATTGGCAAAGACGCCGGCGGCGTCGTTATCGCCTACTGGATAATGGGCAGGAGCGAAAACAGCCGCAACCGCGTTTTTACGGAAACGGACGACGGTATAAAGACGGAGGCATTTGACCCGTATAAAATGACAGATCCGAGCCTCATAATATACCACCCGGTGCGCGAATACGGCGGCAAGACCATCGTGACAAACGGCGACCAGACCGATACGGTGTACGAGTTTATGAAAGACGGAAAAACGCCGGAAGAAGCGCTTATGACGCGCGAGTTTGAGCCGGACGCGCCGAATTTCACACCGAGGATATCGGGCGTCGTCGACGATAAGTCGGGCGATTTCACGCTCTCCATTTTAAAAAGCAATAACGGCGACAGCGATACAACGATAAGAAGCTTTTTCCACTACACGAATTTAAAAGCCGGCGAGGGGAGATTTGTCTCGACATATATGGGCGACGGAGATCCGCTTCCGTCGTTTGAGGGAGAGCCTGTCAGGGTGGAGATAGCACTCGGCTTCGACGAGTTTTCAGACACACTGTGGAACAGCCTAAACGCCGACAACAAGGTGTCGCTTTATACACAGCGCATAGATCTTAAAACAGGAGAAAAGCTGCACAAGATATACAATAAGAACAGATAATCGGACAGGGAGGATAAAATGAACGAACTTGAACTGAAATACGGCTGTAATCCCAATCAGAAGCCTGCGCGTATATATATGAAGGACGGAAGCGAGCTTCCCGTAACCGTGCTGTGCGGAAAACCGGGATATATAAATTTCCTCGACGCGCTGAACTCGTGGCAGCTTGTAAAGGCGATGAAAGAGGCGACGGGACTTCCGTCCGCGGCTTCGTTTAAACATGTCTCACCGGCGGGCGCTGCGGTCGGCTATCCGCTCACCGAGACGGACAGGAAAATATATTTCGTGGACTCCGATGCGGAGCTTTCGCCGATAGCGTGCGCGTATATAAGGGCGCGTGGCTCCGACCGCCTCTGCTCATACGGCGACTGGGCGGCTCTGTCCGATGTTTGCGACGCCGCCACGGCGCGCTACTTGAAAAAAGAGGTGTCTGACGGCATAATCGCCCCCGGATATACAGACGAGGCTCTCGAGATACTGAAAACAAAGAAAAAGGGCGGCTATAACGTCGTTCAGATAGACCCCGATTACACCCCCGCAGCGAAAGAGGAGAAAGATGTTTTCGGTGTTACGTTCGAGCAGGGCTATAACAATTTCAAAATAGACGAGAGCCTGCTCACCAATATAGTGACGAAAAATAAAGAGCTGCCTGACAGCGCAAAGCTCGATATGATAGTCGCGCTTTTGACGCTTAAATACACGCAGTCGAACTCAGTCTGCTATGTTAAAGACGGTCAAGCGATAGGTGTCGGCGCGGGACAGCAGAGCCGGATACACTGTACGAGACTTGCCGGAGACAAGGCGGACAACTGGTACTTAAGACAGCATCCGAAAGTGCTGAGTCTCCAGTTCGTCGACAAGATCGGCAGGGCAAACCGCGACAACGCAATAGACGTGTACACCTCCGACGAGTACGAGGACGTCTTGGCCGAGGGCGAATGGCAGAAAATATTTAAAGTAAAGCCGGAGGTTCTGACGGCCGAGGAAAAAAAGGCGTGGATAGCGACGCAGAGCGGCGTTACGGTTGGTTCGGACGCGTTTTTTCCGTTCGGCGACAACGTCGAGAGGGCGCGGAAGAGCGGCGTGCAGTATATAGCCGAACCCGGCGGTTCGATCCGCGACGACAACGTCATAGAGACGTGTGATAAATACGGTATCGTCATGGCGTTTACGGGGATGAGGCTGTTCCATCATTAATATAAGTAAGCAAAAGCACATTTTTTAAATATTTTCCGGTATAACAGAAAGCCGCGCTTATATAAAGCGGCGCATGAGAAGCCGCCCTTGTCGTAAGACTGGGGTGCGGCGGCGGAATGGAGAAATATATGAAGGTCATGGTAATCGGTGGCGGCGGAAGAGAGCACGCCATCGTAAAAAAACTTAAAGAGAGCGGCGAGATCACAAAGCTGTATGCACTGCCCGGCAACGGCGGCATAGCGGCTGACGCGGAATGCGTCGATATCGGCGCTAAGGACATAGAGAATATAACAAAATGGGCGGTCGAAAACGCCATAGACTTTGCCGTAGTGGCGCCCGACGATCCGCTTGTGCTCGGCGCTGTCGACGCGCTTGAGGCAGCGGGGATTGCTTGCTTCGGGCCGAACGCCAAAGCGGCGGCTATCGAGGGCAGCAAGGTGTTCGCGAAAGAGCTGATGAAAAAATACGGCATACCGACCGCCGAGTACAGCGTTTTCGACGATATGGAAAAGGCGCTCGAGTATGTCGAGACGACGCCCGTGCCTGTCGTGGTAAAGGCCGACGGGCTCGCTTTAGGTAAGGGCGTCATTATAGCAGAGACTAAAGAGGCGGCCAAAGACGCCGTCCGCTCGATGATGGAAGATAAGATATTTGGCGAGAGCGGCAGCAGAATAGTGATAGAGGAATTCCTGACAGGACCGGAGGTCTCTGTACTGTCGTTTACAGACGGCAAGACAATAGTGCCGATGGTCTCATCAATGGATCATAAGCGCGCGCACGACGGCGACCGAGGGCTCAATACCGGCGGGATGGGCACAGTCGCGCCGAACCCGTATTATACCGAGGATGTGGCGCGCGAGTGCATGGAAAGGATATTCCGCCCGACCATAGAGGCGATGAGGAAAGAGGGTAGGCCGTTTAAGGGCTGCTTGTATTTCGGACTTATGCTCACGCCCCGCGGGCCTAAAGTCATAGAGTACAACTGCCGTTTCGGCGACCCGGAGACCCAGGTGGTGCTGTCCCGACTGGACTGCGACCTCTTGACCGTCATGGGGGCCACAGCGGAGGGAACGTTGGCCCAGACCGAGGTTAAATGGCGCGGCGGCCACGCCTGCTGCGTGGTGCTGGCCT
>CALXCR010000019.1 GCA_944386855.1 uncultured Oscillospiraceae bacterium
GATAAGGAACGAGTAAGATATGAACTACTCTATAAGAGAAATGCGAAAAGAAGAATATAGTCTGCTCGGTGACTTTTTGTACGAAGCAATTTATATTCCGGATGGTACGGCTGCGCCGCCTAAATCAGTGATAGCTTGTCCCGAATTGCAAGTATATATTGCAGACTTTGGAAACAGCAAACACGATAAGGCTTTGATTGCAGAAGTTGACGGCAATATTGTTGGAGCAATATGGGCAAGAATTATGAACGATTACGGACATATTGATGATAATACTCCATCGCTTGCAATGTCTGTCCTTAAAGCGTACAGGGGTATGGGAATCGGAACTTCATTACTCACGCAAATGATGTCAACGGAAAAAGCTGCCGGTTATGCGAAGCTTTCTTTATCTGTTCAAAAGGACAATTATGCAGTAAAGCTATATCGAAAAGCTGGCTTTATAGCGGTCAAAGAAACGGACGAGGAATACATTATGATCGTCAATCTAAATTCTATTTACAAAACGATCGTATTTGACTATAAAAACGGTTTACCACGACTTTAGTAGAATACATAGATTAGAAAATTTTAATTTCTCAAGGAGGGTTTACAATGAAATGTATAAAATGCCATAACACACTACACACGGAAACTGGCGGATTTTCTATGACCATCAACGGAAAAACTATAAAAGTCATAAACGCACCTGTATTACATTGCAAGAACTGTAATTCGGTAATTATTAGCGATGAAGTAAAAGAAAAGGCAAAAGAATTTTCAAAAGTGTATTTATATCCAGACAATACTCTTGATTACGCAGAATGTGAAGCTGGAACGATGATGTCGGTAATGAATTTACTGTTTTGATGATGACAAAATCCTAAGTTGTTGAACAGGAAGATATATGTGATAACATATTGGACTGATAAGGAGTAAGCAAAATGGCTTTTGATTACAAGAAAGAATACAAGGAATTTTATATGCCGAAGAACAAGCCCGGAATTATAGAGATTCCGAAAATGAACTATATCGCCGTCCGGGGAAAAGGCAATCCTAACGAGGAAAACGGAGAATACAAAAACTCAATTGGCTTGCTGTACGGCATCGCCTTTACCATAAAGATGAGCTACAAGGGGACGCATAAGATCGAGGGTTTCTTTGAATATGTCGTACCGCCCCTTGAAGGACTTTGGTGGCAGGAAAACACAAAGGGACTTGATTACGCCAGAAAAGAAGATATGCATTTTATCTCTATGATCCGGCTGCCGGACTTCGTAACGAAGGAAGATTTTGAGTGGGCAGTTGAAGAAGCAACAAAAAAGAAAAAGCAGGATTTTTCTAAAGTTGAGTTCTTCCCCTATGATGAAGGATTGTGCGTTCAGTGTATGCACATCGGCTCTTATGACGATGAGCCTGCCACCGTTGATTTAATGCACGACTATATGAAAGCAAACGGGTATGAGCTGGATATTACGGACACAAGATACCATCACGAAATCTATCTGAGAGATCCGAGAAAATGTGATGTGAGCAGACTGAAAACAGTTGTGCGCCACCCAATCCGGAAAGCGGAGTAAGCGGAGGTTAGTATGCCAAAAGAAGTTGATCCCAAAAATACGACAAGGGCTGCGGCGTATGCGCTTTGGATGAAAGCGCCGAATCCTATGGTGACCTTTTTTAAGACCTTTGATATTACGAATCTGATAAAGGTCAGCAGGAAAAGGAATATGAAACTCAATATGCTGATGGATTATTGTATCGGGAAAGCGGCGGTGCAGGTTAAAGAATTTTATTTGCTCCCTGTCGGGGACAAGCTGATACAGTACGACAGACTTGCAGTAAACACAATCGTAAAGAATAAAACGGGTGAGGTGAGTTCCTGCGATGTTTTTCAAGAGGATGATTTAGAAAAATACAATATGAATTATCTGAAATATACGAGACAGGTTGCGCAAACCTGCAGGGACAGAGACCTGTCAAATGACAGCATGGTGATTGGGACATCAGCAATTATAGACACGGAAATAGACGGCGCTGTGGGAATGAACAGCGGAATATTTAACAACCCGTTTATCATATGGGGACGTTACAGAAAGAGATGGATGAAGTATTATCTGCCGGTGTCTTTTCAATTTCATCATACGCAGATGGACGGCGCGCATGCCGGAGTCTTCCTTGAACATTTGCAGAATGAGATCTGCAGCCTGAAATAATTATTTTAGCGGGGTGTTTAAAGTATGGTTTTTGAAACGGAGAGACTTATTCTGCGCCGCTGGCAAGAGAGCGATGCGGAGGATCTATACATATATGCAAGCGATCCCGATGTGGGGCCGATAGCCGGATGGCCGCCGCATCAAAGTATTGATGAGAGCCGGAACGTTATTAAAACCGTTTTTGGCGGAGCGGAAGCGTATGCGGTATGCTTAAAAGCGGATAATCGAGCTGTCGGGGCGATTGAGTTGATGCTGAACGGGCATACCGATATGACGGAAAAAGATGATGAATGCGAGCTCGGCTATTGGCTTGGAAAACCGTTTTGGGGTCAGGGCCTGATACCTGAAGCTGCAAGGGAGATGCTGCGACACGCTTTTGAGGATCTCGGCATGAGCAGGGTGTGGTGCGGATATTATGAAGGCAATAACAAGTCTAAGCGTGTCCAGGAAAAGGTGGGGTTTAAGTATCAATGGACAACCAAAGGCATGGATGTTCCTCTGATGCACGAGAAACGAACCTGCCATGTAAACGCCATGACTAAGGAAGAATGGCTCGCGAGGCAATAAATTCCGGTTTAACAAGGAGGGGTCTGCGATTGTGACGGCGAGTATTGAAAAGTTGGATTGATAAGGCAAAGCGGGGGGGAGATTTGCTATGATTGAGATAAGGTATTTGGAAGCTGAAGACAGGGAATTTTGGTACAGTCTTGACAAACATCTGCCAGAAACGGAATTTGACGACAAGGTTAGAACTAAAAGGGCATATGTTATGTTATTAGAGCGAAAGTCGATAGGTTTATTGAGATATAACCTGTTTTGGGACAACATCCCGTTCTGTACTATGCTTTTCGTGAAAGAGCGGTATCAGGGGATGGGATATGGCAGATGCCTGTTGGAATATTGGGAAAAAGATATGACAAAGCACGGCTATAAAATACTGCTGACATCCACGCGGGCAGACGAAACGTCGCAGCATTTTTATAGGAAATTAGGCTATAAAGACTGCGGCGGACTTGTAATCAATATAGCCGATAAGAAACAGCCGATGGAAATCTTTTTGTTCAAGCAGATTTGACGGCAAAAAACACTCCGCAGTTTAAATTTACTGCGGAGTGTTTTGATTTTGATAATAAATCGCGCCGAGTGCGTCATGATAAGAGAGTACTGCACTTTAAATAATAAGCTAAGCTTTTAAGCCGCCGTGCAGTTTGTGATCGGCGCGATGATACGGACGCGGGCGAGAGGGACGGCCGCGGCGGATTTAAATAATTTTGATCATAGCCCTGCGGGAAGAAGCGGTGCGGCCATTTGCCGCCGTGAAAAATAAAACGGCCTTGTTATTTCGTGAAACCGATTAGGGAAAATCAGAAAGAGGTTATAGTGTTCGATAATAGAGGCAGATATCTTCATATTTGCCGTTTTTCAGGCGGAAGCCCTTAGGGATCTGTCCAAGGCAGATGAAACCGAGGCGCTCGTAGAGATGTCTTGCGTGGATATTGGCTGCGACGACGGCATTAAACTGCAATATGCCGAAACCGTGCTCTTTTCCCTGTTCAATACAGTCCGAGACTAGCTTTTCGCCTATATGCAGTCCGCGGCTTTTGCCGGAGACGGCAAAGCTCGCGTTGCCTATGTGGCCGCATCGGCCGATATTGTTCGGGTGCAGGATATAAAGCCCCAGAACGGTGTCTGTATCCGCATCTGCGGCAACGGCGCAGTAGGTTTGCTCCGCGAAAAACGCTTTTCCCGTCTGCTTGTTCAGCAGATCTTCCTGAGGGAAAGCGATGCCTTCTGTGACGACCTCGTTCCATATATCTATCATGGGCGCGAGATCGCGGTCTTGGTATTGTTTGACGATAATATTCATGATTTCCTCCTAAAGCAGAGATTGCCGGGGCTTGGGCATTTAACATAAAACATGGATGTGCAGGCGGGTAGCCTACAAGCCCGCGCCTTTTCCGGCGCGGCCGAACATAACGCCGCGCAGATAAGTTTTACATCGTTTTACTCATTTTTAAGCCGGGCGAGAAAAAGGGCGTAAATTGAAGCATACGATATTATATCAGACGGTGAATGAGTTGAAAAGCCGGATAAACGTACTTAAATCCTGTTGCCTGCTTTGGCCGAATTGTATATAATGTATAGGCATGTATACAGACTAAAATCCCGCGGCGGAGTCGAGGCCGCGCGCAAAGGGCAAAGAGGAGCGCGGTGATATTAAGAGCGTCGTTTTGCGGGATTAAAGATACGGGCGTGCGGCGCGGACAGCTGCGGCGCCAAGGGGGAAATTATAAAGATATGAACGAGACGATACTGGTCGTTGACGATGAGCGCGAAATCGCCGATCTGCTTGAGGTCTATCTAAAAAACGACGGATATAATGTAAAAAAATACTATAACGGGACGGATGCGCTGAGATGCGCGGAGACGGAAAATATAGATCTTGCGATC
Organism: uncultured Oscillospiraceae bacterium; assembly: GCA_944386855.1. Lineage (GTDB taxonomy): Bacteria > Bacillota > Clostridia > Oscillospirales > Oscillospiraceae > CALXCR01. The sequence goes on from CALXCR010000019.1 coordinate 4,647, forward strand.
TTGGACGTCATGCTGCCGGATGTCGACGGATTCCGTATATGCCAGACAATAAGAAAGAGCCATTTTTATCCGATAATAATGCTCACGGCAAAGGTTGAGGACACGGACAAGATAATGGGGCTTACTATCGGTGCCGACGACTACATTACAAAGCCGTTCAACCCGCTGGAAGTAATTGCGAGGGTCAAGACGCAGCTTCGACGCTATGTGCGGTACAACAACGCCGCTAATACCGAAAAGGAAATCATGCCTGCCGCGGAACACGATATAAGAGGACTTGTAATAAATAAGGACATGCACAAATGCACGCTCTACGGCAAAGAGGTGCAGCTTACGCCGATAGAGTTTTTGATACTGTGGTATTTGTGCGAGCATTACGGCAAGGTCGTCTCATCCGAGGAGCTGTTTGAGGCGGTATGGGGAGAGAAGTATCTCAATAACAACAACACCGTCATGGCGCATATAGGCAGATTGAGGGAAAAGCTGCACGAGCCGGCTAAAAAGCCCAAGTTTATAAAGACCGTATGGGGAGTTGGATATACCATTGAATAGCAGAGATCAGAGAAAACGGAAGATCGGCCACGGCAGCGCCGTGTCGCGGAATCTGTTGATCCAATACTGCCTTTCGATCATAGGATATATTGTCGGCCTGGTGCTGTTTGTGTATATAGCGTGGCTGTTTTGCGCTATGTTTACATGGTATGCCGACGATCCGCTGTATTGGATATTGCACTTTATCAAGGAATACATTGTGCTGTTTATGCTTATCGCTATCGTTACGGGGTGGCTTCTTATATCGTCGTATTTTATTTCAAAGCCGATGAGATATCTCGACGAGGTGGTAGATGCGACGGAGAAACTCGTATCTCCGAAGGACGAGCCGATAGTTTTGTCCGATGCTATGTCGTACGTTGAATCGGATCTCAACAGGGTGCGCGAAAAGGCGCTTCAAAACGCGAGAGCCGCGAAGGAGGCGGAGCAGCGGAAAAACGACCTAGTGATATATCTGGCGCATGACCTTAAAACGCCGCTTACATCTGTTATTGGATATTTGACGCTTTTGAGGGACGAGACGCAGATATCGGACGAGCTGAGAGAGAAATATTTGTCGATATCTCTTGACAAGGCGGAGCGCCTTGAGGATCTTATAAACGAATTTTTTGAGATAACGCGGTTTAATCTGTCAAACATCACTCTTGAGTACAGCAGGGTGAACCTGACCCGTATGCTGGAACAGCTTACATACGAGTTTAAACCGATGCTTTTGGAGAAAAACCTGAACTGTGAGCTTGAGATCGCCCCTGACACTATGATAAGGTGCGACGTCGATAAAATGCAGCGGGTATTTGACAATCTTCTCAGGAATGCGGTAAATTACAGCTTTCCTAACAGCGTGATAAAAATAACCGCATTGTGCGATGAATCTAATATCAAAATAAAGTTTAAAAACAGCGGGAATACGATTCCCAGCGAGAAGCTTGAGAGGATATTTGAACAGTTTTACCGCATCGACAGCGCGCGAAGCTCCAAAAGCGGCGGCACGGGGCTTGGACTTGCCATTGCAAAAGAGATCGTTGAGCTGCATAAAGGGACGATAACGGCAAAAAGTGAAAACGAGACGATTGAGTTTGAAGTCACAATTCCTGTTTCGTAGGAAAATCGTAAGAAATTCCGAAGAAAAACATCAGGTCATCATGTGATGAAACAAATAAAAGACATCTTTTTTGTCGGTACAATTACAGTATCGGAAGAAAGGGTGTCTTTATTTTTTAGACTGTCCGCCCGTAAATAAAACAGCAAACATACAGAAAGGGGCAATAAAGATGCAGAAAAAGAGATTGGCCGTTATTTTCGGAGGATGTTCGACCGAATACGAGATATCGCTTCAGTCGGCGTTCTCGGCTTTTGAACAGGTAGCCAGGGATAAGTACGAGGTTTTGGCGAT
>CALXCR010000020.1 GCA_944386855.1 uncultured Oscillospiraceae bacterium
ATCCAGTGCGTGAGAGACAAGCTTGTGTCCGATGCCTTTGCGCATATGCTCCGGCGCTATATAGAGCCACGCAAGTTCCTCAGCAGAGTATGCGCAGAATCCTACGGCGCGGCCGCCGATCAAAGCCAAATCGACGTGCGTGTAATCAAATAAGCCCTCAGCGTCCGCGATCTTCTCTAAGGACAAAAAGGCGTCAGTCAGCGAGGCGTATTTAAGCTCAATTTTTCGCGCCGCGTCGTGTATCATGCAAATATCAGGCCAAAACCGCTCGTCATATTTTTGTATAGAAATCATCGTACGCCTCCCTTTACAAAAACCGGTCAAAGTAAAAGGCCTTGGATCAAAACAAGATCCAAGGCCTTGGTGGAGATAAGCGGGATCGAACCGCTGACCTCTTGAATGCCATTCAAGCGCTCTCCCAGCTGAGCTATACCCCCACGGACGAGGATTATAATAGCACAGATCAGAGCGATTGTCAACATGAAAATTACATTACTGCCGCAGACCGGCAATGCGCATATGTCATAGTTGTCTGCCCGGCGTACCGTACTGCGGCAGTTCAGCCGTATAGCTTAATTATTTTGCGTGGTCGACGGAGTACATGTACTCAATAAGGTCAACAACCTTGTTTGAATAGCCCCACTCGTTGTCGTACCATGATATGACCTTAACAAACGTGTCGGTCAATGCAATACCGGCTTTCGCATCGAATATCGAGGTGCGCGGATCGTGCAGGAAGTCGGACGATACGACATCGTCCTCCGTGTAGCCGAGAATACCCTTGAGTTCACCCTCGGAAGCGGCTTTCATAGCCGCGCAGATCTCCTCGTATGTCGCGGGCTTTGAAAGATTTACCGTGAGGTCAACGACAGATACGTCAAGTGTCGGTACGCGCATCGACATGCCGGTGAGCTTCCCGTTGAGCGCGGGAATAACCTTACCGACAGCCTTGGCAGCGCCCGTCGATGACGGGATGATGTTGCCGGAGGCAGCTCTGCCGCCGCGCCAGTCCTTGGAAGAAACGCCGTCGACCGTTTTCTGTGTCGCTGTCGTGGAATGGACAGTGGTCATAAGTCCCTCGGTGATTCCGAAGCTATCGTGCAGGACTTTTGCAATCGGTGCAAGACAGTTCGTCGTGCAGGAGGCGTTGGACACAAAATCCATGTCAGAGGTGTACGACGTATTGTTGACACCCATTACAAACATAGGTGTGTCGTCTTTTGACGGAGCGGACATGATAACCTTCTTTGCACCGGCTTTGAGATGACCTTCCGCTTTTTCTTTCGTCAGGAACAGGCCGGTGGATTCGACGATATATTCAGCGCCGATCTCTCCCCATGGGAGATTTTCTTTGTCTCTCTCAGAGAAAACGGCGATTTCTTTGCCGTTTACGATAAGCGAGTGGTCGGTATAATCAACAGTACCGTCAAATCTGCCGTGCATCGTGTCGTATTTAAGCATATACGCCATGTAATCCGATGTAATAAGGTCGTTTATTCCCACAACCTCGACGTCAGGGTGGTCGAGACTTGCGCGGAAAACGAGCCTGCCGATTCTTCCAAAACCGTTGATGCCAATTTTAATACTCATAGTTTACCTCCGTATAAAGATATTGAAATAATTAATAGTACAGCAAACTAAAAACATTATAACCTCTTGAGCACAGAAAATAAATAGCTTTATGGGAAAATTTTGATAAATCGAGATTAAATTATAGTATAAATATTAAAAGTATGATATTATATATTCAAAAATTTAAAGAAAAAGGAGTGGCATAATGGATAAACAGACTGTTCAGTGGAAAGGCGAAGACCAAAAGCACTGGTACGCTACTGTTGGGATTGACGGAAAAACGCCGTGCATATTCGAACTCGGCTATGAGCTTGCCGGAGAGAGATTGGCACTTGCGAAAATGCTGCATCCGCAGTTCAAGGCGGTAACTGCAAAGCGTACAAAGATCAATCCGCAGCGCACAAAGGCGCTTGCTCCCGGAGAGGAGCTGGATTATCAGTGGGATACATACTCCGACGATCCGATGAGCCATAAGGAAAATGTGCAGGAAGCAAACCAGCAGTTTGATACTACAAAGATGGATGTGTCAACGCATGGAAACGTCACAACGGTCACTTTCGACGGGCTGACGCTCGGCATTTTCCACGGTGGATGCCGTTTCAATTTCTTTAACGGCAGCAATCTCATTAGGATTGAGGCTGTGGCGTCGACGGATGAGGACGGCGTTGCCTATCTCTATCACGCGGGACTCGACGGGTTTGACATCGATAAAATTTACTACGTCTCGATTAAACGGAGAGAGATACTCGAAAACCCGGGACTTCATACAAATTCCGGTCCTGACCGTGACCGTCAGAGAGTCGACACAAGGGGCAGGGTGCTGACGCTTCAACAGGAAAACGGCGCTGTCGCCGTATTTCCGCCACCGCACCGCTTTTTGTGGGGCAGCCAGACGGAGAATATCGTAGGCTATAACTATTACAATAGAGAGAAAAACGGTACACTGGCTATAGGCATACGCCATAATAAAGAAGCCGAACATTTTAATATCCGCTGGCCGTGCTATAACGCAAAGCCGGGTACAGAGCAGGTGATGTCGATGTTCATGTGCGTTTCATCCGACTCCGTGTGGGTCACGAGAGCCATGGCAATGAAATACACAAACTTTGACCATCTGAGGAAGCTCAAGGGCTACAAGAGAATGTGCTCGCATATGCACGTTGCGACGCACGCCGCATGGATACGCGATCAGCGTGTGGAGCGTCCTTGGGAAAAGCTGATGAAAGAACTCGGATGCGATATTTTCTCGCTCTGCGATTTCTGGGCTGAGGGGAGAAACGACGACAATAGGGAAGGCCGCAAATCCGATCTTGAGCGCTACCATGCAATGGCAAAGTGCTGCAGCACACCGGACTTCCTCGTGATACCGTCCGAGGAAATAGCCGTGCAGGGTAAAGATCTGTCAAAAATGCTCGTGCCGTATCACTGTATGGTGATGCCGTCGAAGCCGCTTCTGTATTCTCGCTGGCGTGACGACGATCAGGAGTTTGCCGAAAAGCTTCCCGACGGGCGGACATACTACCATTTGAAATCTGCCGATGACCTTATAGAGATGTGCAAACGTGAAAACAGCTTTATCCTCATGCCGCACCCCGATACGAAGGCAAACGACGGGCTTCCGTATGACGTAAAGGACGAGGCGTGGTTTAAAGACCACCGCTGGTTCGGAGTCGGATGCCGTCAGCTCCCCGCAGACAATTCCGTGCCCACGATGATAAGCGGACGCACAGAGCGCGTCTGGAACGATATCAATAACTGGAGCGATGTGCCGAGATATATCATAAGCGAGCTTGACACATATACCAAGGTGGAAGAGCGGGAAGAGGATTGGGAGCAGTACGGGCAGACTAACTGCACCTATGTCAAGCTGGATCATCTTCCGAGCCCTGACAACTGGGAGGAGCTTATTGACGCGCTGCGCGCAGGCGATCATTTCTACTCTACGGGCGAGATACTCATAGAGGACAGCGCGATCGAAGACGGAAATGCAAAAGCCGTTTTTAGCTGGACATTCCCGCTTGCGTATGCCGAGCTTGTGTACTCCGACGGTGAAAATGTGAACAGCGTTGTGTTGTCGATGGACAAGACAGAGCCGTTCGGAAAGCAGACTGTCGAGTTCAGCTTCCCGACAGGCATGAAATGGGCTAGAGTCCTTGCGACAGATATTGCCGGAAACTCCGCATTCGGTATGCCGGTGTTCCTGCGCAAATAAAATTTAAAAATTGAAGAAAACAGCCGGCTTTCTCACCGGCTGTTTTACATAAATATTCAACGCAATGTCATGACATTCTGAGGCAAGCTAATATCATAAAGCGTTGTCCGCTGCCGGCAAGATATTTGTCGAAAAATGTCTAAAACTCGAAAATGAGTTGAGAATGTCGTAAAACGGTGATATTATATGAATTATGACAGAGGTGGTGGATAGATAACGGACGGCAAAGCCGCATAAGGATATTTAAAATGGACAACTATAAAGAAATTTTCGAGCTTTTTAAAGAAGCTGTAATAGCGATCGAAGAGTGGGAGATCGTGTGGACAAACAGGGCTGCGGAGATAATGTTCTCAAAAGCCGGCGTAAAGGAAAAAGTGCGCGATCTCGCTGTTATGATTATGAAACCGCGGGGGCGGGAAACAGTTTCTCTTACAGCGCCTATAGAAGGTATGCAGCTCGATATGGTGATATCATATATAGGTGACACGCTTATAGTAAGCGTGCTGCCGCCGGATGAGCGCGATAAAAGCGATGTAGAAGCACTCCTCTGCAAGGCGGAGGAATCGGCGCGCAGCGCTATATCCATGTTCAATATGGCCTCCGGTAAACTGCGGCCGGCTATAGAAGGGCTTGACGATGCTACTTTATCTGTCTATGCCGCCGTGCAAAGTCACAGCCAGTATTTGCTTGCGCACACTGTCAGCAGTTTAACAAGGCTCGCAATGACGGGGACTGAGATCCCTGAGAGGATGAAGGGCTATTTTAATATCGTAAATACCTGCCAGATGCTTACGCAAAAAGTCCAAAGCCTGATAAAGCGTCTTGGGCTGTCAATAGAGGTCAAAAGCAAAACAGACAGGATAACTTTTTTCGGAAGTGAGGAGCTCATTTGTCTTGCGCTGATGAAGCTCATCTCAAACAGCATAAAAAATTCAAAAGAAAACGGTAATATCAGGGTATGTGTTTACGAAGACGAAAAAAATGTCATGCTGTCCGTAAAGGATGACGGCGCCGGGATTCCGCAGTTTAAACTGAATGGGATATTTGAGTTTTTTAAGATGAACATGAATAGCGATAAAGACAACCGCGGCTTGGGCCTTGGGCTTTTTACCGTAAAGCAGGTAGCGGCAAAGCACGGCGGCAATGTGTTTATTGAGAGCAGAGAGAAAGTCGGGACATCAGTAACTATGGCGCTGCCAAAAAAATCGCGTTCTGTTACACTGCTTCGTTCACCTGAAATGGAATATATCCCATCGAAATATGACATTCTTATGGAGCTGTCAGATGTGCTGACATATACAAGCTTTGAATTTGAAGAAATGGATGAGCTATAAAATGAAAATAATGAGAGGTATCAAAAAAAGCTTCCGCAATCGATTGCGGAAGCTTTTTACTCTGCCGTACGCTTTTAAAAAGAAAAATGCTGCAAATAATACCGATGTGAGAGATAAAAATCACTCAGGAGGTAATTATGAAAAAAATAACTATGATCCTGCTCGTATGCACCATGGTGCTTTCCGCATTTTCGGGCTGCGGAGCGGAAAATACTGTGACAGACAGAAACGACAGCATGGTATCTGACGGAACAGTCGATAATAACGGAGCCGAGGACGGCGTTATCGACAGTTCGAGCGGAGGAGGCTCAGGCGTCGTAGGCGACATTAACAGCGGACTCGATGATCTCGAAGACGATATCGAGGATGCTGGAAGAGGAGTCAAAAACGACCTTGAGGATGCCGGCAGGGGTGTTAAAAACGATCTCGAAGATGCCGGAAGAGCGATAACGGACGGTAAAGACGATAATGACAGCAACATCGGAAACGATATGCTGGATGATGCCAATAACAGCAGCCGCCGTACCGCGGACAATGCGCGATAAAACAGCCGGCGCATAAAACTTCATGCGCTTTTGCGCACCACGATGAAAGACAAAACCAGCGGCGCATGAAGTTTTTGCGCATTATTTCCGGTTGCCCCGAAGGGGGCGAGGAAATGGCGCATTTCTAAGTTTTGCTATGCTTTTGCATAGCAAAAACTCCCCTCGATCTGCTGCAAGAGGCACACAGGCCGAGGGGAGAAACTATTTAGCGGTCAGATTCTGTTGGCTCGAAGAATCTGCGTATCTGGCTGTAGATCAAAAATGTAACAAGAGAATTTATACCGGCTTTTATGAGGTTAAACGGAAGGATGGCGGGCAGAAGCAGCGCATCGACGGTTTCTATGGGCCAACCCGTAAAGATTGGGGTGATAAAATGGTTTGCCGGCATCATTATAAGCCCCATAGCGACAGCCCCGCAGATAAGCGCAACTAAAAGCCCTTTAGTAGAGCGGAATTTGCTGTATATGACAGACGAGACCGTTGACAGCGTACACGTTGCGATAACGTGCATTATAAACCCGTAAAGGCCGCTCTGAGCGCTTACGGTAAGCGCCTGTATAGCGCTTGCTGCGACGGTTATGATGATGCCGGGTATAGGGCCGAACGCCAGTGCGCAGATAAGTATCGGGATATCGGCAGGGTCATATTCCAAAAATGCCACGGTTGGTATGATTGGGAAATGTATGAAATAGACGAGCACGACGGAGATTGCGATAAACATCGCTGTAACTGTAAGTTTTTTTATAGAATTGTGTGACATGATACCCACCTCGGAAAATAAAAATACACCTGAATAATGAATTCAGGTGTAAATGAAAACACAAAGACACACGCCTAAAAGCGCATGGATACCGTCTTCTTCCATCCAGACTGTACTGTCGGTATCGGAATTGCACCGATTCAACGCGAAAAACGCGGTCGCGGACTGACAAAAGATCACCGCCGGTCGGGAATCACACCCTGCCCTGAAGACATTATTTAGCTGTTACTATTATAGCACTCTGAAAAATAATTGCAATAGCTTTTTGACAAATATTGAGTAATGGATTAAAATGGATACCAAAGACAGGGGGTACGGCAGATGGATTTTAAAATATCACCGGAAAACACCTGCTGCTTTACCGGCTACCGGCCTGAAAAACTCCCGTGGAGGTACGATGAGGAAGACCCAAGATGCCGTCTGCTTAAAATAAAGCTGTACGATGTAGTCGACGCCCTGTATTTTTCGGGCATCAGACATTACATATGCGGAATGGCCAAGGGCTGCGATATGTTTTTCGCGGAAGCCGTTTTAAAACTTAAACAGGAACATGATGATGTTACGCTCGAAGCGGCGATACCATGCCGCACGCAGACGATGCGCTGGGATAAAAGCGACGTCGGCAGATATAAGAAACTTATGAAGCAGTGCGACTATACGACGTTTCTGCAAAACGAGTATACAAGAGACTGTATGTTCAAGCGCAACAGATATATGGTCGACAATTCCGCCGTCGTTGTCGCCGTTTACGACGGGAAATCCGGCGGAACTGCGTTTACGGTGAGATACGCGGACAGAAATAATAAAGAGATAATTGAGATACACCCGTAGTGCCTGCGCCGGCAGGGCAGGACACACTGTCTGGTAAATTAAAAAGACAGCGGCGCATAGACTTTATATTATAGGAACGGCATCATAAAACGAATATTGAAAGGAAAAACCATATGTGTGGAATAGTTGGATTTACAGGGCGGCAGGAAGCTGCGCAGATTCTCCTCGAAGGATTAAAAAAGCTTGAATACCGAGGATACGACTCTGCAGGGCTTGCCGTACTGGGCAAAAATGGCATATCGATGATAAAAACCACCGGCAAGATAGCAAACCTCTGCGAAAAAACGCAGGACGGAAAGCTTTTGCCGGGCTTTGCCGGGATAGGGCACACCAGATGGGCGACGCACGGCGCACCTACCGACATAAACGCACATCCCCATATGAGCAACGACGGAAAATTTGCCGTTGTACATAACGGAATAATCGAAAATTACGCCGTGTTAAGAGATGAGCTCGTCGAAAGGGGCTTTGAGTTCAAAAGCGAGACGGATACGGAAGTTGTTGTACATCTTTTATCGCTGTATTATAACGGTGATCTGAAAGAGGCTGTCATGAAGGCGACGGCGCGCCTTGAGGGCAGCTACGGACTCGGCGTCGTCTGCGCCGATTATCCGGAGCATATTGTCGCGACAAGACAGTTCAGTCCGCTCATCCTCGGTGTCGGCGTCGGCGAAAACTACTTTGCGTCAGACGTTACGGCGCTTATATCGCACACTAAAAACGTGATATATCTTGAAGACGGAGAGGTGGCCGATATAACTCCCGATGAGATATGTGTGTACGGCCCGACCGGAAAGCCCGTCGAAAAAGAGATAACCAGAGTACAGTGGGACATGGAAGCCGCTGAAAAGGGCGGATACGACCATTTTATGCTCAAGGAGATAATTGAACAGCCCAGAGCAATAAAATCGACGGTAGAGCCCAGGATAAAAGACGGGAAAGTTGTCCTCGAAGAATTGAATTTGTCCGATGACGAGATAAGGTCGATCGATAAAATAGTCATAACGGCATGCGGTTCTGCGTATTATGCCGGCTGTGCCGCAAAATATACGCTGGAAAAGCTGACCAGAGTCCCTGTGACTACAGAGCTCGCAAGCGAATTCCGCTACAGCGATCCGATCATTGACGATAAGACGCTTCTGATTGTAATATCGCAGTCGGGGGAGACGGCCGACACGATCTCAGCGCTTGAAGAGGCAAAAACGCGCGGCGCGAAAATACTCGCGATAGTCAATGTCGTTGGCAGCAGGATATCAAAGCTTGCCGATAACGTGATCTATACATGGGCAGGGCCGGAGATTGCCGTCGCGACGACCAAGGGATATACGACGCAGGTCGCCGTAATGTACCTGTTTTCAGTGTATATGGCGAGGCGGCGGGGGCGTATAAGCGAAGATGAGGAAAAACGCCTCACCGGCGAGATAATGCAGATCCCGCAGCAGATCCAGCGCGCTATAGACTTAAACCCGCAGATACCGTCGCTTGCCAAGGAGTATCACCATAACAAATCACTGTTTTTTATCGGCAGGAACGTGGATTACGCGGTATGCCTCGAGGGGTCGTTAAAGCTAAAAGAGATATCATATCTGCATTCGGAGGCGTACGCCGCCGGGGAATTGAAGCACGGCACTATTGCGCTCATAGAGGAGGACCAGCCCGTGATCGCGCTTTCATGCTATGAGCCGCTTTTTGACAAGATGATGAGCAATATAAAAGAGGTCAAGGCGAGAGGAGCAAAGGTTCTGGGTGTCACGACCGAGGGACAGAACAGGATTGTCAGAGAGGCCGACGACGTCATATTCGTTCCAAAGACAGACACGCTTTTCGGTGTCCCGTCAGAGGTAGTCCCGCTCCAGCTTTTCGCGTATTATGTGGCAAAGGAAAACGGATGCAATATAGATAAGCCGAGAAATCTCGCAAAATCAGTGACCGTAGAGTAAAACCAGATTTCGCAGCAATATCTGCTGCCCGTTTGAAAAGCATAAAAACCGCAGCCGGTTTATACGGCTGCGGCTTTTATGTTATCGCGTCGGCGCGGCATCCCGAAATAAAAATCGGAAAACGCATACCGCGTTTTCCGATAATAGATAAGATCTCTGACGGCCGCTATCGTATCTGCCCGTCGCCGTGGACAATGTACTTGTACGTTGTAAGCTCGGAAAGCCCCATAGGGCCGCGGGCGTGCAGCTTCTGCGTCGATATGCCCATCTCACAGCCGAGACCGTAT
>CALXCR010000021.1 GCA_944386855.1 uncultured Oscillospiraceae bacterium
GGCCGGACGCAACTGCCGAATCTCCGGTCTCGATGACTGTGGCGCCTATATTGCTGCTTGTGTCAAGTATAGTCGTTATGACGGACGAGTTTTCATTTACGCTTGAAACTAAGCCGATAAGGTGTCCGTACTCGTCTATTGCACAGTCACCTGCCGATATCCCGGCGGCAGTACCTGCATTTATAGTAAACGACGAGTTCCAGTTTGAGGCGGTCCACGCGATTATCCGCCCTTCGGCGAACTCATACGTCGGATTGTTCTCGGCGAGGCCGAGCAGGTTTCTAAGCCGTTCGTTTTCCTCCTTGTACTCAACGTACTGCAAGTAGCTCTCCTGAAGCTCGGCTACCTGCTGATAAAGCGACTCATTTTCGGCTATCAGCGAATCATAATTTGTAAGATGCTCCGTAAATTCACTTATCCTGTCAACGACGGATGAGGCAAAAGATTTTACGGGAGCCGTTATATAGTTGACGGCATCGGAAAAAACGTCCTGCCCGCCTGAGCGCGCCGCCGAAAACACGGCGATTATCACAATGACGAGTGCCGCGGCGCACACGGCGATTATTTTTTTTGCTGTTCCGTTCAAACGACTCACCTCCGTAAGTTAAAGATACCCATTTGCCGGAGCATTAAGTACAGCCGCGCCACGGGAAGCCCCATTACGTTAAAATAATCCCCCTCAACGCGAGGGACAAACACAGAACCGAGCCCCTGTATGCCGTAAGCGCCGGCCTTATCCATAGGCTCGCCGGAATCGACATATTTCTCGATCTCCTCGTCCGACAGATCGCGGAAGAACACGCGCGTCGACTCGCACTCGCAGAGCTCGTCCCCACCGCGTATAACGGCGACACCCGTCAGCACGCTGTGAGATCTCCCCGAGAGAGCTCTCAGCATACGAAACGCGTCGTCGCGGGAAGCGGGTTTTCCGAGCGGCTCGCCGTTTAAAAATACGAGCGTGTCGGCGGCAATCACAACGTCGTCGCCGGAGCAGGCCTGCGCGACTTCGCGCGCCTTACTGAGCGCTATCGAGCGCACCTCATCCTCAGGCGAGAGACCGGAGACGAGCTTCTCCTCCCCGTGAGCCGGTATGACCTCAAAGTCCGTTATGCCGAGGTTTTTTAAAAGCTCACGCCTGCGCGGAGACTTGGAAGCCAAAATAATTCTCATTCCACACCTCTGTAATACAGCCCTCTCGTAAAACCGGAGGGGGCATAGTCGCCCTTTTGCATATACGTCTCCGTTATCGCGGCGCATTCGGCGGCGTTTTCCGTCGTAAACGACAGCCGCGCGCCCCAGAGACCGATATTCTGATAATCGCCCATGCGGTCGGCCAAAAACAGCTTCTGCGAGTTTAAAACGACGTTCCGGCATCCGAAAGCCTTGAGCACGGGGAACGTAAACCCGTTTCTGTCCGTTATACCGCCGAAATTAGAGCAGTTGCACAGCCCAGTTGCCGATTTTACGATGCAGTTTTCCGTTATCATCAGCGGAAGCCTGCCGTATACGATGAGCTCGCAGTCGAGCGGCTTCGACAGATGGCGTATCTGCTCGAGCCTCAGCTCAAACGACAGTGTCGCGGATGCAAGGCCGAAATCCTTGAATATGCGAAGCGTCTGCGAGTTGTACACGTTTAGGCCAAAATCGCCGCGCACGTTGAACCCCTCGGTGCGGCAGGTGACGATATGGCCGATATTGCCGGTCAAAACGTCCGAGACGCCGGCATTTTTCGCCGCGCGCAGCGTCTTCAAAACGTCCGGCATCTCACCGTCGTGTATGATGCGCGGCATCGTCACGGCGACGGTTATGTCGGGGTCTTCGATAAACGGCGCAAGCGAGCGGTCGCGCGCGTCAAATTCCTCGAGCGGAACGTACAGTACGGCGGGCTTTAAGCCTAGGAGCTTATTTGAGAGCTGGGTGAGCCGCGTCACCGATACTGTGACAACAGGGGGATCTTCGCGGTTTAAAAGGCGGAATCCCTGTATAAATTCTCCCTCTCTGCGCGGTTTTAAAACGCTTCTTTTTATGACCAGATCGGAAAGCGCCGTCCGGCGCATCTCGTTTACGGCCGAAACCGGCAGCGTTATGCCCGGGTCTATCTCGCTTCTCACGCCCTCACATATAAACGGCGTCCCGCCCGTTTTGTAAAGCTGCGTCTGAAGCGATACCTTCGTAAGCTCCTTGTGAAAGGCCGGCTGCGGGACGGGCCCGTCGACGAGCGCGATGTTTCCCAAATCGTCCTGCGCCGCAAGGCGCGCCGGGACGTCCGCCTTTATCTGTGCCGCGAACCGCACGGGGACGCGCTGAAACTCATTTTTAAGGTAAGCGCGTTTTGCCGCGGCAAAAAGCGCCTCCGGCTGCTTTTCACGTTCGTTTCTGACGCCGAACATCGTCTCGCCCGTTTTGCCGGTATAATACCCGTCCGTAAATCCATCGCGCGAAAACGCCTCGCGCAGGGCCTTCATATCCTCGCCGGACGGATTTTTGCCGGAGCGGATCGCGCGGGAGTACACATCCGTCACGACGGCGGCGTACTCCGGCCGCTTCATCCGGCCCTCGAGCTTTACGCATTTTACGCCGATCCTCTCGAGATCGCGCAGGTATTCGGCAAGGCAGTTGTCCTTTAAGCTTAGCGGATAGCTGCTCTTTCTCGCGCCGGGGACGGAATACGGCATTCTGCACGGCTGCGCGCACAGTCCGCGGTTTCCGCTCCGTCTGCCGATGACGGCGCTCATATAGCACTGCCCCGAGTAGCACATACACAGCGCGCCGTGGGCAAACACCTCGATCTCTATCGGTGAGTTTCTGCATATATATTCAATTTCGCTGCGGTCAAGCTCGCGCGCGAGCACGACGCGGGAAATACCCATTGCGGCGGCGACTTTGACGCCCTCGAGATTGTGTATGCTCATCTGCGTGCTCGCGTGGACCGGCATGTCCGGCACGGCCTGACGCACGGCCTTTAAAACGCCGAGATCCTGTACGAGTATCGCGTCCGCGCCGAGTTTTGAGGCGGTCTGCGCCTGGCGCGCGATATCGGGAAGCTCTCTGTCGGAGGCGAGAGTATTTAGCGTAACGTATAATTTTACGCCGCGTATGCGGCAGTATTCGGCGGCTTTTTCAAAGTCGGATTCGGTAAAATTTTTCGCGTTCCTGCGGGCGTTGAAGTTGCCGAAGCCGAGATATATAGCGTCAGCCCCGCTCTGCACGGCGGCGACGACCCCTTCCGGCGAACCGGCGGGAGCTAAAAGTTCCAGCATGGCTGAAGCACCCTTTCGTAAGTGATAGAAAACGGTAAAATGTATTATGAAAATGTTAAAATCAAAAAGCAAATTTCCAGATATACCATTATATCATAATATACGGTGTCCGTGAACAGTTTTAAATTATTTTACAATGAATTAAAATTTGAAAGACAGCGCCCACCCCTTAAGAAAAAGTGACACGCGGCGGATTGTGTGCTATACTATCCTACGGATGCACGGCTTCGCAGACTTTGCCCCGCAAGGGGCAAAAAATTTAATATATTTTTCGTACGGACATGCGCCGGACGAAAAATACAAATAGTCGCGCAAGCGTGCGAGCAGCGTGAGTGCGCGCCGCGAGACGCAGGGAGGACATCCAAACGCCTGCGTTTGGATTAGAGAACTCGATAAAACGCTTGCGTTTTATCGAAATGAAAAAAGCAAAGCGATATATTCGGAGGGGTTCATATGCTTATAAGATATTCGATAGACGAGATACACGCCATGCTCGACAAGTGCCGCGAGCTTGGGTACGAGCCGAAAATGGAGATCAGCTTCATAAGCCGATACGACTACTATGTACTGCGCTACGGCGAGGAGATCACGTTCCAGCGCAGCGGCAAGGAGGAGGACCGCAGCATTGTCATGCGGTACGACAATTTTGAGGACATGGCAAACGACGGTAGGCTGGACGAGCTGCTGCTCGAGGCGGAGTGGGGCGACATTGACTATCTGTACTGCGAGGAATTCGACAAGTGCGACCTGTGGAACGACATAAGCCGCGACATGTATTTCGAGGGCGAGGATTTCGGCGATATGCCGGTTAAAAACAAGCGCTTTAAAGGCGTCGACACGCTCGAGCAGCTCTTTGTGATGCTCACAAAATGCTACCGCGCGGAGACGGCGCACCCCGCCGTGCGCGATAAGTGGAGAGAGACCGACGCTACATACGGGCAGAGTCAGATCGCGGCGATGCTGGTGCAGGACATGTTCGGCGGCAATATACGCCTGACGCACATCGACGGCGAAAAGCACTATTTTAACGAGGTGGACGGCAAAACGATAGATTTGACAAGTGACCACTACGAGGAGCAGTTCATTATGATAAATTTTGCCGACAGCACCGAGGTTGACAGAGCAGAGTGCGACGCGGACGCCGACGTTTTGGCGCGGTATGAGCTTCTTCAAAAGCGCGTAGACGATTATATCGACATGGTGACGCGGTAGAAACGGCCGTATTAAACGACAGTATAAAAAACGATCCCGCCGAAGAGCAAAGCCCCGGCGGGATTTCGTTTTATGAAACAGCATATCAGCTTCTGCCTATGTATCCGCGTACTTTCAAAACGGCGCGGATCAAAACCTCGATAATCGCTCCGGCGATATATCTAAACGCTCCGGCGGCAAGCCCTCCCGCAAGATAGGGGAGAAAACGGACATCCCCGCCGTGCGCGGCCGCGCAGACAATAAACCCGGCGGCGACCGATACAAGCGATACGGCGATGCGCACCGCCGTGAATACCGCGGATTGAACGCCGCGCCCGCTGCCGAACATGAAAATCCCTCCCTTACCGCCGCCGCGGATAAAGCCGCGTGCCAGGTGATGTCTATTATAGCATACAATTTTAGTTTTGTCTATTATCATAGACATAAAAATCACCCTTTTTTGTTACCTTAATAAAAAAGGGTGTGTCTACGATGATAGAATTTGATAAAAAAGCGGTCGGGGCGGTTATACGCCGCCTGCGGCGCGAAAAAGACCTGTCGCAGGAGGTGGCGAGCGGCCTTGCCGGTATTGCCCGCAGCCATCTTGCGATGATAGAGACGGGGTCAAAACAGCCGAATTTCGAGACGATATGGCGCATAGCGAACGCTTTTGAGATTGCCCCGCACGAGCTCGTGGAGCATATCGAAAAAGAGGCGGCGGAGAGCAAAGGCAAAGAATGAGCGGGGAGTTTAAACGCTCCCCGCTTTTGCGCGCCCGCGTGTCATCGTCATCATGCGCGCCTGCACAGAGCTATTTCAAAAAAATTTTAAATACCTCTTGCGCTTGCAGACAGAATGCTGTATAATCTATTTAAAGATTATTTGAAATAGTTAGGGGGCGGCAGATTGGCGATACACGAGATATTGGCCGCGCTTGCCGACGAGCATCGCAGGAGGATACTGATAAAGCTGAAGGAGGGGAAAATCAGCTCCGGCGAGCTCGCCGAGGCGATGGAGATGACGCCGCAGGCGCTGTCGTACCATCTGGCAAAGCTGAAAAAAGCCGACTTGATATATGAGACGCGGTTTAAAAATTTCATATATTACGAACTGAATCTGTCCGTGCTTGACGAGGCCGTCATGTGGATAGACGAGCTCAGGGGAGGAAAATCATGAAAACGAGAAAACGTGTACTGTATGTTCTTATGTTTTTGCCGCTTGTAGCGACTCTCATAGCCCTGCCGTTTCTGCCGGAGCAGATTCCGGCGCATTACGGATTTGACGGGCAGGTGACGCGCTACGGCAGCAAATACGAGTCGCTCATAATACCGGCGATCACGCTAGCATTCGGCGCTGCGATGCTTTTCGAGGCGAAAATCGCCGCAAAAAAAGAAAAAGACGGCGAAAACAATGAAAAGGTAAGCATTACGACGGCAATAGCGGTGGTCGTGCTGTTTAACGTCCTGACGGGGTTTTTCCTGTACACCGCGTTTGCGCAGACGGAGGATATATACAACATCTCGCTCGACGTATATCAGATAGTTTTTATGGTGTTCGGCGCTGGTATGATTGTAATAGGCAACGTCATGCCGAAGCTGCGCATGAACGGGCTTATCGGGCTTAGGACCGGATGGAGCATGAAAAACGAGACGACGTGGAAGAAAAGCCAGCGTTTCGGCGGTATAGCCGCTATCGTGACAGGCGTCGTTACGATAATAATATGCTGTTTTACAAGAGGGCTTTTGTGCGCAGGCTTAGCGGTCGGTATACAGATCATTGCACTGCCGGTCGAGATATATTACACATACAGGGCGGCGAAGAAATACGGCGACGCCTAAATAAAATCGCCTTGGATTTGAAATGGCGCGGCAAATAAATAAACGGGAACAGGCGGCGGACGCTTTTTGCATCCGCCGCCTGTCTGTCTAGCGTTATCCGAGTGCCGGTTTTGCCTCTGCGCCGCATTTATTTTTTCCGCGCATACCCCGGGATGCTGATAAAATACGACACGATAAACAGGCCGCACGAGACGGCAAATCCGGCAAAAAGATACGACGATAAAGTGTTCGCAAGCTCTGTAAATCCCGGTCCGTCTTCAAAGTATGTGATCAGATAGAATATGGGCAAGATCACAAGAAGCCGCACGGCCTGTGCCGATTTAAAGCCAAGCCAGTAGGTGAGCGGGAGGCATATAGCCGTCCACACGACGGGGACTATGACTGACACCGCAACGGTGGCAAAAAGAATATCCGTATCAAAGCCGCCGTATATCGCCGTAGATATCAGATAGAGGACCGCGCCCGCCGCGGCCGATATGCCCGCCGTCATCAGGACGGAGAGATATTTGCTGCCGACGACGCAGCCGGCGCTTACCGGCATCGTAAGCTGGTATTTTTTCCAGTTTACCTGCTCGTCGCAGGCAAAGCTCATCGTATTTTGTATCCCTATGGTCGCGGCGAACATTATAGCGGCGAGAAATCCGGAAAAATTCTCCGCACTGACCATAAGCAGCGCCACCGCCGCCACGGCGACAAAGATCAGCTTCTTGTCGATGCTCTTAAAAAACAGATTGAAATCCTTATAAACAAGCCCTCTCATGCGGCGTGACCTCCTTTGATATAGAAAAGCATGATATCCTCAAGCGAGGCGTTGTCAACGATCGTGTTTTTATATTTTCTGCGCGCTGCTTCCTTATCGGGCACAAGGCATTCAACGCTCATATTCGTACTGCGGCAGGTGATGTAATCCTCCGGGGCGATCGCCGAAAACTGCCCTCTTCCGCAGCGCAGTATGCCGTACCGGTCGATAAGCCGGTCTTTTTCCTCTTCAAAAATTATCCTGCCCTGATGTATCAGTATCACATAGTCGGCTATCTTCTCGATATCCGATATGATATGCGAGGAAAAGAAGATGGAACGCTCCTCGTCCTGAATAAAACCGAGGAACATATCGAGTATCTCATCCCGTACCACGGGGTCGAGCCCCGTCGTGGCCTCGTCGAGTATCAAAAGCTTTGGATTGTGCGCCATGGCACATATGATGGACAGCTTCATCTTCATCCCTTTTGAAAAATCGCCGATCGGGCGCGACAAGGGGACTTTGAACTTTTGCGTATATTCCTCAAACAGCCGGTCGTCCCATGTGGGGTACACTCCGGCAAATATTTTCGCGACGTTCCGCGTCGTGAAAAATCCGTGGAAATTGCACTCGTCGAATACAACGCCTATATCGCGTTTGACAGATTCGTCGGCGTGGTCCGTTCCGAATATCTCGACCGTGCCGCCGTCTTTTTTAAGCTCGTTCAAGATAAGGTTTATCGTAGTGCTTTTCCCGGCGCCGTTTTCACCGATAAAGCCGACTATCCTCCCCTTCGGCACGTTGAGCGACACATGATCCAGAGAAAATTCGCCGAACGATTTGCACAGATCTCTTACCGCGATGTTGTTTTCACTCATAGTCATATCCTCCTGTTATTCTTCATACAGCATTTTCAAAATAGAGGCGAGCTGTTCATATGATATCCCGTGCGAGCGCGCGATATCGCACGCCTGCTGCAAAAGCTCCTCCGCCTTGCGAAGCTGTTCTTCCTGAATAAATTCCGTGTTTTGGGCGGCGACAAAGCTGCCCTTGCCGGAAACCGTCTCGATAAAGCCGTCGCGCGTCAGATCCTCATACGCGCGCTGCACCGTTATGACGCTTATATGCAGGTCTTTTGCCAGAGCTCGCATTGAGGGGAGTGCCTCGCCCGCCTCGAGCGTACCGTTCATTATCTGATTTTTAATCTGCGAGCTTATCTGTTCGTATATCGGCTTGCCGCTGCTGTTGCTTACGATTATATCCATCATATCCCCCACTCGCGTAATGTGTGTACATAGTGTACATATTTGATAATCACAGTATATACACTTTCCGGGGCGCTGTCAACATATATTAGAAAAATTTTTTGTTGCCCACCGCGCTGCCGGTATTGATACCGCGGTTTTATGCTGTTGCGGACGTCTTTCGGATATGCGCACAATGCCGCTTTGCCGGTTTGCGCACTGGAGCTTTGCGCCGTGCCATGTCCCGGCCGCCGGTTTCCCGCGCTTTGAGTGCGCGAATAATGTTCACAAAATTGTGTTGATAAAAGAGGTGAAATAGGATATAATGTGAAAGTCTTGGCCGGTGATCGGCAAGACCGCACTAGTCGGGGAGATAGCGGTGCCCTGTAGCCTGCAATCCGCTACAGCAGGGATGAATTCCGATCCCCGGTTTTGCAATGTGCCGCAGCCTGTGGGAAAAGGC
Organism: uncultured Oscillospiraceae bacterium; assembly: GCA_944386855.1. GTDB lineage: Bacteria > Bacillota > Clostridia > Oscillospirales > Oscillospiraceae > CALXCR01. The sequence continues at coordinate 8,736 of CALXCR010000021.1, forward strand.
GCTGATAAGCCGGTCTCGCGCAACGCAAACCTTCGAACCATGTCAGGCGGGGAACCGAGCAGCATTAAGGAGGACCTTGCGTGTGCCGTGAGGCTGCCGGCTTTGAGCCGGATCTTACAGAAGCGGGCATATCGCAATTATCAAAGATCGGTGTGCGGTCTTGCGGGTCACCGCCAAGATATTTAAATTGACTTGGAAAGGCGGGGAGAGCATGTATCAGGTGCTTTACAGGAAATGGCGTCCGCGCGATTTTTCTGACGTCGTAGGGCAGGAGCATATAACGGAAACGCTGCGCCGGCAGGTAGCGGCGGGAAGGCTCTCCCACGCGTATCTGTTCGTAGGAACGAGGGGCACGGGGAAAACGACGTGCGCAAAGATCCTCGCAAAGGCGGCAAACTGCGAGCATCCCGTTGACGGCAACCCATGCAACGAGTGCCCGTCATGCCGCGGGATAGACGACGGGTCGATACTCGACGTCGAGGAGCTCGACGCCGCGTCGAACAACGGCGTCGACAATATAAGGACGATACGCGACGAGGCGGTGTTTACACCGGCGGCGGCGCGATACCGCGTCTATATAATAGACGAGGTGCATATGCTTTCGGCCTCGGCATTCAACGCGCTTTTAAAAATACTTGAAGAGCCGCCGGAGCATATAATATTCATCCTCGCGACGACGGAGATACACAAAGTCCCGGCGACGATTTTGTCCCGGTGTCAGCGGTATTCGTTCAAGCGGATAACGACGCGTGACATATCGCGCAGGCTTGAGTATGTCGCGGAGCATGAGGGTATAGAGCTTACGCCCGACGCGTCCGAGATGCTCGCCCGCCTTGCCGACGGGTCGATGAGAGACGCGCTGTCTCTGCTCGACCAGTGCATATGGGATAGGCCGGTGGATTCCGCGCGTGTGACCGACGCGATAGGCCTCGCGGGCGCGGAAAATACGGAAAAGCTGTTTGGTATGGTCTCGTCAGGCGAGACGGGAAAGGCGCTTGAGCTTTTGTCGGCGCTCTATATGGACGGGAAAGACCCGGGCAGCGTGCTTGAGGAGCTTTCGGACCTTTGCCGCGACGCTCTGATATCGCTTGTCGCGCCGAAAAACGGCGATGGGCTGAAAAGCGGCGCGTTTTCGGAAAATGCCGTCGCCGATGCCGCCAAAACGCCGCCGGAGACGCTTTTATATATGGTAAAGACGATACAGGCCGCGCTTCTGGAGCTTGACCGGTCGCCGGACAGACGCATAACGGCGGAGATGTGCCTTATGCAGCTTGCCGACGCAAGGCTCGGCGACGACATATCGGCTCTCGCCGCGCGTATATCGCGCCTTGAATCCGACGCCGCAATAACGGCGCAAAACGGGAGCGCGGCAGAGACGCGTACGCCGCCGCAGCCGGCAAAGAGCGAGGACAGCGCGAAAAAAACCGCAGTGCGCGGAGAGAAAAAGACGGCAAAGGCGGATGCGGACGATCTGCCATGGGATATACCGGATAAAACCGGTTTCGGGACGCGCTCCGGCAATGCCGAAAGACAAAATGACGCCGTATCGCCGCGGTATTTTGACGGCGGACAGGGTGAAGCGCCGGTACAGAGGGCAGAGGAAGTGCCCGTTTATTCGGAGGACACGGCGAAGCCCGGACCGGCGGCGGTGCAAGTGCCGCCGCCTGCCGCGGCCGATGTTTGGAAGAGCATACTCGCGATAGTAGAAAAGCAGATAGATATTGCGCCGTTTTCGTTTTTGAGTGACAGGGTTCAGGCGGAGGGCGAGATAACGGGCGGAAAGCTTGTTGTCGGCGCAAAAAATCCCGTCGCGAAGATGATGATAGATACAGTGCCGGTAAAAACGGCGCTGAAAGCGGCGGCGGAGCAGGTTGCGGGCGGTCCCGTCGCGGTAGAGGTGACGGATTATGTTGCCCGCCCCGGCAGCGCCGCGAAAAAGACGAGCAAGCTCGACGAGCTTAGAAAATTCGGAAACATTGAGTTTAAGTAAGGAGAGATACAAATGGCAAAAGGCGGATTCAGAGGCGGAATGGGCGGCGGCTTTAACATGAACATGATAAAGCAGGCGCAGAAGATGCAAAACGATATGCTAAAGGCGCAGGCGGAGCTTGAGGCGCAGGAGTATACGGCGTCCTCCGGCGGCGGTATGGTCACGGCGACGGTAACCGGCAAAAAGCAGCTTATAAGGCTCGATATAAAGCCGGAGGCGGTCGATCCCGATGATGTGGAAATGCTGTGCGATATGGTCATGGCCGCGGTAAACGAGGCTGTAAAGCAGGCGGATACCGCGATGACCGAGGGAATGAGCAAAATAACAGGCGGATTGAATCTGGGATTTTAGACGAGATAAGACACAAACGGGCGCGCCCATATAAGGCGCGCTTTTTTATGGACGGAAATCCGTCACAAATATCGGGATACCGATATTTGTGAATGAAAAAATTCATCGCGGCGGAAAGGAGCGGTCATAAATATGAGAAGAAAAGACAGAGAGGTAACGGACAGCGCGAAAATCGACGAGATAATATCGTCGTGCGACGTATGCCGCCTCGGCTTTAACGATAACGGGAGGGTGTATATCGTCCCGCTCAGCTTCGGCTTTGAAAATGACGGCGGCAGACGGATATTTTATTTCCACAGCGCGCGCGAGGGGCGCAAGATAGCCCTTATACGCGAAACGCACTATGCCGGTTTTGAGATGGACACGGGCTATAAGCTGAACGAGGGGGAGACGGCGTGCGATTATTCGGCGCGGTTTCAGAGCGTGATAGGCGGCGGGAGAGTCGATTTTATAGAGGACGCGGAGGAAAAGCGCCGCGCGCTCGATATGATAATGCTGAAAAACACCGGCCGCGGCGGCTGGGAATTCGACGAAAAGATGGTGTCCGCCACAGCGGTGTTCCGGCTCGAGGTCGAGGAGATATCGTGCAAGGAGCACGAGTGATATATAACGCATAAATAATAAACACCCCGCTTGCAGGGCATGAGCTGATGCCTAATAAGCGGGGTGCGTTTTTTGTAAATAGAGCAAAAATGGAAGCCGGCGTTTTTCGCCCGCTTCTATTTTATTTATTTTCGGATTTTTTGTCTGAATCCTCTTCCTGCGGCTCTAAATTTGAAACAGCATAATTCAGGCATTGAATTACTAACTGATTTAAGGACAATTTGTTCTGCGCCGCAAGGTTTTCCAGCTGATCTATCAATTCTACGGGCAAACGAAAGGTTTTGCTTTGACTGTCGTAGCCCTTTTGTATTTTAAACATATGAACGCACTCCTTTCAATGCAATTATGCATTCACGATGAGGCGAAAAATAGAATTAAAAAGCAAGATAAAGTACTTGCAAAATACTTGCTAAAAGAGTAGAATATAATCAGTAGTATTACCTGATAAAGGTAAAAAAATAAAACGGAGATGTAGAGGAACATGAAAAGAAGAAAAATTCTAATAAGTCTTCTTTGCGCCGTTATACTGTTTGGCACAACACTCGGATTTGTTGTAAACACGCAGGCAAGCGGATCCGGCACAGAAGCTGAAGAACCTGTTATTGAGTGGTATATCCCGCAGACCGTGAAGGTTGGCTATGTAGTTGAAAAGAATGAAACCGCACCGCGTTTGAATATAGCCGGAGAGGCTGGAAATCTTTCGGCGGGCATGGAAATCAACGTTCCTGCCAAGGAAGAATACGGTTATAAGAGTCATGCCGGAGAAGAACCTTTCATTGTTGGAGAGGATGGGAAATCCAAGCTGCCGACCGATTATGAAATTTTCTATCGACCGGGTGTAATTTCTCTTCAGATAAAGGCGTGGATGCAGGATGGGAGTACGGAGATGCTCGGCGAGCCGTATAACGTGACAGTGGAAGAACCTGTTATTGAAACAAATGCACCGCAGCAGGTGGAATCCGGACAAACCATTGAGCTGACAACGGCTCTGACAAATACTGCGCTGACGGATGAACCCGTTGCGCCGTATCTTGACCCGGATAATTATTTAGGAGGATTTTTCGACGAGGAATTACTGTTCGGTACATATGCGCCTGACGGATGGGTAAGCAATAGCGACAGCCATGTTATGGCATATCTGCCAAAAGTGGAAATTACAGAGGGGGCAGGGCTTGTTGAACGCTTTGACGCCGATTATACGAATATTCTAAGCTCCAGAGAGACACTGAAATTTACTGGAGTCGGAACAGTGACGCTTAAAATCACTTATCAGCAGATAGGCACATGCGACTGCATGACAGCGCGCCAATTTGATGAAAATGATAATGTAATAGGAATTAGGCACGATTACCGTTACAGCCCAACAAAGACTGTGACCATCAACGTAACCGAACCGGAAGTACCTGTATCTGTGACCGACGGCGATACCGGTATAAGCCTTGACGCTGAAAGCGGCATACTTCCCGCAGATACAACTTTGCAGATTGAAAAAACAGCAGGAGACAAGTATGCAGTTGTGAGCAAGGCACTTAATGATAAAGCTGAAAAATTTGAAGCATTTGATATCTATCTCCTGTCTAAAGGAAATGAGGTACAGCCAGACGGCAAAGTAAAAATTACTATACCGGTTCCATCTGGCTACTATACCGAGCGCTTGGCGGTATATAACATCTCAGATGATGGCAATCTTACAGAAATGAAATTTACATTAAGCGCGGATGACAAAACTGTTTCGTTTGAAACCGATCATTTCAGCATATATGCCATAGCTGAGCTGATAAGCGAGAATACGCCGGACGAAGGCGACGGAGAAGCGGGCCAAACAGGCAACGAAGGAGAAAATACGCCGGACAAAGATGACGGAGAAGCAGGACAAACAGACAATGAAGAATCCATTATGCCGGATAAGGACGATACTTCCACCTCGCCTAGCGATGAAGGGCAAGATGGAAATAACGAAAAGCCGAGCGACGAACCGCAGACCGGGGATTCTTCTATGATATTACTCACATGCTTTGCCTTACTTGCGTCAGGCATCTCGCTGTGTGCAGTTGCTTATTCGGGAAGGCGCAGAAAAAATTAAGCGCATCGTTATAAACATAAATCAAGCTAATCCATAAATAATAGGCACCCTGCTCATCAGGCAGTATAATACTGCCCAATAAGTGGGGTGCAATATTTATTTTCCGTATCCGTTGTCACACAAATTCTCTTATCACGCTGTAAGCCTCGATAAGCCGGTCAATGCTCCACGCGGCGTTAGCCGGGCTTGTAGACGGCAGGCGTATTGCGGGGAGATTGCACCGCACGTTTTTCGTAAAATACCGGTGCGCCGCGATTCCTGTAAAGAAGACGGCGCGTATCGGCGCGGCGGCGAATATTGCGGAGAAATCGTTCACCTCAGCCGAGCGGATAGACGCGTCTGACGCGCCCGCGATCTCGCACGAGTGCAGAACGTCCCAAAGCGCGACATGATGCCGCAGCAGAAACGCCGTTTTTTGCTCTTTCGTTTTGCCTGTATCGTCATTAAATACGGCGGAAAGCACCGTCCAGAATCTGTTGTGCGGGTTGCCGTAGTAAAACCCGGCCTCGCGCGACTTTGGCGACGGCATAGAGCCGAGCAGTAAAACGCGCGAGTTTTCGTCGTATACGGGGGCTATCGTGTGGATTATTTTTTCCATATTATGCCTTTCCGGTGTGTGTTTTCCACGCTATGCGGATAAGATGTGTATGCCGGCTGTCAGTCCATGAGCACTCGGCTGTCAGTCCATGAGCTTTACGACGCTGCCCGTCTCAAGGCTCTTTTTAACTTCGATAACGCGCTGGTTACGGCTGCCGCGCCACGGGAGCGAAAGAGTGCGCTCTGCGAGGATAAACGGTCCGTCGATGAGTGCATCGGTCTCATGCAGCAGCGCGGCTATATCACCGTCCGTTTTGCTGAGGGTCAAAAGCTGCTCAAACGTGTAGCCGGAATACGTCCAGACATTGAGATTATGTTCGTGTGCGGCGCGGGCTATCTTAAAGCAGTCTGCGGGCTGGGCAAACGGCTCCCCGCCGGATAAAGTGACCCCGTCCGTCAGCGGATTCGACAAAAGCTGACGGATGACCTCATCGACTTCCATTTCCGTCCCGCCGTCGGGGTCGTGTGTTGCCGGATTATGGCAGCCCTCACAGTGGTGCGGGCAGCCCTGTGTGAAAACAGTGAAGCGCAGTCCCGGCCCGTCAACGATCGAGTCCTGCACAAGACCTGCAATTTTCATGTTAAACATCCTCTCGTTTTTCCGCCGAAAGGCGGTCTTTTGTCGCCCTGCGGGCGATACCGTTGCCGCCGGTAGTGCGGCGGCCTTTATGCCCGCCGTGCGTGCGGGTTTCCGCGCTGAAAGCGCGGTGGTATTGTTACCATTTCTTTTTAACGCCAAAAAGAAACGGTAACCCAAAGAAAAGGGCGTCAAGGGGGCTATCCCCCTTGATACCCCCTGACGCACGCAGTGGATACATTGTGCAGGGTTGTTATTGCTCCTTACGCACATACACGGCTGCGGGTAGGACCGTAGAGCTACGGCGCGTACCTCTCGTAGCACGCATGGCAGAGTTTCTGAGGCTTTGTCCATGTCGTAATTAGATACGCGTAGCATCGTCGTCGCGGACTTGGCTTCGCTCGCGCCGAGCTAAAGCGCGGCGCTCACCCGTTCCGTCGCTCCTCCTCTTCAAATCAAAGCCACTCCGCTGGGCTTTGATTTGATTTCTATTTTTTTGCAGGGGCGCAAGCCCCGCTATGTTTTCTTTGGGCGTACCCGTTTCTTTTGCATATGTAAAAGAAACGGGTACATAAATCCCGCGCTGTGGCGGCACAATAAACCCACGCCTGTGTAACAGGCAACGATAAACGGTGTCGCCTAAGCGGCGATGTAACGCCCGCTCGGCGGGCCGTAAAAAAGCCCCCTTTTTAAAGGGGGCTTTAAAAATCAGATGCCGTGTTTTACGCGGTCGGCTTCCTCGGCTCTTTTGCCGTTGTTGAAACGGTCGAGAGTGCCGACGAGATAACCTGTTATCCTGCGTATGCGCTCGAATCCAACGTCGTCGCCCTCATGCCTGCCGCAGTGCGGGCATTCGTCTTTAATGATGCCTGTATAGCCGCACACGGGGTCGCGGTCGACGGGGTGGTTGATAGCGCCGTAGCCTATGCCCTCTTTCTGCATCTTGCGGACGATCTTTTCAAATGCCTCAAGATTCTGCGTCGGGTCGCCGTCCATCTCGATATACGTTATATGTCCGGCGTTCGTTAGCGCGTGGTAAGGCGCTTCGAGCGTTATCTTGTCAAATGCGCTTATCGGGAAATAGACCGGGATATGGAAGCTGTTCGTGTAATAATCGCGGTCGGTAACTCCCGGGATAACGCCGTATCTCTGCCTGTCTATCTTGACAAACCGGCCGGAGAGCCCCTCTGCCGGAGTTGCGATAAGCGTGAAATTGAGTCCTCTCTTCTGGGATTCCTCGTCCATCCTCTGGCGCATGTGCGCAACAATCTCAAGGCCGAGGTGTTGCGCCCTCTCGCTCTCGCCGTGGTGTTCGCCGATAAGGCATTTGAGAGTCTCGGCAAGGCCGATGAAGCCGACCGTAAGCGAGCCGTGCTTTAACACCTCGCGCACCTCGTCGTTCCATGCGAGCTTTTCGCTGTCGAGCCATACGCCCTGACCCATGAGGAACGGGTAATTGTATACGCGCTTGCGGCACTGTATCTCAAATCTCTCAAGGAGCTGGTCGATAACGAGATTGATCTTGACGTCGAGATCTTCAAAGAAGCGCGCCACGTCGCCCTTTGCCTTGATGGCAAGGCGCGGGAGGTTTATCGATGTAAACGACAGGTTGCCGCGTCCGTTGCATATTTCTCTTGTCGGGTCGTATACATTACCGATAACTCTTGTGCGGCAGCCCATGTACGCAATCTCCGTCTCCGGCCTGTTCGGATCGTAGTACTGGAGATTGAACGGGGCGTCGATAAACGAGAAGTTCGGGAAAAGCCTTTTTGCAGAGCAGCGGCAGGCGAGCTTGAACAGGTCGTAGTTCGGCTCACCGGGATTTAGGTTGACGCCGTCTTTCACGCGGAAGATCTGTATAGGAAAGATGGGTGTTTCGCCGTGACCGAGTCCCGCCTCCGTAGCGAGCATGATGTTTTTCATGACCATGCGCCCTTCGGGTGTCGTGTCCATGCCATAGTTTATCGATGAAAACGGGGTCTGCGCGCCGGCGCGCGAGTGCATTGTATTCAGATTATGGATAAACGCCTCCATCGCCTGATATGTTGCGCGGTCTGTCTCCTTTTCGGCGTAGTGTATGGCCGTGCGGCGCAGCTTGTCGATATCGACATCGTTGCCGTATTTTTCAAGCAGGTACGGCATCTCGGCCTCAAAATACGCCTCGTTATCCTCAAGACTCGGGTATTCGCCGGTCTTTTCGCGGATCTCCTCAATCATGGCCTTGATGTCGTCCTCGGGGTCGTCCACCTCAAGCCACAGCATGAGCGCTTTTGCAAGATTCTGACGATACAGGCGTATAAACGTCTTTTTAACGCCCTCGGCCATGCCGTAGTCAAAGTTTACTATGCTCTGTCCGCCGTGCTGGTCGTTCTGATTCGACTGTATCGCGATGCAGGCGAGAGCGGAATATGACGATATGTCGTTCGGCTCGCGCAAAGTTCCGTGGCCAGTGGAAAAACCGCCGCGGAAGAGCTTTATGATATCTATCTGCGTGCAGGTAGTCGTAAGCGTAAGAAAATCGAGGTCGTGAATATGGATATCGCCGTCCTGATGCGCCTTCGCGTGGTCGGGATTGAGAACAAACATATTGTAAAACTGCTTTGCGCCCTCAGAGCCGTATTTAAGCATGACGCCCATGGCAGTGTCACCGTCGATATTGGCATTTTCACGCTTGACGTCCGAGTCGCGCGCGTCGGCAAACGTGATCTCCTCATACGTCTGCATTAGGCGTGTGCGCATCTCGCGGCGGCGGCTGCGCTCCGACCTGTAGAGGATATACGCCTTCGCCGTTGTGATATAGCCGCTGTCCATAAGGACCTTTTCCACTATATCCTGTATATGCTCGACATCAGGCAGAGAGTTGCCCTCCATCTCCAGTATGGACTCAACCTGCTCTGCAAGCGCCGCGGCAACGTCCTGACTGTTCGGCTTATATGTCGCCTCAAATGCCTTAGATATAGCGTTAGCTATTTTTGTGACGTCAAAAGACACCGTGCGCCCGTCGCGTTTTTTTATGTTTGATATAGCCATATTGTCTCCCCCTTATGAAACACAATATATAGTGTTGGATTTAGTGCAAGCAAGATTAATAATACAATTTATGGGATGATCTGTCAACAGCAAATCGATAATTCCCGCAATTTTGACGTTTTGTATAACAAAAGAGGGGAGATATGATGCAAATAGCCGACAGTTTATCATAATGAAAAGCCGGCAGCGCTGTCCGCGCCTCACGGCGGCTGCGGGCATCGGGGAAGATGCCGTGCCCGCAAAAAATCACACACTGGAGGTAAAACATGTCGGAAAACAGATGACATGACACGGATAAGATGCCGTATGCACGGCGGCAGGACGGTGAAACCGGCAAAAATATCACGGCCGCTCACCGGCGGCCGTGACTGTGCGCTATCCTGTCCGTAAGATCAGAACTCGATAATCTCGCCCGTTCCCTTGCTGCCCTGTACAAACGTCGCCTTGATATTTTTAAAATAGAATACGGTGCAGTTACCGTCGTCCTCGCTGTACATATTGCGCAGACTGGGGCACTGGTCCAAAACGGCCGTTCTCGCCTCGCGGCGGTCATCCTCGACGACGTCCGCCTCTATGCGAAGCCATCCGCCCTCGCCCATCGTACACATTTCGATGCGCGGGAACTCCTTCATCTGCCTGTATACATTTTTTATCTTGCCCGTCTGCGTATACATCCTGCCCTCGAATACGGCAATAGCGCCGAACGGCCTGACTCTTGCCTGCATTCCGTCATATGTCGCAATGTAAAAAACATGGCTCTTCTTCAAATAATCGTATACTCTCTGCATTCCTGCCGGCATTTCCATAATGATCTTCCTTTCCGTATTTTGATAAGGTTATTTTATACTGTTTCGGCGGAGATTTCAATCGCGCATTGGATATTCTGATGCCACGCAGCTTAAAATTGTGTATTTTCCCTTACTTTTTTGTGAAGTTCTTTATTATTTACATACGGTGTGCTATAATATATCCTGTGCAGTTATATATGTCTAATGACCGCTGCACACAGAGACCGCTAATACGGACATGCGGGGAAATTGTCCGCATGGGATATGATATATTTTACAGCAAGGGGATTTTTATATGTATGAGGACAGAAGACCGGAGCGGCCGGCGCGCGGCGCTATAAGTACGAAAACGGCAGTCTTTTTAATGTTTGTGGTGGGCATTTCGGTCGCGATATGCACGTGGGCGATAATGTACTCGATCAACGCAAGCAAGACGGTCGTAAATGAAAACCGCTTTTCAAAGCTTATCGAGGCGGCGGAGATCATGGAGGAAAACTATGTCACCGACGTCGATATAGACAATATGATGGACGCCGCCGTAAACGCGATGGTAGAGTCGCTCGGTGACAGGTGGTCGTATTACGTTTCTGTAGAGGAGCTTGAAAGCTACGAGTCGAATGTAAACAATAATTATGTCGGAGTCGGCGTTACAGTTGAGCGAACGACCGATAAAGGACTTCTCGTAATAAGCGTTGCCGAAGGCGGCGGTGCGGAGGAGGCCGGTATAACGGCCGGAAGCTACATAACGGCGGCCGACGGGCAGAGCATAATAGGATTTGAACTGAGCGATGCGACGGCCCTTATAAAAGGCGCGGAGGGGACGACCGTTGTTCTCACAGTCCGCGACGAAGCAGGCCGGACGCAGGAGCTGACGGTCGAGCGCCGGACGATAGAGGTCGACCCGGTGTCGGCGCAGTTTATCGGCGATATCGGCTATGTAACGCTTGAAAACTTCAACGCGTCGTCGGCCGAGAGCTTTAACGAAAAGGTCGACGCGCTTATAGCGCAGGGGGCAAAAGGACTCATATTTGATGTGCGTTTCAACGGCGGCGGCAGAGTTTCGGAGCTGTGCGATATGCTCGACCATCTGCTTCCCGAGTGTACGATCTTCGTAACAGACGACAAGTACGGCAACCGCGACGTTATGGAGTCCGACGCCGAATGTATAGAGCAGCTTCCGTGCGTTGTCCTCGTAAACGAGGACAGCTACAGTGCGGCTGAGTATTTCGCAGCCGTACAGCAGGAATACGGCACGGCGGAGGTGGTCGGCGTGCAGACGAGCGGCAAGGGTTACTCTCAGGCGCCGATAAGCCTGTCCGACGGGTCGGTGATTTCGCTGTCGACACGGACATATTATACGCCAAGCGGCATAAGCCTTGAGGGCGTCGGCATATCACCCGATCACGTCGTCGATCTCACGGATGAGCAGTATCAGCAGCTTTATTACGGGGAACTTGCGATAGAGGACGATCCGCAGCTTCAGTACGCTCTTGAGCTGTTAAACGACGAGATCGCGGGATAACGGGGATCTCTGCACCGCAGATTTTACATCTGCTCGGCGGAATCTTCGCATGGCAAAAGGTAAAAAATTATGAGCATAGATCACAAAAATTCCATATTGAAGCCGGACTCGACGACATTTAGCAGAATACTGCTGCTGATTGCCGTTTTCGGTGTTTTGATATTCATCATCATGTTTATAAAGCTGTATCAGCTTCAGATCGTGGAGGGCGCATATCTCGGAGAGCAGGCTGCAAGCCAGCAGATACAGGAGACGACGGCAAAAGCGTCGCGCGGGTCGATATATGATGCAAACGGCGAGGTGCTCGCCATAAGCGCTACGACGTACGATGTATTCATAAGCCCGCACGAGATAAACCGCGACGGGGAGGACGGCGAGCTTATAGCGCAGACGCTTGCGGAGATACTCGAGGTCGACGCAGACGGCATACGCGAGCAGCTTAAAGACACCGATTCTTGGTACAAGATGGTCAAGAAGCAGGTTGACGCCGATACGGCAGAGCTGATAACGCAGTTTAAAACGGAAAACGGGATAAACGGCATCCATTTTGAAAAAAGCTCGAAGCGCTATTATCCAAACGGCAGCCTCGCCTGCCATGTCCTCGGCTACGTCGGAGATGAGGGGACAGGTCTTGCTGGAATCGAGTACAAGTATAACGATTATCTTCAGGGCACTGACGGCAGTGTTGTGAGCGTCACGGCGAGAAACGGCGTCGCCATTACATATACGCAGAGCAGCGCTGTGAACGGAAATGACCTGAACCTGACGATCGATGCGACAATACAGCGTATAGTCGAGAAATATCTCGATCAGGCCGTTGAAGATTACGACGTTGAAAACGGCGGTTGCGTAATTGTCCAGGACGTTAACACCGGCGCTATACTCGCAATGGCCAGCAACGCGGATTTCGACCCGAACGACTATCAGAAGATAGACGACGGCATATTGGCTGAGATATCGCTTATCGCCGACGAGGAGGAGCGCAATGAGGCGACCGCCGAGGCCAGATATACCATGTGGCGCAACAAAGCGCTCGCCGATTCATACGAGCCGGGTTCCGTATTCAAGACGATAACGCTCGCGATGGCTCTTGAAGAGGGCGTTACAGATGAAAGCCACTGGTATGAGTGCAACGGCGCCATGCGCGTTTTGGGCCGTGAGACAGACCTACACTGTTCCAACAGAAGCGGACACGGATGGCTTTCGCTGTCCGAGGCCGTACAGCAGTCGTGCAATATCGCGTTTACAAACATTGGACTCGAGATCGGCGCGGAGACATTTTATAAATACTGCGAGGCGTTTGGCTTCTTCGACAAGACGGGTATTGACTTAAACGGTGAGGGAAACGACATCTGGTGGAGCGAGGACGTGTTCTACAACAAGAACAATCTGTCACAGCTTGCCGTCGCTTCGTGGGGACAGACATTCGGCATAACGCCGATACAGATGATAACGGCGCTGTCCGCATCCGTAAACGGCGGATATCTTATGAAGCCGTATATCGTAGAATCTATAACAGATGAAAACGGTGCGGCTGTTTACCAGCATGAGGCGACCGTTGTCCGTCAGGCCGTATCGAACGAGACCTCGGCGGAGGTGCGCAAGCTTCTTGAGGAGGTAGTAAGCGAGGAGGGCGCGACAGGTCACAGGGCATATATCGAAGGCTACAGGATAGGCGGCAAGACGGGTACGTCCGAAAAGATCGGAACGATATCGGAGGACGGCGAGGAAAAGGACTACCTCGTATCGTTCGGCGGATTCGCCCCGGCCGATAACCCGCAGATAGCCGTGCTGTTCATACTTGACACCCCGAGCGAGGAGACGGGCACAGGCGTAGGCGGCGGCACGATGGCCGCAGCGGTTACGGCGCAGATCATAAAAGAGACGCTCGATCACCTCGGCTATCAGCCGGAATAAGAAACTGATTTTTCGCGCGGACATGCCGTCTGCGCGAAATTTTTTGCGTTGCGTTGCGTGCGATCGCGGTGTTTGCGCATTTTTGATGCGAGATGCTTTTTCAGCCTGTATACGCACGCCAAAAAACAATGCTTTACTCTATTCTCCCCGGCGGGGCAAAATGAAAACCCGTATAAATTTACTGCGGGTTAGGCGCGACAACACCGTTTCGCACGTCAAAGGGCGCAAAACGGCCGCGGGACATTTTGAACTGTCCTGCGGCCGTGTGTTTTAATTAAATAACGTTCCGTCGGCAGCGCCGTCCTTTGCGAACTGTATAAATTTTGCCGTGTCAGCGTAAATTCTACTGTTTTTGCGGAAGATAAGCCCTATATTTATAGGTGCAAATCCCTTTATCGGTATGCGCACGATATCATTATAGGCTGTTGTGTCGGAGGTTATAAAGCCGATGGCAAGGCCGCGCCTGACATACTCCAAAAGTGTGTGTATCTGGTCGGTCTGCAATAGGATATTCGGCTCGATCCCGGCGTTTTTAAAACCCTGACGGACTCTGCTCTCCTCCTGCGGGGCTGTGCCGAGGATAACCGGCGTCTGCCCGATATCGGGGAAATCGATCTCGTCGAGCGATGCAAGCGGACTGTCTTTGTGGACACAGCAGACAGTCTCTGTAGTGCAGATATTCACGATCTCAAATTTATTGCTGTTTATTGTGTTTGTCGCTGCAATCGCTATGTCGAGGAAGCCGCCGGAGAGCCGCTGGCTGAGCGAGTACATCGGCGCTTCGGTGACCTCAAATTTGATCTCGGGATGGATTTTGTTAAAATTGTTGAGCAGTGGCGGCATTACAGAGCTGCTTATATACGGCGATATACCGAGCTTTACGCTGTTGCGCGAGTTGCCCAGAGACTTCATCATGTTGTTGAGCCCAATATACTCCTCTAAAAACGCGGAGGCGCGCTCCAGGAAATACTCGCCCTCTTTAGTGAGCACAAAGCGCTTGCTCCTTCTGTAAAACAGGTCGACGCCGAACTCATTTTCAAGGTCGCGTACGGCATTTGAAAGCGCCGGCTGCGATACGCCGAGAATCGACGCCGCCCTTGTGACGCTGGGACTTTCGCATATCGTTTTGAAATATATCATTTGCGTAACGGTCATTTCACGATACCTCCCAACTCAGGATGCTCTTCAAGCCACGTCTGCAAGAATGACAGAAATTCCGATGTGTCGGAATACATATGGCTGTTTTTATTTACTATAACACCTATGCGGTGCGGTTTGATCTCATCGACCCGGATGCAGACGACATCGTCATATTTTTCAACCTGCTCGCGGCATAAAAACGCCCCGCAGTCACCGCAGCGCATGTACTCGATTATAGACGAGTACTGCCCGGTGAACAGGAACACGTTCGGTGTAATGTCGGCATTTTTAAACGCTGCCATGATGCCGCCGTGCTTTGTGTATTTTGAGTTTGACGACAGGACAAGCGGATAATCGCCTATCTCGGCTATAGATATCTTATCCATACCGGCAAATTTTGAATTTTTGTTTACGCAGAAGTAGAGCGGCACGGAATACAGTTCGTACACGTCAAATTTGTATTCGGGTATCGTGTTGAGGTTTACTATGCCGATATCAAGAAAATTCGTCGCGACATATTCCGATATTTGCTCCGACGACAGCTCTTGTATGTCAAACTTTATCTGCGGCTGTCTTCTGTGGAAATCGGTGATGAGCTGCGGCGCAATGAATGTAGTTGTGAACATCTGCATACCGATCTTGATGTTGTTTCGCGTTGTCGCGAAAAATTTCATATTCGAGACGATATCGTTGAAATCTTCAAGCAGAGAGGGCACTTTTGACAGAAAATATTCACCCTCTTTGGTCAGCACAAAGCGCTTGCTCCGCCTGTGAAACAAATCCAGACCAAACTCGTTTTCCAGATCCCTGACGGCGTTGGAAAGAGCGGGCTGGGATATGTGCAGACGCCGCGCAGCTTTTGTCACACTTTCGTTGTTGCATATCGCCTGAAAATAGGTGAGCTGTGTGATAGTCATAAAAATCCCTCCCATAGTACTTTTTATTTTTTGCCAGCGGCGAAAAAATTATTTTTGCTTATTATATCACCCGTTTAATAATTTTTCAATATTAAAAATGCCCCGCACAGCGTGTACGGGACAAAAATTTGAAAAATTTTAATGGTTTTTATTATAAATTTTAAAACACACTATTAATAAAGCCGGTTTTCAGGACGATATGTATAAAAAGCATGAGATAGACTGTGAGCGCCGCAAAGTTTACCGCCCAAAACCGGCGGTGACGAGTTTTATGGCGAAAAACTTTCATCGCGATGAGCGCACCCGGCGCGCCGCCCAGGATTCCGAGTCCAATAAGAAGCGATTCGTCGAGCCGCCTGCTGCCGCGCCGTGCGCGGTGTTTGTCGATGCCGTAGCAGATAAAGGCGGCGATGCTCATCACGGCGGTGAATATCATATAAAGCTCCGTAAAAATCACCGTCCCTGCGTTTTTGTAAGCATTATATCCTACAAACGGGCGATTGTCCATTAAAACGGCGCGGGGGAGAAAACTCCTCCACGCCGCATACGAGAGCCGTTACGGCTGATCCGGCAGATAGTTTAACGGATCGGCGCTCTCGCCGTTTAGCGTTACCGAGAGGTGGAGATGGGACTGCTCGTTTATCTCTCCTATCGCGGTGCTGCCGACGGAGCCGATGACATCGCCGACGGATACCTCGTCGCCTATCTCGACCGTGGGCAGTGCCGCAAGATTGGAATAGCTGCTCTCAAGGCCGTTTCCGTGGTCGATTATAACGGTAGTGCCGAAAAGATCGTCGTCATAAAGTCCCGTTACCGTGCCGGAGGCTATTGCGAGCACCGTCGCGCCCTTTTCGGCGGCGACGTCTATCCCGTCATGCGTCCTCCAGTCGTTCATCGTGACGTTATAGACGAGCGTGTCGAGAGAATGGCTGTTCAATATCTCGCCGACGACCGGCCAGACGTATATTGCCTCCTCGACCGAGACGGGAGTTTCGGGTTCAGGCTCGGCGCTTACCGTGGGTTCTTCGCTCTCCGGCGGGGCGGCGTTTTCGGTGTTGTCCGACGTATCGACCGGATCTGCCTCAGACTCCAGCGGTGTGGCGGAGTCATCGCCTGAGTCGGATGAGGTGACGCTGGTATCGCCGGTGTCATCGGACGACGATGCCGTATCGCCGCGGTCCGTACTGTAGCTCTGCGATGAGCTTGAGTACATCATATCGCCGCCTGCGCCGTCTCCGGCTGGGTCGAAAGTGAAAAGGATAGCCCATGAGGCGACGCCGATTATGGCGACGCACAGAAACAGGGCTATGTAAAAGCCCTTTCCAGCTACGAACTTATCCAGCTTCCGGGAAAAATCGCTCTTTTTCATATTCGTTCATCATACCTTTCTGCTGCGCTTGATTTTATATAACGCGGCGTATTTGCGCGCGCTCAAAAGAAGGGGTTTGGTAGTATCATGCCCTGTGGAGAGAAAAATATACAGAATATCAATAAATTTCTAAAAAAAGCGAGCGAAGCTGCGCTGAAGATGGTACAATATCCATATAGAAGAATGTTGTACAAAGATTATGCCCTGTCCACGCGCCGCAGTATGCGCGGCGCGCGAAAGATGACGGAAATATCGTGCGGCCTATGCCGCAGCGGTACAATGTGCAGTATAAAGAGATAGCGTCGGAAAGCGGGTGACATAGTGAGATATTACGCCGGAATAGACCTCGGTGGGACTAATATCGCCGCGGGTATTGTCGACGAGACGGGACAGATAGTCGGACGCGCCATCGTGCCGACGGGGGCGGAGCGCGGATACGGCGCTGTTGTGCGCACAATGGCTGAGACAGTGAATCTTGCCGCGTCGGCGGCCGGGATAGACAGGGACTCCGTCGGCTCGATCGGCGTCGGAGTGCCGGGCGCTGTTGATTTGGACAAAGTGCGCGTCGTAGAAGCGCCTAATCTCGCATGGCGGGACGTTGCGCTGGCATCGGAGCTTGAGGCGCTCTGCGGGAAAAAGACGATCCTCGGAAACGACGCCGACTGCGCCGTCCTCGCGGAGACGGCGTGCGGGGCGGCACGCGGGCGAAAGAGCGCCGTAATGCTCACTCTCGGCACGGGAGTCGGCGGCGGCGTTATCATAGACGGCAGAATTTTTTCCGGCTGCGGCCCGGGCGGGTTAGAGCCGGGGCATATGACGCTTGTCCACGGCGGTGAGCCGTGCTCGTGCGGAAACCGCGGCTGCGTTGAGATGTACGCCTCCGCGTCGGCGCTTATACGCCGGACAAAGCGCGCGATGGACATGCATCCGGATTCGCTCATGTGGGAGAAAAGCGGCGGCGGTTTGTCAATAGACGGCAAAACGGCGTTTGAGGCGGCAAAATCTGGCGATAAATGGGCAAAATGCGTGATAGACGAGTATATTTCGTATGTCGCGTCCGCAGTCAGCGGACTTGTAAACATATTCCGGCCCGAGATCGTAATAATCGGCGGCGGGATAGCCGGACAGGGGGATTATTTTATAAAACCGCTGAATGCGGCCGTTAAAAGCAGGTGCTATGCCAATAAACTCATAAGCCCGCCGGAGACGGTAGCGGCGGCTTTGGGAAACGACGCCGGTATAATCGGCGCCGCAATGCTGTGTATGCAGAAGGAGGATATAAAATGAAACTGACAATCGACGTAAAAAACACGAGAAACCACATATCGGACGCGGAACTCGACGCGCTGCTCAGGGAGAGCGCCGTATCTCTTGAGACGCTCTGCGCAAAAACGGGCAGGGGAAACGATTTCCTCGGCTGGCTAGAGCTTGACCATCCCGACAAAAACGAGACGGACAGGATCAAAGCGGCGGCAAAGAAAATAATATCGGACTCTGACGCGCTTGTAGTCATAGGTATCGGCGGGTCATATCTCGGCGCGCGGGCGGCTCTCGATTTCATAAAATCGCCGAACTACAACAACATGAAAAAGGACACGCCGGATATTTATTTTGCCGGCAACGGATTTTCGTCGGACGGCGTCGCGCAGACGCTCTCCATGATAGGCGACCGCGATTTCTCGATAAACGTCATATCAAAATCGGGCACAACGACAGAACCCGCCGTTGCCTTCCGTATATTCAGGGAGGCGCTCGAGAAAAAGTACGGCAAAAAAGAGGCGGCAAAGAGGATCTACGCGACCACCGACAAGGCGAAGGGCGCGCTTAAATCGCTTGCCGATAAAGAGGGGTACGAGACGTTTGTCATACCTGACGACGTCGGCGGCCGGTTCTCGGTGTTCACGCCGGTGGGATATCTCCCGCTCGCGGCGGCAGGGATAGATATAGACGATCTCGTATCGGGAATAAAAAGCGCGTACGCCGCCTGCAAAACTCCGGACGCGGAAAATCCCGCGATGAAATACGCCGCCGTGAGAAACGGGCTGTACCGAGCGGGCAGGTCGGTCGAGATATTTGCCGATTTCGAGCCGGCGCTCCGATTTGCGGCTGAATGGTGGAAGCAGCTCTACGGCGAGAGCGAGGGCAAGGAGGGGAAAGGGATATTCCCCGCAAGCGTCGATTTCACGGCGGACCTGCATTCCATGGGGCAGTATATTCAGCAGGGCGCGCGCCTGATGTTCGAGACGTTTGTAAAGGTCAAAAACAGCGAGGCGGAGATAACCGTGCCATATGACGAGGACGACGGAGACGGGCTAAACTATCTAGCCGGGCGCGATATGACATGGATAAACCACAAGGCGCTCGAGGCGACGATGCAGGCGCATTTAAACGGCGATGTGCCCAATATGCTGATAACTGTGCCCGACCGCAGCGCGCGCTCGTTCGGCGAGCTAGCCTCGTTTTTCGAGGTCGCGTGCGGCATATCCGGCTATATGCTCGGCGTGAATCCGTTTGACCAGCCGGGTGTTGAGGATTACAAAAAGCTGATGTTCATCCTGCTCGGAAAACCGGGGTATAATTAATGAATCTATAATAATTTTGCGCCCTTCACGGGCGCATTTTTTATCGTGGGGAAAACGCGGTGCAGATTTTTTGGGGCGAATGTTGTCTTGTTTTTTCGACATGATTATGGTAAAATCGAGGGCATAAGAACAGGTAAAAAATTACGGAAAGGGGCTTGACGGGATGATATCGGCAGGGTACGCTTTAGCAAGCAAGCAAGCAAGCAAGCAAGCAAGCAAGCAAGCAAGCAAGCAAGCAAGCAAGCAAGCAAGCAAGCAAGCAAGCGCGGATATCTGCTCCAGTTTCATGCTCTGACCGTAAAGAAAGTGAATACGAAAGGCGCACTGCGTCCGTTTTAAGACGGGCGCAGTGCGCATTTTTGTGTTTGCTAAAAACCTAAAATTTATATAAGGGGGAAAACACATACAAAAAGTTAAAAAGAAAAAATGGCTGTCAGTGCTT
>CALXCR010000022.1 GCA_944386855.1 uncultured Oscillospiraceae bacterium
TCGTCGTCGAAGATCTCATATCTACCGCCGGAAGCGTTTTGGAAGTTGTCGATGTTCTGCGTGAAGCCGGCGCTGAGGTCTTGGGGATAGTCAGCATCTTCACCTACGGCATGAAGAAAGGGCTCGACCGCATGGCCGCGGCAAATGTTAAAAACATCAGCCTTACAAACTTTGACGTTATCGCAAAAGTCGCCGCCGAGGAAAAATATATCTCTGATAACGACATCGCACGTCTTATCGCGTTCCGCGATAACCCAAGCGACGAAAGCTGGATAGGGGTGGGCAAATGAGAAGTCTTATCGATATAATGGATCTCTCCCCCGCCGAGATCGATGAACTCATCGCCACGGCGCAGGATATAATGGCGCACCCTGAAAAATACCGCGAAAAATGCAAATACAAAAAGCTCGCGACGCTGTTTTTCGAGCCGTCCACGAGGACGCGTCTCAGCTTTGAAGCCGCGATGCTTGAACTCGGCGGGAGTGTGCTCGGCTTTTCGGAAGCCGCGTCAAGCTCCGCCGCCAAGGGTGAGAGCGTATCCGACACCGTCGCCGTCGTCGGCGGCTATGCCGATATAATCGCGATGCGCCACCCAAAAGAAGGCGCACCGCTCGTTGCCTCCATGAAAACCGACGTGCCGGTTATAAACGCCGGCGACGGCGGTCACAACCACCCGACGCAGACGCTCACCGACCTTCTCACCATAAAATGCGAGAAAGGCCATTTTGACGGGCTGACCGTCGGCCTCTGCGGCGACCTCAAATTCGGACGCACCGTCCATTCGCTTATCGCCGCCATGTCGCGCTATCCAAACGTAAATTTTGTGCTCATCTCCCCGACGGAGCTGAAAGTACCGAGCTACGTCAAGGACGCATATATCAAAAAAACAAACATCCCTTACGAGCAGACGACGTCGCTTGATTCTGTCATAGACAAGCTCGATATACTGTACATGACGCGAGTACAGCGTGAGCGTTTCTTCAATGAAGAGGATTACCTGCGGCTTAAGGACAGCTATATACTGACGCTCGACAAGCTCAAAAATGCCAAGAGCGACCTCTGCATACTCCATCCGCTGCCTAGAGTAAACGAAATTGCCGTCGCGGTCGACGATGATCCGCGCGCGTGCTATTTCAAGCAGGCAAAATACGGTAAATTTATCCGAATGGCACTTATCATGAAGCTTCTGGAGGTGGAATAATTGAATATAGACTCGATTAAGAACGGCATAGTCATAGATCATATTCAGGCCGGTAAGGCAATGCAGATATACAGCATGCTCAATCTCGATGAGCTTGACTGCTCCGTTGCAATAATAAAAAACGCCCCCAGCCATCAGATGGGGCGCAAGGACATAATAAAGATCGACTCAAACATAGATGTAAATATGGATGTTTTAGGTTTTGTAAGCCCTAATATCACCGTCAATATTATTCGTGACGACGAGATTATCGAAAAGCGCCATATTGAGCTTCCCGAAAAGCTCGTCGATATACTCAAATGCAAGAATCCGCGCTGTATAACGACGACCGAACAGGGCATCCAGCATATTTTCCGCCTCTCTGACCCCGAAAATAAAGTCTATCGCTGTATCTACTGCGACACGAAAGCGGAATAAAACACTAAAGTTAAAAGATGGTAGAAAATTCGTTTTCTACCATCTTTTTTATTCCTATTTTATAACTATCTTTCTGTAATTTTTCTTACCCCGTCGTATTACGATACCGTCGCCCTTAAGCTCGTCTGCAGTAAACGATTTCGCAAATTCGTTGACCTTCTCGCCGTCGGCCTCAACGCCGCCCTGCTGTACGGCGCGTCTCGCCTCGGATTTTGACGGACAAAGCCCCGATACCTGAAGCAGTGTCAGGATATCGATCGCCCCGTCTGTGAGATCGGCCTCGGAGAGCTCGGTCGTCGGCATATCGGCAGCCGCGCCTCCGTTTGAAAACAGCTTGCGCGCCGTGTCCTGCGCTTTTACCACTTCCTCCTCGCCGTGGACCATCTTTGTAAGCTCGTAAGCGAGTATCTCCTTGGCTTTGTTCAGCTCCGCCCCCTGCCATTTGCTCATCTCGTCAATCTGCTCAAGCGGCAGGAATGTCAGCATCTTGATGCACTTCAGCACATCCGCGTCGTCGACGTTGCGCCAGTACTGATAAAACTCATACGGCGACGTTTTGTTCGCGTCAAGCCACACGGCATTCCCGGCCGTTTTCCCCATTTTGTTGCCCTGAGAGTCGGTAAGCAGGGTTATGGTCATGGCGTAGGCGTCTTTCCCGAGCTTTTTCCTTATAAGCTCCGTACCTCCCAGCATATTTGACCACTGGTCGTCACCGCCGAACTGCATATTGCAGCCATACTCTTTAAAAAGATAGTAGAAGTCATAGCTCGGCATTATCATGTAGTTGAACTCTAAGAAGCTAAGTCCTTTTTCCATACGCTGCTTATAGCACTCGGCCCTCAGCATATTGTTTACGGAGAAGCACGCGCCAACCTCGCGCAGAAGCTCGACAGAGTTGAGGTCAAGCAGCCAGTCGGCGTTGTTTACCATCATGGCCTTGCCCTCGCCGAACTCAATGAAACGCTCCATCTGACGCTTAAAGCACTCCGCGTTGTGATTGATATCCTCACGGGTGAGCATTTTGCGCATATCCGTTCTTCCCGACGGGTCGCCTATCATTGTCGTGCCGCCGCCTATCAGAGCGATCGGCTTATTCCCCGCCATCTGGAGTCTTTTCATGAGCGTCAGCGCCATAAAATGACCCGCTGTAAGGCTGTCCGCCGTACAGTCAAACCCGATATAAAATACAGCCTCTCCGTTGTTAATAACCTTTTTGATCTCCTCTTCATTTGTCACCTGGGCAATAAGCCCTCTTGCGACAAGCTCGTCATAAATTGTCATCGACTACTCTCCTTTAACTGTTTCTTATATGAATTTGCATTTTCAATCTGTTCGCCGGCGGAAGCGAGCGTGACATCCGTCACGTTGTCACCGCCTGTAAGGCGCGCGATCTCGCGCTTTCTCCCCGCAACATCAAGCGGGACTACAAGGGTAAAGGTTCTCCCGTTCCTTTCCTCTTTCCTTATTTCAAAGTGATGATCTGCAAAAACCGCTATCTGCGGCAGATGTGTCACACATATTACCTGCCTTAACCTCGACAGCTGGCAGAGTTTCTCGCCGACCCTCTGCGCCGCTATGCCCGAAACGCCGGTGTCTACCTCATCGAATACCATCGTCTCAATGCCGTCGTTTTCGGCAAGCACGTTTTTCATCGCGAGCATGATTCTCGCAAGTTCACCGCCGGAGGCTATTTTACTGATCTTGCCAAGCTCCTCTCCCGCGTTTGCCGACAGCAAAAAAGATACTTCGTCGCACCCGTCGGCAGTGAGCTTATCTGGGTCACTCGTTATTTCGACCTTAAACCTGACGCTGCCCATAGATAGCTGTTTAAGCTCGTTTTCAACGCGTTTTTCAAGCACATCTGCCGCCTCACGCCGCTTTTCTGACAGTCTCCCGGCCGCTTCCTGCGCCCCTTTTCTAAGCTTTTCACACTCCGCCTGAAGCCGCACAAGATGCTCCTCGGCATATTCGATATTCCCAAGCTCGTCTTTGGCGTTTTCAAGGAAATCGAGCATATCGGACTCTTCAGGCCCGTATTTTCTTGCAAGCCTCCTCAAAAGCGCAAGCCTGTTTTCGATATAATCTAGCTCCTCCGGGGAAAAGTCTAGACTTTCTCTAAGATCTCGAAGCTCCTCCGCGGCGTCCTCCGCAGAATACCTGAGCTCCGTGAGTTTCTGTGATATTTTGGAAAGCTCGTCCGAATACCGCGCCCCCGACGCTGCCGCGTTTTCCGCGTCGCTTATAAGCGTCACCGCCCCGTCCGATCTGTCACCGCCGTAAAGCGCGCGGAACGCCTCTTCTATCGACTGCGTGATCCTGACGGAGTTTTTTAAAAGATCTCGCCTGGATGAAAGCTCTTCCGTCTCGCCTACCCGTATCTCGGCGCTCTCAAGCTCGTTTATCTGATACGTCAGCGTATCGATACGCCGCTCCTTTTCACTCTCATCCATTTCAAATGACGAGCTTTCTTTTTCCTTTTCTCTGTATTTTTCGTAGCGGCGGCGGTACTCATCGATGTATTCCGACAGATTTGAAATACTGTCGAGATAACTCCTGTGATACCGCTCATTTAAAAGGCGCTGTCCGTCGTTCTGTCCGTGTATGTCAAGCAGGCACTCTCCGAGTGACCGGAGCTGCGACACGGTCACGGGTACTCCGTTTACGCGGCAGCTTGTTTTCCCGTCGGCCGTAATATTTCTCATAAGAAGCAGATTCCCGTCATCGGGCTCAATACCGTTTTCATCGCACCACGATGTTGCTCCGCCTGACGAAAACACCGCCGAGACTACCGCCCTGTCAGCTCCTGTCCGGACGAGATCCCTCGATACGCGTCCGCCTAAAACGGCTCCAAGCGCGTCTATAACAATAGATTTACCGGCGCCTGTTTCGCCTGTCATAATATTAAGCCCCTGTTCAAACTCGATATCGGCTCTCTCTATCACGGCAATATTTTCAATATGCAATATTTGAAGCATTTATCGCACCTTCCGCCCGTCAAACGAGATAACCCTCTATCTCGTGTATGAACCGTTCCGCCGCCTCGTCCGTCATTGTGGCTATAAACACCGTGTCGTCTCCCGCCAAGGTGCCGGCCACATCGACTATCTCCATTTTATCTATCGCGCTACCGACTGCCGAGGCAAGTCCCGGCAGCGTTTTTATAATGACCAGATTCTGCGCCCGCACACACGAGGTCACGCTCTCCCTGAATATCGTTTTGAGCCTGCCCGTGTGATTTGATATATTGTCGCCCGCGATGACATATCTGTAATTGCCGCTCTGCGACAGCTCTTTTACAAGGCGAAGCTCTTTTATATCCCTCGATATCGTCGCCTGCGTCGCCTCGATGCCATGCTCTTTGAGCATCTCTATAAGCTGGTTCTGGCTTTCGATATTGTTTTTTCGTATAAGCTCAAGTATGAGCCTCTGCCGGCGCTGTTTCATTAGCAATCACCTAACTTCCTGCTGACGAGCTCGTAAAAGCTCGTCCCCGCAATGCGGACAAGATGCGTTTTATATGCGGAACGCCTTACTCTTATCACATCTCCGCTTTTAAGTATTATTGTGTCTCCTCCGTCCGCTGAAATATATGCTTTCTTCTTCCCGAGCCTGCCTATCGTGACTTCTACCGTCCTTTCCGGTGCCAGCACATACGCTCTGGCGATCAAAACGTGCGCGCATATCGGCGTCACGACTATCGCCTGCGTCTCCGGCTCAACTATCGGTCCGCCCGCAGAAAGAGAGTACGCGGTCGAACCCGTGGGCGTTGCAATTATAACACCGTCGCCGGAAAAAGACGTAATCTTCTTGCCGTCGCCGCATACGGTGACATCTATTATCCGCGTCACTCCGCCGACAACGACGTCGTTAAGTACAAAATCGGAGAAAATTGTCTTGCCGCCTCTCACGACCTCGATATCGAGCATCATTCGTCTCTCTTTTGTATACCCGCTCTTAATCGCCTTGAGTATCAAATCTATGTCATCGCGCTCGAGCTCCGCCATAAATCCCTTTTTTCCGAGATTTACTCCCAATATGGGGACACGGTCCTCCGCTGCTATTTTAGCGACCTGCAAAATCGTCCCGTCCCCGCCGAACACTATGACCATCTTAGCGCAAGAGAGTGCCTCCTTGAGATCCTCAAAACGCATATCCCCAAGCGGAGGCTTTTCAGATACATTGTTGCCCAGCGGGCACACAGCGACACTCTCGCCCTCCCGATGAAGCATATCGTATACCTTTGAAGTCAGCTCAAGGCCGCGGTCTCTATCCAAATTTGGACATAATACTATTTTATTCATTATTGCAGCTCCTCATGGGACTTGTTTACAAGCGCGGTTATGTCTGTATACGAGCTTTCACCGCCCGCCGCTACAAGATGCCCCAGGTACTCAATATTACCCTCTGGCCCTTTTATCGGTGAAAAATCGAGGCCGCACACGGAGAAACCCAACACTTCTGCCTGGTTTACAAAATTCTCAAGCACTTCGACATGTGTTTTCTCGTCTCTCACGACGCCCTTTTTGCCGACCTTTTCTTTCCCCGCCTCAAACTGCGGCTTTATGAGGCAGACGACATCTCCACCGTCTTTGATCAAGCCCTTCACAGCCGGCAGGACAAGTCTTAACGATATAAACGACACGTCTATAACGGCCAGGTCTATCTCATCGGGGATCTGCTCACGGCCTATATACCGCACATTCGTTCGTTCAAGCGAAACCACGCGCGGATCATTGCGCAGACTCCACGCAAGCTGTCCGTATCCGACATCGACGGAGTACACCTTCCGCGCGCCTCCCTTTAACAGGCAGTCCGTAAATCCGCCCGTAGACGCGCCGCAGTCTACGCATATCTTTCCCGCGGGATCGACATTAAAGCTTGCAAGCGCTTTTTTCAGCTTGTATCCGCCGCGGCTCACAAATTCCATGCCGCCTCTTACCTCTATATCCGCGTCCTCCGCGACCGAAACACCCGGCTTATCACTGCGCTGTCCGTTCACAAAAACATCCCCGCTCATGATTATGGCTTTTGCCTTCTCCCGGCTTTCGGCAAGTCCCCGTTCGACAAGCAAAACGTCGAGACGTGTCTTTTTCATTTGTCAAGCTCCTCTATTATCGCCTTTGCAACTCCGTCGCCGTCTATGCCGTATCTGCGCCTTATATCTTTCGGAGCGCCGTGCGGAACAAATCCGCCGCCCAAATTGCAGGTCAAAAAGCTTTTCGGCGCTACCCCGAGCGCGCACAGCCTCACCGCGATCTCCTCCGCAATACCGCCATTTGACGAGCACTCCTCAAGAACAAGGATTCTGCCGGTCTTTTGCATCGACTGCCTGACCGGCTCAATATCGATCGGCGATATACAGCCGAGCTTTATTATATCTACCGAGACCCCTCGCTCCCCAAGCTTTTTTGAAGCGTCGAGAGCATCATTTACCGAGATCCCGTATGTAACTATCGTAAAGTCATCTCCGTCGGCGAGTTTTTTAAAATCCTCACACCCGCCGTCTCTGTACTCGCCCTCCTGCCCGCGCGGATAACGCACGGCAACAGGCCCGCTCTCGCGCTCAACGGCGCGTTCCAGCATACTCTCGAGCTCACGGAAGCTCGACGGGCACAGAATCTTCATATTCGGCACAGAACGCAGAAACGCAACGTCATATATGCCCTGATGCGTCTCGCCGTCGCCCCCGACAATACCTGCTCTGTCCACTCCGAATACGACGTGATTTTTAAGTATCGCCGTATCATGTATCAGCATGTCATACGCGCGCTGCAAAAACGTTGAATAGACGGCAAAAACCGGGATAAGCCCCTGTTTTGCGACGCCTGACGCCATCGACACCGCATGTCCTTCTGCAATGCCGACATCAAAAAACCTGTCGGGAAAACGCTCTGAAAACTCCGAAAGTCCCGTTCCTTTACTCATCGCGGCTGTTATTGCGACAATATTTTCATCACGTTCAGCGAGATGTATAAGCTTCTCCCCGAACACCTCGGAAAAATCTTTTTTCTCCTGTCCGCAGATTCCCTTTTCAAAGTTAAATGTTGATACGCCGTGGTACATATCCGGCCGGTCCTCGGAAAACTGATACCCCTTGCCCTTTGTCGTTATAACGTGGACAAGCGCCGGGCATTTGCGCTCCTTAGCCCATGTGAGCACCTGAACAAGCTGTTCTATATCGTGTCCGTCAACAGGCCCAAAATACTCAAACCCCATGTCCTCAAACATACTGCACGGCAATACAAGCTGCTTTACAGCATTTTTGAGCCCCCTCGTCCATCTGTATATAAATCCACCGCCGGGTATCTTTTGAAGTATGTTCTTGTAAGCATTTTTCAGTCCGACGTACCCGGGCTTCATGCGCAGCATAGAGAGATGATGCGCAATACCGCCCTCGTTCAGCGTTATCGCCATGCCGTTATCGTTCAAAATAACGACAAGCGGTTCACCGCTTACCCCGGCGTCGTTTAACGCCTCATATGACAGCCCGCCTGTCAGCGCCCCGTCACCTATCAGGGCTACGATATTATAATCTTCATTTTTTAAAGTCCTGGCACGCGCCATTCCTAGCGCAACGGATATGGAATTCGACGCATGTCCCGCAATAAACGCGTCATGCACGCTCTCAGACGGTTTAGGAAAACCGGAAAGTCCCCCCGTCTGCCTGAGGGTCGAAAACTCATCTCTCCTGCCGGTGAACATCTTGTGTACATACGACTGGTGTCCCACGTCGAAAACGAGCCTGTCCTTTTCAGTATCAAAAACAAGGTGGATGGCCGTTGTAAGCTCCACGACGCCCAAATTAGAGGCGAGGTGACCGCCCGTCCTTGCTACGTTCTCTATTAAAAAATCTCTGACCTCTCCGCAGAGCTCGTCAAGCTCGCGCAGGTTCAGTTTTTTAAGATCTTGCGGAGAAGAAATTTTATTCAATATATCCACTTATCACGCCTCTTGTTCAAAATTCCAAGCATCATATCACTGATATACGATGCTCAGTTTATCATACATTACGGCGCAGCGCAACTTAATACTTTCTTTTTGCAAGCATATCCGCGAGCCACACCAGGAATTCAGGATTTTCAAACGCATAACGCGCAGCAGCCTTTGCCGCCTCCGTCCTCTCGTGAATGAGCGCCTCGCAGGCGTCTGTCCCAAAGATCGACGCAAAAGTTGATTTTTCATTTTCGCGGTCCGAGCCGACCGGCTTGCCGAGTTCCTCCGTCGTCGACGTGTAATCCAAAACATCGTCTCTTATCTGAAATGCGATGCCGACAGCGTCGGCATACTTTGCCGCCGCCTCGAGCTGTCTTTCCGTGCCGCCGCCGGCGATAACGCCCATCCGCGCAGCAGCCCTAATCATAGAAGCAGTTTTAAGTGTATGGATATTCGTTATATCCTGTATCGACAGCTTTCTCTTTTCGCCGTCCATATCAAGATACTGTCCGCCGCATATGCCGTTCTCACCCGCGGCGACGGCAAGCTCCTTTGCGGCCTCGGCTTTGATATCATTCGGAAGATCGGACAGCAGTATCGTCTCAAAAGCGGCCGCCTGAAGCGCATCTCCGGCAAGCACCGCCGTGCATTCTCCGAACACCTTGTGATTTGTCGGCTTCCCGCGCCTGAGGTCGTCGTTGTCCATACATGGGAGATCATCATGTATGAGCGAATATGTGTGCAGCATCTCGACGGCACAGGCTATCGGAAGCGCTTTTTCCATATCAGCGCCGCATGCCTCGGCAAATTTCAGCACCATAACAGGCCGGATGCGTTTGCCTCCGGCGAGCAGGCTGTATCTCATCGCCTCATAAAGCGGCTTTTGCGGAACATCCCCGCAGAACGCCTTTGAGAGCTCGTCCTCAATCATCTGTCTGCAATTTTCATATTCCTGATTCATAATGTCCTCCCGTGTCGCTGCATATCCCTATCATACGGCTGTATATCCCGCCGGTCACTCTATATCCTCAAACGGTGTCTCTACCGGCTCTCCGTCAGCTCCCTTGGCGAGCTTTACGACGATCTGCTCAGCATTGTCGAGCTTGTCCCCGCAGTATTTTATAAGCGCTGTACCCTCCTGAAACAGTTCCAGCGTTTTGTCAAGCGGCACGTCTCCGTGTTCCAGCCTCTTTACGATGTCGTCAAGCTTTGCAATGGCCTCTTCAAATTTAAGATTGTTGTCCATGATATTCTCCATCCTGTTTTGATTGAACTTACGCCTATACTATCACAATAGCCGAATATTTGCCGCATGGCTAATCGACCGTACACGACAGCTCGTCGGTTTTCAGCCTGATTTTTATTTTATCGCCGCTTTTAACGTCGGCGGCCGACTTTATAACGCCCCCGTCCTGCTTTCTGGCTATTGAATATCCTCTTCCCAGAACCTTCAACGGGCTCAGCGCATCGAGCTTTGCCGCCTTTTCGGCAAATACTCTTCTGCACTTTTCAAGGCGCAGCGTCCCCGCCGAGACAAGCCGCGAATTAAGGTGGTCAACAAGGATTCTCTTGTCGTCGATGTAATTCACCGGACTTTGCAGCACTCTTTTTGAGGCCAGCTCATCGACTTTACGTCTCATTGCCGTTATCTGCGTCGAGACCGCCTGGTTCATCCGTATCTCCATAGCGGCAAGCGTCTCTTTAAGTTCCATCATATCGGGTACTGCAAGCTCCGCCGCGTTTGACGGCGTCGCCGCACGCAGATCCGCAACAAAGTCGGATATCGTCACGTCCGGCTCATGTCCGACGGCGGATATGACCGGTATTTCCGACGCAAATATCGCTCTTGCGACGATCTCTTCGTTAAACGCCCAGAGATCCTCGATAGAGCCGCCTCCGCGGCCTGTTATGATGAGATCCGCTATATGATGCCTGTTTGCATATCTGATCGCACCGGCAATTTCAGGCGGTGCCTCCGCCCCCTGTACCCTAACCGGCAGTATAACCACCTTTGAGAGCGGATAGCGCTTGCGCAGGACGCGTATTATGTCCCTTACCGCCGCTCCGGCGGATGATGTGATAACCGCGATCTTTTCGGGAAACGCGGGTATCGGCTTTTTAAACTCTCTGTTAAAAAGCCCCTCTTTCTGGAGCTTTTCCTTTAGCTGCTCAAACGCCAGATGCAGGTCTCCGACGCCCTCCGGCGTTATGCCCGTGACATACATCTGGTACGCGCCGTCGCGCGGGTAAACGCTTACGCGCCCTGAAAGTATGACCTTCATCCCGCTCTCCGGCCGGAATTTCAATTTTGACGCGCTTGATCGAAACATAACGCATTTCATGGCGCTGTCCTGATCCTTAAGCGTAAAATAGTGGTGTCCAGACGGGTAGATCTTGTAGTTTGACAGTTCGCCGCTCACATAAACCGAAGCGAGAAACATATCGCCGTCTATCAGCGTCTTTATATAATTTGTGATTTCGGATACCGTAAAAACTCTATTTTCCATGATGCTCTCCGGCTTTAAAAGCCCTGTAAGTAAGTATCGCCGTGCCCATCGCATTGTCGGTCGAAAAACGCGGTTCGGCGAATATGCCGTCCGGCGTGAGCCGTCGGAGCAGTGAATTTGACGCAACTCCTCCGGAGTATAAAACGGGTATATCGCCGTATCGCTCGACTGCGCGCTCGGTCACGGCCGCTACCGTCCCGACAATAGACGCTATTGAAAACCTCGCGATGTTTTCCGGAGTCTCTCCCGCCTCACAGAGCTGTTTCATCTTATGCTCTATCCCCGACATCGAAAATTCAAGCCCTTTGAACTTGGGTATATACG
>CALXCR010000023.1 GCA_944386855.1 uncultured Oscillospiraceae bacterium
AAGCTGAAAACCCCTTGACTTTGACGCCGGCAGCCATTTCAGAGCCGCCCGGGGACGACCCGGGACGTATTGTCCGCGTTAAGGACGCTGAGATGCCCGTTTATTCCCATAGCAGTGTTTTGACTGCCGCGGGGACTGAGGGATAATCAGGGTGGTACCGTGAAGCATCAGGCTTCGCCCCTGTGATATGGGGCGAAGCCTTTTATTTTGCCGCACGCCGCATCGGCCGCTCCGCGCATATTGTGAGATACCGGCGTGCACCGCAAAACCGGTACGCACACCGTACGATCGCAAGACCGCTTGCGCGCGTATGACAGCGCGTGAAGCCTTATTTATTTTTGGAGGAGAATCATATGAAACCGTTTGGAGTAAACGAACTCAGAGAGATGTTCCTGTCGTATTTTGAGAGCAAGGGACATCTCCGTTTGCCGAGCTTTTCGCTCATCCCGCAGAACGACGCGTCGCTGTTGCTTATAAACTCGGGCATGGCGCCGATGAAGCCGTGGTTCACGGGCGAGCAGGAGCCGCCGCGCCGCAGGGTCACGACGTGCCAGAAGTGCATCCGCACCGGCGATATCGAAAATATCGGCAAAACCGCCCGCCCCGGGACGTATTTTGAAATGCTTGGCAATTTCTCGTTCGGAGATTATTTCAAGCACGAGGCCATAGCTTTCTGCTGGGAATTTCTCACCTCGCCCGACTGGGTCGGCATAGACCCCGACAGGCTTTACCCGTCGGTTTATGAGGACGACGACGAGGCGTTTGAGATATGGAATGAGGAGATCGGCATACCAGCGGAGCGTATATTCCGTTTCGGCAAGGAGGACAACTTCTGGGAACACGGCTCAGGCCCATGCGGCCCGTGCTCCGAGGTGTATTACGACCGCGGACCGGAATACGGCTGCGGCAAGCCGGATTGTACCGTCGGCTGTGATTGTGACAGATATATGGAGGTCTGGAACAACGTATTCTCGCAGTTTAATAACGACGGAAACAACCATTATACGGAGCTTGCGCAGAAAAATATAGACACCGGCATGGGTTTAGAGCGGCTCGCCGTCGTGTGCCAGGGCGTCGATTCGCTGTTCGACGTCGACACCGTTATGAATATAACGAACAAAGTGTCGGAGATAACGGGCGCGAGATACGGACAGAGCGATAAGGCCGACGTGTCGCTGCGCGTCATAACGGATCATATACGCTCAGCCACGATGATGATATGCGACGGCGTCCTCCCGTCAAACGAGGGCAGGGGCTATGTCCTGCGCCGCCTGCTTAGGAGAGCGGCGCGCCACGGGAAGCTCCTCGGTGTAAACGAGCCGTTTTTGTACTCTGTCTGTGACACGGTCATCGAGGAGAACAAAGGCGCATACCATGATCTCGTCGAAAAGCGCGACTATATAACGCGCGTTATAAAGATAGAGGAGGAGAATTTCGGCAAGACAATCGACGGCGGCATGGCCATACTCTCCGGCCTCATCGAGGAGCATAAATCAAAGAACGAGACCGTATTTTCCGGCGCGGACGCGTTCAAACTGTACGACACATACGGATTCCCGATCGATATCACGATAGAGATCGTGGAGGAACAGGGCATGACCGTCGACCGCGAAGCGTTTGATAAGCTGATGGAGGAGCAGAGAACGCGCGCCAGAACGGCGAGAGCGGCACTCGGCGACCTGGCCTGGGCCGGTATCGACTTAAACCTCGATTCAACGCCGACGGAGTTTACAGGCTATGACACAATGACAGACAACGGGAAAATACTCGCCATGGTCACGGACGGGGAGCTGTGCTCGTCAATCAGCGCCGGCAAGGAGGGGATCGTCGTCCTCGACAAAACTCCGTTTTACGCCGAAAGCGGCGGTCAGTCGGCTGATAAAGGGAAGATCACGTCGGACGGCGCAGTCTTTGAAGTCACCGACGTCCAGAAGGATAAGGGCGGAAAGTTCCTGCATTACGGTAAAATGGTGTCGGGCGAGCTCAATATCGGCGACGAAGTAACGGCCTCCGTCGACGAAGAGCGCCGCCGCGCGCTCATGCGGGCTCATTCGGCGACACATCTGCTGCAAAAGGCGCTGCGCGACGTTCTCGGCGACCATGTACACCAGTCCGGCTCGCTCGTAGAGCCCGATAAGCTCCGTTTTGACTTCACGCACTTCTCCGCGATGACGGCGGAGGAACTGGCGAAAGTCACGGCGATAGTGCGCGACCTGATACTCGACGGGCTAAACGTTACGATAACCGAAATGCCGATAGACGAGGCGAAAAAGCTCGGCGCGATGGCGCTGTTCGGCGAAAAATACGGCGACACGGTGCGCGTTGTAAACATGGGCGGCAAATCGATAGAACTCTGCGGCGGAACTCATGTAAACGATACGGCAAAGATCGGCCCGTTCCGCATAATGAGCGAGTTTTCGGTCGCCTCCGGCGTCCGCCGCATAGAGGCGGTCACAGGAAAGCTGTTCATAAAGCAGGCGGAACAGCTCGAGATGATGGTAAATCAGGCGGCGCAGGCGATGAAAACCACGCCGGCAGAGCTCGTCCACAAGGCTCAGGCGTATATGCAGGAGATGCGCGAGATACGTCAGGATATGGAAAAGCTCCATGCAAAGCTCCGCGCGGGAGAGGTCGAAAATTTCCTGTTTGCGGCCAAAAATGTCGGCGGGCTAAAAGTAGTCACTGCGACGAGAGGCGATATGACGGCAGACGACCTGCGCAAAACGGGCGATTTCCTGCGCGACAGGGACGATAATATAGTGGCTGTAATAGCTTCGACGAAAGACAATAAGATAACGCTGTTTGCCGCCTGCGGTAAAAACGCGGTTGAGCGCGGCGTCAAGGCCGGAGACCTGATGAAACATGTGGCATCCGTCTGCGGCGGAAGCGGCGGCGGCAAGCCGCAGAGCGCGATGGGCGGCGGGCGCGATATGTCAAAGCTCGACGATGCGCTTGCGTCGGTAGACAATTTCGTGCTTGAAAAGCTCGGTTAAACGCCGGACATCAAAACCGGAATATGATTGATTTACGGGAGGTTTAAAAAATGTGTGTTTTCTGCGAAATAATAAACGGCAATATACCGTCACAGTGCCTGTATGAGGACGAATATGTGTATGCGTTCCGCGACATAAATCCGCAGGCGCCGGTGCATTTTCTGGTAATACCGAAACAGCATATCGAATCGGCCGGCAAAATAACGGCGGAAAATTCGGATCTTGTCGCAAAATGCTTTGAGGTCATTCCCAAACTCGCAGCGGAGCAGGGACTTTCAAATGGTTACAGGATAATCTCAAACTGCGGTCCGGACGCGGGACAAAGCGTCGAGCATCTGCATTTCCATGTGCTCGGCGGCAAGAGCATGGGCGAGAAACTTGTATAAAAACAGTAAACGCGCCGCTTAAAAAGTGCGCATAAAAAGCTTCCTCAGACATTAATCTGCGGAAGCTTTTTTGCTTTTATAAGATCGGAATATGGAGAAAAAATATTCGCTGCCTCAAACAGCCGTTGTCACTTTATCCTGCCCTCGTCTCTCAGCCATTTTACGGTGTCGCGAACTGTTTCCCGTATATCCCGCGTTTTATAGCCAAGTTCTCTTTTTGCTTTTTCATTTGAGAAATTTGCATTTGATGTCAAGGTGTACAGGGAATATTTTGTGTACAGAGGAGGCCTTTTCAGTATGGAGTAATACATCTCGGATAAGGGGGCTGTCAGCCTTGCAAGCCACATCGGCAGTACCGTTTTGATTTTTCCGATGCCTAGCGTCGCCGTTATTGTATCGAGCAGTTCTCGTACCTCGAAATACCTGTTTGACAGGATGTAGCATTCGCCCTTTTTTCCGAGGCGGCACGCGCTTATTATCCCCTCGGCAACGTCTCTTGCGTCGACAAAATCATAGCCGCCTTTCACGCACGCCTTAAGTGTGCCGTTCGCGCAGTCTATGATGAGCTGAGTGAGATGGCTGCTGCCAAAATCATACGGTCCGATAATGCCGGAAGGGTGTACAATGCACGCGTTGAGATTTTTCTCTTCAACGGCTTTTAGAATAAAGCGTGCGATCTCGGCTTTGGTTTTCGCGTAGTCGCCCTCGACCTTGTCAGGGTCAAAGTCGCTCGTTTCCGTTATTACCTGACGGTTTGGACACTCCGGTATAGCGTGGACACTGCTGACATAGACGAGTTTAGCGTTTTTCTCCAATACTTTTTCGATTACATTTTTTGTGCCGTTGACATTGATCTCGTAAACGGCGGGATTAGGCTTCGATTTGATATACACGACTGCGGCGCAGTGTATAACAAAAACCGCCGCGCTCTCCTCCGTGCGGAAGATTTCCTTAAGCGTATCTTTTTTCGTGACATCGCCATAATATATCCTACAGTTCAGACCAGCGAGAGACGGGGTCTTATCGCCCGGCAAAACAAGCGCTCTGACCTCGGCATCCTCATATTTTTGAAGCTTCCTTATGATGTTGTTTCCCAAAAAACCTGCCGCGCCCGTTATAATATAGATCTCTTTCATGTTACTCACCCCTTTGCTTCAAAAAAGACAGTGTGTTGTATATTTTGACAAATTAATTATACCATATAAACAAACTGTTGTCTACTTTGTATAAATTTAAATCTGCTTTTTATAAAGCAAAGACCCCGTGATCCATAGGAATCCACGGGGTTTTGCCGGCTGAAAAGTTTTTTACAGTAATATGTACTGTAAATAAGATATGCCTCCGCTGTGTGTAAAATGTTATTCAAGCGTCCAGCGTTGGCTTTCGTTTTGAAGCCGCACCATGCGGGCGTACACACCGCCCTTGTGCATCAGATCATCGGGAGCGCCTTCTTCCGCGACAGTTCCGCCGTCAAGAACTATAATCCTGTCAGCTCCCGCCACGGTGCGCATGCGGTGAGCTATAACGAGCACGGTCTTGTCTTTGATGAGACGCGAAAGTGCCGTTTGTATAAGCGTCTCGTTTTCAACGTCAAGCGACGCGGTAGCCTCATCAAGAAGTATTATCGGCGCGTTTTTAAGGAACGCGCGTGCGATGGATATGCGCTGCCGCTCCCCGCCGGACAGCTCGCAGCCGTTTTCGCCGATGTTGGTATTCCATTTGTCGGGAAGCTTTTCTGCAAATTCATCGACGTTTGCAAGGTGCGCCGCGCTGAGCACCTCCTCGTCGGTGGCATCCTTGTTGCCTATCCTGATATTCTCCATTATAGTGTTGTCAAACAGTGTGACGTCCTGAAATACGATCGAGTACAGGGATAAAAGAGCTTCAGGGTCGACTTTTGATATATCCATGCCGCCCACGGTGATTTTTCCGCGGTTTATGTCCCAAAATCGCGCCGCAAGACGCGATACCGTTGTTTTGCCACCTCCGGACGGACCGACGAGCGCCGTGACTTCGCCCTGCTTTGCCGTAAAAGATACATCCTTTAAAACGGCCTCGCCCGTGTTGTATGCAAAACCCACATGGTCGAACGAGATGTCATAGCCGCTGTTTGAAAGCTCGGATGTACCCTGCTGGATCGGGTGGTCAAGAATCTCGTTCATCCTCGCTATGTTCGTCCGCGTACTTATGACGGCGGCAAGGTTTTGAAGAGCGCCCTGTAGCGGATCGTACAGACGCGATACTATGAGCAGGAACATGAAAAACGTCAAGACGTCAAGATCTCCCCGTATCAGCAACACAGATCCGGCTAATGTAACGGTGGCAATGCCAAGTTTAAGTATAAGCGACGCCGATACAACGAATGCCGCAATGCCAAACTCGTTAATGATAGAGCGGCGCTCGACCTCACGTATTTTTTTGTCAAGGCCTCCCATGTACTCCCTTTCGGCGTTGTTTGCCTTTAGATCCTGCAACGTCTCTATACACTCCTGAATACCGTCGGCGCACGCCATTTTTGCATCCATCGATTTCTGATTAAACCCCTCCTGTACTTTGGCGGAGAAGCCCACGATGGCAAAGGCTACGGGCACGACCCATAAAGCCGCCAGTGCCATTCGCCAGTCAAATATAAACAGGCTTGCTGAGACGAGAAGAGTGGAGATGACAGAACCTGCAAGTTCCGGTATGAAATGTGAAAAGCTCTGTTCCAAAAACGTGCAGTCAGCCATGATAGTGCTCGTCAAATCGGCAAGATCCTTTTTGCCGAAGAACGACAGAGGTATCTTGCGCAGCCTCTCGGCGAGCGTTATGCGGCGCACGCCGCTCTCCTTATATGTTGCGAAATATGTCGCGTTGTATTGGATATATGTAGTAAGCAGTATAAACGCTATGCAGGCGGCACAGCCGATGATATAAAATGCTATCCCGCCATTGCCGGTGACACCGCCGTTTAACAGATCGCTCACGAGACAGTATAAAAGCCCGACAGGGAACATGAAAGAGAGGTTTTGCAGAACACAGGCAAAGCAGCCCTTGATAAGATCCTTTGCGCCCTGTTTTGAGAGGGCATATCGTTTTTGCAGTCGTTTTATCATCGCATTACGCCTCCCTTGATACCTTCCACTGTACGGAAGTCTGATAATTTTTCCACATCTTGCCAAATACGCCGCCCCGCTCGATAAGCTCGCGGTAGCCGCCGCTCTCCGCTATTTCACCATCTTTAACGACATATATTTTGTCTACCCCCGCGACGGTGGAAAGGCGGTGAGCTATCATGATAACGGTTTTGCCCTTGGAAAGATTTGAAAATGCCGTCTGTACTCTCGCTTCGTTGTCCGGGTCGGCAAATGCCGTCGCCTCGTCCAAAATTATGATAGGCGTATTTTTAAGCATGACGCGGGCGATGGCAATGCGCTGCTGCTCGCCGCCGGAGAGATACACTCCTTTCGCACCGATGATTGTGTCGACGCCGTTCGGGAGCTTTTCGATAATGTCGCCGCACTGTGCATACTCAAGCGCTTCCATTATATCCTCGCGCGTCGCGTCGGGCTTGCCCATCCGCACATTGTCCAAGACGGAGGCCTTTATAAGACGGCTGTTCTGAAACACGAAGGATACCGTGTTCATAAGCTCCTCTTTCGGTATATTTTTTACATTGACGCCGCCTACTTTGACCGTACCGCTCCGCGCGTCAAAAAAGCGCGCGATTAAATTAGCAAGCGTCGTCTTACCTCCGCCGGATGGGCCGACGAACGCGACCGTTTGCCCCGCGGGGATTGTCAGCGATATGTTTTTCAGCACATCATTTTCTCCGTCGTAGCTGAAAAAGACGTTTTTAAGCTCTACCGAGCTGTCCATGGGATGCGACGGACGGGACGCCTCCTCAAGAGGGGACAGCTCTAAAACGCTGTCAATCCGCCGCAGTGCGTCGTCGACAATCATAGAGTTTTCGCTCTGGAACATGATGCGCGTAAGCGTTACGGAGATTATCGGTGTGATGATAATGTAAAGCAGCAGATCGAGCAGAAATTCGCTTGTGACACCGTCTCTTGTAAAGATTAAAGCGCCGGCGATAAGCAGAGCGAATACGCCGTTAATGGCCGCAGTGTATGCCATCATCGGCGCGCGGAGCTGCTTTGTATAGGCGATGACCCATGTCTCGTACCGCGATATGGAGTCCTTGAATTTTCGAAACGAGAAAATAGTCTGTCCAAATGTCTTTACAACAGGGATGCCGCGCACATATTCAACTGCCTCGTTGGACATATCTTCAAGCGCGTTTTGGTATTCCTTCATTTTCTGCTGCATTTGCGATCCTGTCATCGCCATCATGATGACAAAACCCATAAAAACAGGGACAAGACTCAAAAGACCTAGCCGCCAGTCGAAAACAAGTAGAAAGACCAGAAGCCCGCACGGAGTTGCAATTGCGTTCGCCTTATCGGGGAGCTGGTGTGCCAGATATGTCTCCGTCGCCGCACTCGACTCGTTTACTATCTTACGCAGTTTCCCACTGCCGAAGCTCTCCGCAAAGCCGAGCGGCAGCTTTAAAATATGTTCCATAATCTGCAGACGCAGGTTTGTCGCAATGCGAAATGCGCCTATATGCGAGCACATAAGTGCCGAAATGTAGACCAAAACGGCGATCACCGCGAACATTACAGCCATCCACGCGTTATGCGTCAGATTTTCCGCTCTTGAAAAGTCGGGCATCGTTTCAAGCACCTCTCTCATGACAAGCCATATGTAATAATACGGCAGCAGTGCGATAAGAGCGCTTATTGCCGAAAGTACCCACGATGCGCACGTCAGATATTTGTGCCGCCCCGCTATACCAAGCAGACGCGACAAATTGGATTGTTTTTTCAAAAAAGAATCACTCCCTTGAGTTCGTTTATGATACAGAGGACGCTCAAGTCCTTCTTATATCCGAAAAGTTAGTCAAAGCTAACCATACGCCGAAAATTACAGGGCTCTACTGCCCCATAATTTTCATCCATCCCGCCGTGTAAAAACTTCTCATTTCCCTGACATAGTTTTCGGCGTCTTTAAGCGGCATTTCGTGTATAACCAGTTCGAAAAACGTGTGAAACATACCGGTCACAAGGATATGCTCAAGCTGCGGGTCGATCTTCGGAGAAGGTCGGCCCAGCTTGTTCAAGACCTCCTGATATGCGTGCGTACTGTTCACCTCGAGCTCTACCATTTCATCAACGAGCCCGGCAAAGCGCGTTCCCTCCGAGCAGCATAGTATCATTTTGCACTCGTCGATGTGTTCATACGCGTAATAGAGCATATCGTACATACAAAGCCCCGATATTTCACCCATGACCTCCGGCTGCCGTTCGTACGGAAGCGCGGCAAACTCGCTTTGCGCTCTTTTGAAGCGGTTTATGAGAAACTCGTAATGTTCGCCGCAGAGAGCCTCGAAAAGCTCCTCTTTGCTCTTGTAATATCCGTAAAAAGCCCCCGTAGTCATTCCGACGGATTTTACTATGTTCCGAAGCGAGGCGGAACGAAACCCTTTTTTCAAAAATTCGGCTTTAGCCGCCTTATGGATACGTTCAAGCGTAGTTAGATGTTCGGCCGACTTATCTCACCTCTTTTGTAACAGCGCTATATAACACTGTTATATTATATATTGCGCCTCACAGCCTGTCAAGAACAATACTAAAAAATCTCAGTATATTTTGCGCCTTGCGCCGGATGATTGTTTTGTGTTTTTGGACATACACCGCGGCGTGAGAACATAAGTTTATAATAACGGGGAGGGACATACAATGGAAAATAAGAAAAAACACGGAATAAACGCCGTACTTGTAATAAGCCGCAGAGCTCAGACGATAGCGTTCATCCTGCTGATAGCGCTCATCTTTTACGCCGTAAACTGCCCCGCGATAGTCGGGGTAACGGCGACAACGAGGCTTCTTCCCATATACAGTGTAGAGACGGAGAGCAAAAGGGTGGCGCTTACATTCAACGCGGCGTGGGATAACAGCGACATACAGCAGCTTATCGATATACTGGATGAGTATGATGTAAAAACAACATTTTTCATGGTAGGCGACTGGGTCGATAAATACCCCAAATCGGTCAAGCAGCTATATAGGGCCGGACATGAGATAATGAACCACTCTGATACTCACGCACACTTTTCAAGTCTCAGCACCGATAGTATCATAGACGATATCAAATCGTGTAACGACAAGATAGAGCGCATAACGGGAGTGCGCCCGACGCTGTTCCGCGCGCCGTACGGGGAGTATGACGACCATGTGATCGCCGCCGTGGAGTCGATAGGTATGCGCGCCATACAGTGGGATGTGGACTCCGTCGACTGGAAAGGGCTTTCGGCAGAGGAAATAGCGAACAGGGTAACAGGCAGAATAAGCCCCGGCAGTATCGTGCTTTTCCACAGCGGCGCCGAGAATACGCCGGAGGCGCTGCCGGACATTATCGAATACTTGCTCGGCGAAGGGTATGAGATAGTCCCTGTAAGCGAGCTGATAATCAAAGAAGGGTATACGATAGACCACACGGGACGCCAGTATCCGGCGCGGTAAAAAAGTAAAAGGCGGTGGTAATATGGAAAATTTAAGCGGCAGCTATATCGTGTCGTTAAACGGCAAAAATATCGGTGAAGCAAACGTATATGACGACGGCCTGCGCGTTAAAATCACTATGCGCTGTCAAAAATATGACGACCGCATCTACAGGCTGTATTTTCGCGACGGGGAGAACAAAATTTCCGTAGGTGTCGCGATGCCCGCAAACGATACGCTGAAGCTCGATAAATCGATGAGCAGGAGAGAGCTTCACCGTCTCGGCGTGACGTGTATATCCGAGTGTTTTTTGAGCGCAAACGAAAACGGCGGCCAAAAAGCCGCCGAAAACGCAAACGATGCCGCAAATCTGCCGGAAACGGCGGATAGCGGGGAGATTCAAGGAAAAGCTCCCGTACAGGAGCGCGAAAGCGGGGGCGCACCGCGGGAGCAGGAGAAGATCGTCTGGAAAAAAGTGGACGACATCTCGCCGCTTTTTAAAAGCGGCGAGGTGGCGCAGGATTTTGAAGAACCCGTCGGCGCGCTTTACCGAAAAGACGGGGAATTTGAATATATCGCGATATCGGCGTCGCCGGATGAGCCGTTCCCGCTTATGCCCGTGTTCTGTTTTGGTGAACAGCAGAGCATAGACGGAAAAGAGTACATTGTTTTTAAAATCAAAAACGGAAGACTCTGCACATAGCGCGCTAAAAAACCAGTTTTGATCGGGCAGCGCCTTCGGCCGCGCGACTTACGGCTGCTTCTTTCTGGCCGCGACGAGCAGCATCATAGGACGGCGCATCTCGTCCTTCATTCCGGGTATGTCCATCATATTTTCCGGAGGCTTCGGTTCTACGACGTGCAGAAGCTCAAAGCCGTTTTCAAGCAGCGTGTTTAAGTAGGTCGTAAGCGTCCTGTGATATTTTATGACGTGTTCACCTAAAAATACGGCGTCACGAGCGCCCTCATAATAGTAATTGTCGACGGGGAAATGCAGTATGTTGCCATCGCCGTCATAATACCAGTCCTGCGGCCCGGATGATGTAAAGACCGGATGCTCAACGGAAAAGACAAAATCCCCGCCTGTTTTAAGCCACATGCAGATGTTCTTTACAAGCGGCTCAAAATCTTTTACATAGTGAAACGCAAGAGAGCTAAGTATGACGTCGAATGTCTCTTCGGGAAAGGTAAGATCCTCCATGGCGGCGGTGCGGTACTCGATGCGGTCGCCGCCGTTTCGCCGGACTGCGACTTGGAGCATTTTGCCCGAGATATCAGTCCCAGTGACGTGCCGCGCGCCGTTTTCGGCGGCGTATTTACAGTGCCAGCCGTATCCGCACCCGAGATCAAGTACGGTCTTGCCGTGAAAATCCGGCATGAGCTTTTGAAGCTCATGCCATTCCCCAGATCCGGCCAAGCCCTTTTTCGAGCGTTCCATTTCTCCGTATTTTTTAAAAAACAGCTCATTATCGTATTTGTTTTCTTTCATTTTTATTACCATTCCTTTCCTCTGCGCCGAAAGGCATCAACGACCAGTGAAAAAGATGGTCATAAAATGCCATGGTTTTCGGTTGCCGCGATAGAGGCGAGAAAAACGGCGTATCAAATTACAAGTTTGAAGATTTTTCTTTCAGACTTTTACTCCGTGTAAATGCTTTGATCTGCCTCCGGTTTTTAAAAACCGTCATTTGCGGACTGTTCTGCACAATATAGCATACCCGAAAATAAAAAGCAAGCGGGAGCGTAAATAAAACGCGGAGAAACGTGCAATAATATAACTGAAATCAAAAATGGAGGTAAAACAAATGGCAAACCTGACGTCAAAAGAACTGACAGCACTGGAAGACCAGATATCGCACGAGGAAACGCTTGTAAAAAAATACGAGGCCATGGCGTGCCTGTGCAATAATGTGAGCATCCAGCAGGAGTTTAACAGCATCGCCGACAAACACAGAAACCACTACAATACGCTTGTATCGTTTTTACAGTAAGGAGGAAGAGAAAATGTCAAATCCGCAGCAGTGTGCAAATATAATGACGGAAAAGGATATCCTTCAGGATTCGCTTATAAGCCAGAAGCAGATCACGGACAGTTACAACACCTTTGCCGGTGAGTGTACAAGCCAGCAGCTCAGAAATGCAATGCTTAACATCTTGGACGACGAGCACGCGATCCAGGCCGATCTGTTTAACTGCCTCCAGTCGCACGGCTGGTATCAGGTGGAGGCTGCGCCGCAGCAGAAGATAATGCAGGCAAAGCAGAAGTTTTCAAAAACCGTATAACCGAGATTTCCCACCGCTCAAGCGGTGGGAAATTTAATAAAAAGCTGTAAATTGATTGCGAATTATCTTTACAGATACGAAAATTTTGATATAATATTATGAATAGAATGGTAATACTGTTTATAACGGTATTGCAGAGCGAGTGAGGACATGGTCAGTCAGGAGGTAAAAAATGCAGGATTTTACAAGGAAATTTAATATAGTAGATAAACACGCCGAGACGAAAGAAATCCTTACGTCTGTGTACAACTCGCTGAAGGTTAAGGGCTATAACCCGATAAACCAGCTCGTTGGGTATATCCTGTCCGAAGATCCGACATACATCACAAATTATAATAACGCACGTTCTCTCATATGCCGCCTCGACAGAGATGAACTTCTTCAGGAGCTGCTTGTAAGCTACCTTGACGGCGACGGACAAGAGTAGGCGCTAAAAAACGCATACCTGCGCCCGCAAAGGCGTCTGCCGCGCCGGTGTGCGTATCTGAAATACATAGGAGGTTTCTTAAATGGCCAAAAAAAAGGAAACGCTTGAATATAAGGGTCATCCGCTGATGAGAAAGGACAATCTGATATATTACGGCGACATGAATGATAAATACATCATCATGCTCATGATAAACGAGACGAAAAAGGTCGACGATCTCGACATCGCAACAAAGGTCACTGTCCAGCTTCAGCTCACCGATCCGGAGATCAAGACGAGAGACCGCGTCGTAAAAAAAGCGGAAAAAGACAGCCTGTATGCCGCGATAGACGTGGCGACGGTGTGGCTCGAGAGAGCCCTCGCCGGGAAATAATCAAATATAGAGCGGTTACGCGACCGCAGCCG
Organism: uncultured Oscillospiraceae bacterium; assembly: GCA_944386855.1. Classification (GTDB taxonomy): domain Bacteria; phylum Bacillota; class Clostridia; order Oscillospirales; family Oscillospiraceae; genus CALXCR01. Next base: position 13,037 of record CALXCR010000023.1, read on the forward strand.
AATATCGGCTGCGGTTTTTTATTTTTAAAAACTTTCAATATACCTATTGACAGCAAAGCGTATTATAGATATAATACACTTACAAAGTGTACTATTTGAGTGATACACTTTTGGGCAAACGAAAGGCAGGTGACGCATATGGTTTCCTTCGACGGATTTGTAATCGATGATAAAAGTCCGATATATATGCAGATAATACGCTATATAAAGCGCGGCATAGCTGCCGGCGTTATAAAAAACCAGGAGGAGATACCGTCGCGCAGGATGCTCGCGTCGCTTCTTGGAGTAAATCCGAATACGGTGCAGAAAGCATACCATATGCTCGAGGAGGAAAACCTGATAGAGTCGCGCTCCGGCGCAAAAAGCTGCATCGCCGCCGATGAAGAACGCGTTGCGGAAATTAGAAAGAGCATCATGGAGGAGGACGCCGTCGCGGCGGTCAAATCCATGCAGGCTTTAGGCATTACAAAGGTGGAGGCTGTTGCGCTGATAGACAAATACTGGCAGGAGTAAACGCTTTCCGAATAATTAAACTGGGTGCATAAGGGAAGAGACAAAAGGTGAGGAGGAGAACAATGAAAAAGAACCTATCTGTACTGATGCTTGCGGCGCGGACCTCGATATATCATATCGCGGCGATAATGGCCGTTATGGCCGCAGCGGAGAGTGCGCTGCTCTACTATAATCTGGAGAAAATACGTAGCGGCTCGGTCATTTACAGCATATCGGAGATGTTTGCGTCGGCTAAAGTGCCGCTGATATTCGGGACGGCGTTTTTGTTTGTGTGCTTCATACTGGCGGCTACTGGCTGCGAGTTTTTAGGCAGCAGGGTGCGCTATACGATACAGCGGCTGTCGGTAAAAGAGTCGGTCACGGTCCATTTGTGGGCCGTATACAATGCGGCGGTGCTGTTTGTCCTCTGGGCGCTTCAGATCGCGATAGTGTTCGGCTTTTCAAAGCTGTATATGCAGTACATGAGTCCGGAGTACACAAGCGGCATGTCGATATTCATTGCCTTTGCGGACGACGGCTTTCTGCACAGCCTTCTGCCCGTGTTCGAGACGACGAGATATGTTAGAAACATCGTGCTCATACTCGCGCTCGGTGAAACTATCGCGGTTTTTTCGTACAAAATGCGCCGCGATGCACGTGATTTCAATTTGATCCTCTTAGCCGCGATTGCTATCGTCGGCTTTAAGGCTCAGACGGGCGCTTTTACAAACGATATGCTCGTAATAATACTTTCGCTCATAATAAGCGGGGCTTCCGCTTACTGTGTGTTCAGGAGGAGGGACGAAAATGAAGCTTGATCTTTCAAAATATGTCCCTCTCGGGATAGATTCGAAACGGGCGTTTAAACATTCCGCCGTATTTCTCGGCGTCAGCGCGGTCTACAGTATGGGATTCGCTTTTTCATATCTGCACGCGCGAAACTCGCTGTATATGGTGGAGCACAGGGTGCGCGTACTGATCCCCGGCGCCATGATGCCGGATTTCGCCTCGATACTCGGCGGGTATTTAATGGGCTTTGCGGTAACGGCGATTTTCATGCTCGGCCTCGCGGCATATTATTATATATATCATTACCACGGCGGAAGCCGGAGCATGTATACAATGCGGCGTCTGCCGGACAGGTGGGATCTGTGGAGACGCTGTCTCACAATCCCGCTTGTAACGATACTTGCAAGCGCATTGGCGGCGTTTTTAGTTATGCTGGTGTATTTCGGAATATATATGCTGTTCACGCCGGACGAGTGCATATCGCCGGATCAGTGGCGTAAAATATGGGACTCCGGACTTATCGAATACGCTTGGTAGCGGAGGAGGAACGGACAATGATTGAGATAAAAGACGTAAGCAAAAGATACGGATTCGGAAAAAAGGCGCTATCGGACGTCGACCTTACACTGCCTCAGGGTGAGATAGTAGGCCTGTTCGGAGAAAACGGCGCCGGAAAAACGACGCTTTTAAAGTGCATTCTCGGACTTTTAAAATACAGCGGCAGTATAACGCTCGACGGCGAGCCGATAACGACGAAAAATATAGCGCGGCTGTCGTTCGCCACGACTGAACACTCGTTTTTTCCAGAGCTCTCGCCGAAAATGCACAGAGAGTTTTATAAGCTGCATTTCCCTAAATTCAGCGACAGGCGATTTAACGGGCTGATGGAGTTTTTCGATCTCCCGATGAACAAAAAGGCGCAAAGCCTTTCAACAGGGCAGAAAAACCAGTTCGAGGTCATACTCGCACTCAGTCAGGGTGCCGACTATATCCTGATGGACGAACCATTCGCCGGAAACGACGTGTTTAACAGGGAGGACTTTTATAAAGTCCTGCTCGGTATATTAGAGCCGACAGAGACCGTTATACTGTCCACTCATCTGCTTGAAGAGGTCGAAAACTTTATAAGCCGCGCCGTACTGATAAGAGCCGGGAGCATCGTGGGAGACGTCTCGATGCTCGAGCTTCAGGAGGAGGGGCGCGACCTTATGGGCTACGTCAAGGAGACGTATCATTACAGGGCCGACCGCGTGAGCCGCGCCCTTTCAGACCTTACGGACGATGAGGAATAGCCGCCTGCGGCACGCATTTATAAGTGATGCGCCGTACACGGCCATACACTGTAGAAATATACTGTGTGCGGTTGTGAAAACGGCGCGATGCGGCCCGCGACGAAAACGCGGGCAAAGAGGGGAGAGATGACCATATGCGTAAAAGCCTGATACTAGTGCTTGTGCTTTTAATAATTGCGCTTCCCGTGCCGATAGTTGCCCATATGCAGGTAAACGCCGAGCGGGAGAGCGTAGATATAACGGAGACTACGCTCCGCGGCAGCCTCGACGCCGCAAAAGGCATTACGATCGGCTATAACGTCCAGTACAGCAACAAATTGTTCTGGTATACGGACATAGCCATAGGTGACGAGCTTGAGACAAACACGAGGTTTGAGTTTCACCAAGGCGGGGGGCATAACAGGGTTACAAGAGGAAATTACACGCCGTACGGGGTGCATGTGACTGTCCCGTCGTTTTCGATAGGTATGAGCGGGGACGACCTCCTTGGACATATTGAAGATACAATGACTGACGTCCTCGATCTGCCCATACTCGATGTCGCGAGCCGCACGCCGGAGAACGAGACGCATACCGAGACCGTATATGTGAAGGACTATTACGACTACTATCCGCTGACATTCGATTTTGATTTCAGCGCTGAAAGCGGCACGGCCGATTACGAAGCCGCACAGGAGAAGGTTGCTGAGATTTTCAAAATACCCGTAAGAGACGATCACAGGATGACCGTAACGGTGTCAAAATTCGGAGACTCCGTGTATGAAATAGAGGCTGACAGCGGCGATTTTTATCTGTACGTCGAAAGTGCCGGCGTTGTCACGGAAAACGGGGCGTATTTCATACTGTCTGTCTACGATAACTATGAAGCCGGAAGGATGGAGAGCGGCGACCTTAAGTACGGCGTGTAGTATCTGCCGTTCCATCAGACGGAGGAGACGGTGACGTACGGGACACGGACGGAGCTTGTCACGATGATAGAGCCGGAATTTGAAAACATAGCGACGGCGCTTGAGCTCCCCGAGGGGCAGACGGCTGTCGATCTGCGCTGGGATTACGAAGAAAACAGTATAATGACAGTCGTGATGGAGGAAAATGCCTGCAAACTCGTGACGATGAACCCCGATACGCATGAAAAAATACAGGAGCTTGAACTTTTGCCGGCCGGTGATACGCAGTACTGGGATATGCAGGTGTGTGAGGGATACACTCTCATTTATCTGCAAAACGGGGATTTTGCACTGCTTACCGAAAAGAGCCCCGGCGAGTTTGAAATCGAGTTTACAGGCTCGCTTGCCGAGGATGAGACGATATGGGGTTATACTTACAGCGAACTTATCACGGCGTATGACGGGGAGCGCCTCGTCGTCGCACCGAGCGCCGATTCGTACTGGGGCGGGGCTCTTAATATATATGTGTCTGTATACGATGACACGGGGCTCATATACGCCGGACAGTTTGCACACAGCGTGGACGGGGACATAAACAGCCGCTTGGTGCGCCACTCGGGAAACGAGCCGCTGACGATAAAGTTTGATTAAGATGTTAGGGGCGGGGCAAACCGCCTCCGTCTGGAAAAATATTTGCATTTCTTAAAACATGCGGCTAAAACCCGCGTGAAAAAAGCTCCTCCGAACATATGTTCGGAGGAGCTTTGACTTGATGGATTTACTATTCGACGGTTATACTGTTGTCGAGGCCGATGATGCAGATATACGTTTTGCCGACGCCGAACTCGAGCTCATCGCCGTCCGCCGTTGTAAGCGTGTACATATCGGAGTAATTGGCCTTTGACCATGTTATCGGTATTATCTCACCGCCGCAGGCGTAATATCCCTCGCCAGAGCCTGTGATCGCAATGCTCATACGCGAATTTGCCTTTGTATATATCTCGGTATTCAGTATTAGCACGTTTGTGACGCTTACCTGTTCGCCGTTCTGCTCATCTATATATGCGGAGTCGAACATGCTCACGTCGTATTTGCCGGTGGCGTCGTCATATGTAAACACAGTATTTTTGTATCCGGAAAACGGTACGGTTATGACGTCGGCCTGTTCACCGCCGTCAGGCGTGCCGTCCTCGACGAACTTGTGCGAGTGGCTGTCGGCGTATCCGTCCTCATGCTCCGTGCGATAACCCGATGTGTTGTCCACCCAGTCCTGAAGATCGTCCGACGTCACAAACATTGTGTGTTCAAGCGCAAATCCCGAGTTGAGACGCGTTTGATCGCGGTAGAAAATACCGCCGGCAGCGCCGAGCGCGTTGACTGTCCGCAGCCCGAGATTTGTTATCTCGTCAAGCCCTTCGCGGCTTCCGCCGGCATGTACAAGAAACCCGTCGAGCGCAAGCGTAAGCTGCACATAGTACTGCCGCGTCGAGCGGATCGAGCCGAGTATGCCGACGTCGCTGATATCCTGATAAACGCCCATGACGCGGGTTATGCCGCCTTCTTCGACCATCTCATAATACAGGTCGGCCTGCGAGTTGCCGGACTGCGGCAGCGCCTGTTTTATCGTGTTTAACATTATAACATAAGGGCGGTTTGCCGATATATCGGTATAGCATCCCTCGCCTGTAAGCGGGTTTGTATACGGTGCGGGCGGCGGGGAGAGCGGCTCTTCCTCGGATACGGACGAAGTAGAGCTGTTTTCCGTCGTGGACATCCCGGCGTCGGACGAAGATTCGTCACCGCTTCCGCAGGCGGCAAACGCCAAAAGCATGGTCACCGAAATTAGCAACGCGATGATTTTTTTCACGTTAAAAATCCTCCTTTGTTTTGCTGAGTCAATAATACGCTTTTTTACATTTTTCGTCAAGGACAGCGGCGGCCGGAAACGATGCCTGCATTTACGCATGATAGCGGCCGGCCGCCGCCGAACATGCCGCTATAAATATCATATGACGGGTTTTAAAAAAAATATCCGCTGACCGGATATTTTATTTAGAATTTAAGTCCTTTTTCTCGTCCGCCAAGCGGACAACCGAAAAAACGAAAATTATATCATACCTGCTTTGCAGGTATGATATAATGACAGGCATGTACAGAAAAAAGCGGAACTTTCATGCTGCAGATGCCGTCAAAAAATAAGACGCGGATTTTACTATGTAAAAAATACGGAAAAAATATGAAAAATGCACGGCGGCGGGACAGACAAAACGCAGGTATAGTTTCTCGGAAGGCGGATGCTCGGCTACTGTGAGAACAAGAAAAACGCCAAATAAAGCTGAAAAGTTTATATTTTAAGCGGGAAGGGCAGAATATATAGACAAGGCGTCGTTTAAAACTGATAAAATCGTTTTAAATTGGCTTTAAATTAAAAACAAGACATGATACAATATGTACGACAGAAAACGGAGGGTATCGACAAATGAAAAAATTATTGACAATAGTAGCCGCTTCGGCTCTTGTGATAGCGCTTGGGGCGGTAGTCATCTTTGCAGTCACTGACCGCAGCGACACGGCGGACGATATGGTGTCAGGCGAAGATCCGAGCAGCGTGACAAGCGGGCTTGAACCGCAGGACAGTTCTGATATCTCGGTAAGCACGTCTGACGGTGATCAGCAGGCGTCAAGCGACTCGCCTGACAGTTCTGACACCTCGTCAAGCGACACACAGGACAGCTCGGCCGATTCGAGCGATACGCAGACTATGACAGAGAGCCGCCGCCCTGTTGGGACATATCACCCGAGCGGAGATAGGCTGCTGCCTATATACAATGTCGAGACAAGCGAGAAAAAGTGCGCCATAAGCTTTGATGCGGCGTGGGGAGCCGACCAGACGGAAAACATTCTCGCGATACTTGATGAATATAACGTTAAGGCAACGTTCTTCCTCGTCGGAAGATGGGTAGACGAGTTCCCGGAGATGGTGGAAAAGATTGCGGCGGCGGGTCACGACGTGATGAACCACTCAAACACCCATGCGGATCTCGCAACACTGTCAACTGCTGAAATTATCGAGGAGATAGAGACGTGCAACGACAAAATCGAAGCTATAACAGGCGTGAGGCCGGCGCTCATCCGTCTGCCGTACGGGTCGTACAACAACACGGTAATTGAAGCCGTGCGCTCGCTCGGTATGGAACCGATCCAGTGGGATGTCGACAGCCTCGACTGGCAGGAGGGCATCACATCATCTGATATTTATGACCGTATAACGTCCAAAACGACGTCGGGTTCGATAATCCTATGCCACAATGCCGGAGAGGGTACTCCGGCTGCGTTGCCGGATTTATTTGAAAAACTTATCGGAGACGGCTACGAGTTTACGACAATATATGATCTCATCATCAAGGACGACTATACGATTGATGGGACAGGCAAACAGAAAGCGCAGTAATTAGAAGTCAATATTAGTGCATATTACACAAAAAAGACAGAGGAGATTTGTTAATTCCTCTGTCTTTTTGTATTTTGCAAAATATAATATTGAAAAATAGTAAAAGCCGTGCTAAAATAACCGTTGAGAGTATCAACAGATGAAAAAGCGGAGAAAAATGAAAACGGTTATAAAGAGGAGGATTTATCTTGGCTGCAATAGACAGGCGTGAATCCACGCATAAAATGATGCTGGAAGACCCAATGTATAAGGTCATCCCAACGATAGCGCTGCCGATGATTATTTCGCAGCTCGTATCATCGTTCTACAACATGGCTGATACATATTTTGTAAGTCAGCTGGGTACTGCTGCGACTGCGGCGGTCGGCATAAACGACTCGCTTCTGCACTTTCTGGACTCGGTAGCCATAGGGTTCGGCGCGGGCTGTTCAAGCTATATATCAAGGCTGCTCGGCGCGAAAAAAGATGAGCAGGCGTCGCGCGTTGCTATAACGACGCTTGTTTACGCGATGCTGTGCGGCCTCGCGATGGCGATTGCGGGATATATATTTATGGATCCGCTTGTCGACCTGCTCGGTGCAACAAGGACGTCGAAGCCGTATTCGATAGACTACGCGACGTACATACTGGCGGCGGCGCCTATAACGACAGCAGTTATGGTTCTGGGACAGATCCTGCGTTCAGAGGGCAGCACAAAGTTCTCCATGTGGGGTACTGTCAGCGGATGTATAATAAACGTAGTCCTCGACCCGATATTTATAAATAATTTCGGCATGGAGGTTGCGGGCGCGGCTCTTGCGACGGCGATCTCAAAATTCATAAGCTTTTTGATACTGCTCATGCCGTTTTTGAGGAAGAGAAGCCTTATATCACTAAATCTAAAACTGTTTACTCCTAAGTGGGAGCTTATGCAGGAAGTTCTGCGTATGGGTATACCGACATTTCTGCGGTCGTCGATGATGAGCATATCATCAACGATAACAAACAATATCGCCGGCGGGTACGGCGACTATGCGCTTGCCGCAATGTCTGTCGGAAACAAGAGCATGAGATTGCTTGCCTCCGCTATAATTGGCTTTTCACAGGGCTTCCAGCCTGTCGCCGGATACTGCTGGGGCGCCAAGGCGTATAAGAGGACGATGCAGGCGCTTAAATTTACCGTTATAGCGGGCGGTGCGGCCGCGGCCGTCGTCGGCGTAATACTGTCGATAGCGGCATACCCGCTTATAGGGATGTTTGTAACAGACGGCAATACCGATACGCTCGAGATGGGCGTTACGGTGCTGAGGTCGCAGTGCGCGGTGCTCCCGCTGCATATGTGGGTCATGCTCGCCAGCGGATTTTTCCAGGCGCTCGGAAAAGCGTTCAATTCGGCGATACTCGGCCTTTCAAGGTCGCTTATCTGTCTGATACCGTGCGTATATATCCTGTCGTGGCTGTTCGGTGTAGACGGTCTTGCGTATTCACGCGCGGCGGCTGATGTTGCATCGTTTATCATAGCGGCGCCGATGTTCTTTGTGTTCCTTAGAAAAGTGAACAAAACGGCAGAGCATGAAATGGCGAACGCTGACTCCGATATAGCGGACATTGAGGGAGAAACCGATATCATACCTGAGCCGGAGGAGATAATATAGCGCGTATACTAGTTTGAGACATGGTGAAAAACGCGGGAGGATTGAAGTCCCCCCGCGTTTTATTTTATTTTGCATTTTGGGCCGCGCTAAAGGCAAATCGTGAGACTAACCGGCAAGAATCCGGCGTTTTCATGGTTTTACCCGTTCTATTCCCGCAGGATTGCAATAATTTTGCGCCAAGCCGCGTGTTATATCAAAAACCCGCCGTTTGGGCTTATGACCTGACCCGTTATGAAATCCGCCTTATCCGAGGCGAGAAAGCTCACAAGCGACGCCACGTCGCGCGGAGTTCCGATCCTGCCGAGCGGCGTTTCCTCTTTAAGCGCCTTGACTGTAACGGCGGAAAGCTCCGCGTTCATCGATGTGTCTATAACGCCGGGAGCGACACAGTTTACAGTGATGCCGGACGGCCCTAGTTCTTTTGCAAGGGCCTTTGAAAAGCCGATAACAGCGGCTTTTGACGCAGAATAGGCCACCTCACACGATGCGCCCGTGATACCCCAGACCGACGAGACCGTTATTATCCGGCCGTATTTTTGATGTATCATGTGCCCAAGCGCAGCCTGGCAGCAGTTGAAAACGCCGGTGGAGTTCACGGCGAAAATTTGCGCCCAATCCTCTCCGCTTGTGTCCGAAAAGAGCTTCTGCATCGCGATGCCCGCGTTGCATACAAGCACGTCGACGCCGCCCGCAATAGAAAACATATCGTCTACCTGTCTTCGGTCGGACACATCAGCGTGTATGGCGATGCCGCCAAGCTCGCGGGCAAGCTTTTCGGCGGAGGCTTTGTCTGTCAGATAATTTATGACAACACGGTATCCGCCGGCCGAAAGTTCCCTGGCACAGGCTGCGCCTATGCCTTTTGAAGCACCCGTTATAAGCGCTGTTTTCATGTTATACCTCCAAACTTGATACAGCGGCAAAGCACCGCGTTTATATAAGAAACAAGGGAGTTTCCCGTAAAAAGGGAAACTCCCTTATGATATTCAAACGATCATATTCCAACAGAATCCTTATCTCCGGCCGCCGCCACCTCCGCCGGAGCGACCTCCTCCGCCGCGGAAACTGCCGCCTCCACCTCGGAAGCCGCCAAACCCGCCGCCGCTGAAACCGCCGAAGCCGCCGCCCGAGCGTCTCGATGAGCTGCTTCCGGAAGAAGGCCTGCCGCTTCGGCCGCCGCCACCTCCGCCGGGACGGCCACCGCCGCCGCTGCCGCGTGGCGGATTGCGGAAATTGCCGCCAAAACCGCCCGGTCCGCGCGGCGGGCGCGGAGAACGCGGCGGACGCCACGATCTATAAGGCCGCGATCGACCCCAGATGAACCACGGACGATATCTGATCGGAGGGGGCATTCCGATATGCGTGTAGTACGAATAGTATCTGCGCCTGTCAGATGCCACTATGGCTGCGACAATGATAACTATTACGAGTATAATCCACAGGTTGACGAAAATAAATCTAAAAACGGCCGCAACACCGCTTAAAAATCCGCCGCGGCTTGTTTCAGGTTCTTCAAAACCGATATCACCGCCGGAAGCACCGTCATCGGCCCATAAATTGACGCCGTAATAGTCCTGATACCACTCCAAAAGCCGGGGGAAAAGAGATGATACGGCAGCGTCATAATCACCGCGGTCAAAATCGTCCCATAAATACTCGTCAAGATATTCGTTTGCCAGATCGTCGGTAAAAGCCCCGTCAATACCGTCGCCCGTAGCGAGCCAGCCCTTGCCCTCCTCGATTATGAGAAGGAGAAGCATGCCGTTATTTTCCGTCGCGTCGCCGACGCCCCAGTCATAAAACAGCTTGTTGGCGTACTCGTCGGAGTAGAGTCCGTCGGAGTAGTCGACGGTCACAACAACTATCTGCGCACCGCGGCAATACTGCTCCAAAGCGCCGTTTGCGTCTATTATAGACTGCTCGACCGACGGCGATAAAACCCCGGCTGAGTCATTTACATAAAATTCCTCGCTCTGTTCAACGACAGCCGATGCGGGAAAGACGAGAACCGCCGCAACGACGGCGAAAAGAGAAATCAGCGCAAAAATGCGTTTTTTCATTGCGCACCTCCATGTATAACCTATGCAAAGCGTTCAGGCGCATCTGCAAAAATTACAAGCCTGAAAAGCGATACCGGCAGTGACGATACAACAGTTTCGTATTCGTCCACCTTATCGTTATACGAGCTTCTGCGTATTTTGTCGAGCGTGTTGTTTATCGTGTCGGCGTATGAGGACGCGTCTTCATAGTGACGTGTGCTCAAGGTGTCCGTTTCGATAAGCGCCTCGTAAAGCGCCTCAAATGCAGCCTGCAAACGTTCATTTGCGGAATATTTTGCGCCGATGCCGTCCGCCTCATATAGATTATTATATGCGTCATATAGCTCGTCGCGCAGAGGCTTGAGCTCGGGATAATTGTCGGCGATGAGCACGATCATTTTGGAGGCGTTTATACGGTTTTCAATGTACGTCTCGATCGGCGTTTCGCCGTCGACCCCGTTATAGAACATATCCTCTATGTCGCTTGAAAGGGAAGCGAGAGAACGGTTTACACCGAGCACAGTCGCAAAAATCACTACTAAGACCAGCACGCATACAGCGCCGCGGCGAGTTTTAAAAAAGGTCATCATACGTTACGTCAGCTGTTGATCTCGAGAAGCTTCTGCTTAAGCTCGTCCTCAATGCGGCCGAGCTCGACTTCCGCCTCCTGACGCTTCTGCCTGCCCTCGGCCTGTATGTTCTGCACTTCTTCAAGCGTCTCGATAAGCGACTGGTTCGTCGCCTTAAGCGTTTCAATGTCGACTATGCCGCGTTCCGATTCGCGGGCGACGTCGATAGAGCCCTGTTTCAGTTTCTCGGCGTTTTTCTTCAAAAGCTCGTTTGTGAGGTCGTTTACCTCTCTCTGAGCCTGCATCGCCTGCTGCGAATGATGAAGACCGAGCGCGAGGACCATCTGGCTTTTCCAAAGCGGGATGGTATTTACAATCGACGTCTGGATCTTTTCGACCATCAGGCTGTCGTTGTTCTGTATAAGACGGATCTGCGGCGCCATTTGAACGGAGATAGTCCGCGTGAGCTCGAGGTCATAGAGTTTTTTCTCAAAGCGGTTTATCATATTTGCAAAATCGTTTGCCGCCTGAGCATCCTCCGGAAGGCCGGATTTGCGCGCTTTCTGCTGCATGGCGGGAAGAGTCTCATTTTTCGCCTTTTCAATGCACGCCCTGCCTGCGAGAATGTACATTGTAAGCTCCTTAAAATAATTCTGGTTCATATCGTACATCTTATCGAGCATGGCGATATCCTTGAGAAGCGTCACCTGATGCTGCTCAAGAGCGCCGACGATCTTGTCGACATTTACGGACGCCTTGTCATACTGCGCTTTGAGCGACGCTATCTGATTCGATGCCTTTTTGAAAAGCCCCAAAAAGCCGCGCTTTTCATCCTCGTCGTAATCAAAGCCCTTGAGCTCGACGACGAGATCGGCGAGCATTCCTCCGACCTCACCCATGTCCTTAGTCCTTACGGCGTTTAGCGTATCGGTCGAGAAATCGGATATATTTTTCTGGGCGGCGGCGCCGTACTGCAAAACGGCGTTAGTGTCGGTTATATCGATCTTCTGCGCAAAATCGTCGACTGCCTTCTGTTCCGCTTCGGAGAGACGGGACGCTTCCGCCTGCAGCGTATCCTGAAGCGTGGGGGCTTCGGCCTGAACTGCCGCAGCAGCGGCTTCGCCGTTGGGATCAAGCGTGAGATTAGGGATGAATTCGTTATTATCTGGCATTTGAATACTTCCTTTCAATTAAAAATCATTTCCTGAGAGACCCTCGCGCTTCAGCATGGATTCCATGACGGTGATATCCGTCTCAATGTCGAGAGCCTGCTTGGCAAACAGTGAGTCCAGCAGCTTTTCGTAAGCGGCCGTGGCCGCATCTAAAATGCCGCTTATTTTTTCAAGTGACGTGCTTATGTTTTCGCCGTCTATACCCTGCGCGCTGAGATGTTCATAAGAGTTTAAGAGCTTCAGCGTAGTGGGCAGATAGTACGACGAGAAACGCTTTATTTTGCTGTAGTCTGACGGATCGCTTAAAAGGTCGTCAAATATCTTCACCGTAACGTCTATGATACGCCCGATTTTTTCCTGTATTTCCGGCTCTTTTATGGAGTCTTTGAGGCGGCGCATCTCCGCGACGGCTTCGCGTCCCTCGTTATAAAGAGCGTCGATCTGCTCGTCCCCGGTCGAGACGGGCTCTTCCGGTTTTTCAACATACTCGATCTTGTCCGGGATAAGCTTTGCCGAGATAAGATATGAGGCTAGCGACAGCGCGATCAGCAGTACAAAGTGAACGGTCCGGTACAGCGGGAAAAAGCAGCAGTATATAAGCCATACAGCGGCCGCAATATAAATAGGTATAATAGATTTTTTCCTTATTTCAATCAATAAAATCACCGTTTTTAGGTATAAATTGTATATCAACCCACGAAATTCATTTTATTATTTAATCAATATAATGTCAAGAATATACTTGACATTAAGCATATGTGAAATATATTATAACAAAGGGAAAACGACGGACACAAGGTATAGTGTCCGCCGCGCAGTGTGAAATAGTATATAGTATAAACACGCTGGGGCCGGCACGAGGGAAAAAGCCTCGGCCAGCCCCTATATAAAAGCAGGCGGCGCGCCGGCCGCTGATTTATACTATGCCGGTGCGATCAATCAGGTGTGTGCCGGCGTCAAAGCCACGGCGGCACTGTCTATACGGAAAATGCGGTGTATTAACTATTAGAGGGAAAAACCATGATAAAAATTGCTCCATCTCTGCTATCGGCCGATTTTTCAAGGCTGGCAGACGACATAAAAACTGTAAAAACGGCAGATTACCTGCATTTTGATGTGATGGACGGCCTTTTTGTGCCGAATATATCGGTCGGTATTCCCGTACTGAAATCGATCAGATCGTGTACGGACGCCGTTTTGGACGTGCACCTCATGATAGAAAGGCCTGTGCGCTATATAAAGGCGTTTGCAGACGCCGGAGCCGACATAATAGTTTCCCATGTAGAGGCGGACCAGCCGCAGAATATCATAGAGGCGATAGAAACGGCCAAAAACTGCGGCAAAAAGGCCGGACTTGCGCTTAAGCCGAAAACCCCGGCGGAGGTCGTGCTGCCGTACATAAGACAACTCGATATGGTAGTCGTTATGACGGTGGAACCGGGCTTTGGCGGGCAGAGCTTTATGGCGGATCAGATGTACAAGGTCGCCGCTGTGCGAAAGATGATAGACAAGATGAATCCCGGATGCGAGCTTGAGGTCGACGGCGGCGTAAACCCCGAGACGGCAAAGCTGTGCATCAATGCCGGAGCAAATGTGCTTGTCGCCGGAAGTGACGTTTTCAGGGCAGCCGACCGTGCGGCGCGCATAAGAGAGCTGAAGGGTGAAAGATGATAGGAAGGGTAATTTGAAATGAGTGTTTTTCCTCCCTCGTTGGAAAATCTTATAGATAAATTTGCATCCCTGCCCGGAATAGGTACAAAAACGGCCCAGAGGCTCGCTTTTTATGTGCTGTCTCTGCCGGATGAGGACGCAAAGGCGTTTGCAGACGCCATAGTTGAGGCGAAGGGGAAGATGCACTTTTGCCATATATGCCAGAACCTTACGGACGGGGAAGTCTGTGCCGTCTGCGCAAACCCGCGCCGCGACGAGAGCATAATATGTGTTGTAACAGATCCGAAGGACGTCATTGCGATAGAGCGTACGCACGAATTTGACGGCAGATATCATGTCCTGCACGGGGTTATCTCGCCTATGAACCATATAGGTCCTGACGATATAAAGATCAAGGAACTGGTCGACCGCATAGCTTCCGGCGGTGTCGAAGAGGTGATTATGGCGACAAATCCCGATACCGAGGGTGAGACGACGGCAAAATATATCTCAAGTCTCATAAGGCCGTTCGGCGTCAAGGTCACAAGGCTCGCTTACGGCATACCCGTCGGAGGAAACCTCGAATTTGCCGACGATGCTACGCTTCTGCGTGCTCTTGAGGGCAGAATGGAGATATAACTTTAAATAAAAGCTTGATAAAAGTGGAAGTATCAGGATATAATGAATTAAGAATACGCGCCGGCGCGCGGCAGTTATATATGCGCGGCGCTGTTTAAACAGGACTATTGTACGGAAGTACTTTATAATATTTTCCCAAGGCGAAAATGAATATGGCGGTCAGAAGTTATTTAAAGGCAGGACGGAACAGCTTTTAAAAACGGAACTTTTGATCGACGGTTGTTTATTGCCATAATACGGGCCGTCTGGGAAAACTTTACAAAATCAGTTTACATAACAACAAGAAGAAAGGAGAATGCAGTTAATGGCAGAAAAACTAAAAATCATATCGCTCGGCGGACTTGATGAGATCGGCAAAAATATGACGGTTTTCGAGTACGGTGAAGATATAATCGTGGTAGACTGCGGAATGGGTTTTCCCGATTTTGACATGTATGGCGTCGACATTATCGTGCCGGACGCGTCGTATCTCTACAAGAATCAGAGCAAGGTGAGGGCGATGTTCATCACCCACGGACACGAGGATCATATAGGGTCTATACCTTATATAATAGACGAACTCAATGTGCCGGTGTACGCCACGAAATTTACGGCGGGGCTCATCGAGCTGAAGCTGAGCGAGCACAAGCTTACAAACAAGACGGAGGTAGTGACGGTAAAGGCCGGCTCAAAGATAAAGGCCGGGTGCTTCAGTGTTGAATTTATCCATGTAAACCACAGCATACCGGACGCCGTTGCGTTTGCCATAAATACGCCGGTCGGAACGGTCGTCCACACCGGCGACTTCAAGATAGACACAACACCGATCGAGGATAAAATGGCCGACATCGTGAGATTCGGGGAGCTCGGTCGGCGCGGAGTGCTGGCGCTTCTGTCCGAGTCGACGAATGTCGAGCGCGAAGGCTTCTCCGTATCGGAGAGCAAGGTGGGAAGAAGCCTTGACAACTATTTTAAGGACTGTGAAAACAGGATAATCGTAACGACGTTTGCGTCGAACGTACACAGGATACAGCAAGTTATAAACAGCGCGGCAAAATACGGCAGAAAGGTTGCCGTCACGGGGAGAAGCATGGAAAACGTGCTTAAACTCGCCGTCGAGTACGGGTATATAAAAGCGCCGCAGGGCGTTTTGGTAGACGTCACAAAACTTAAAAGCCTGCCTAAAAATGAGATAGTTATAATAACGACCGGCAGTCAGGGTGAGGCGATGAGCGCGCTTTACAGAATGGCTTTCTCGGTCCATAAGCAGGTCGAACTGATACCGGGGGACAGGATCATAATCTCGGCGTCCGCTATCCCGGGAAACGAAAAGACCATATACAACGTTATAAACGAGCTGTACGCAAAAGGGGCGGAGGTCATCTATGAAAAGGCCGCGGCGCTCCATGTCTCGGGCCATGCCTGTCAGGAAGAATTGAGAATGATACTTGCGCTTACAAAGCCGAAGTATTTCATACCGATCCACGGAGAGCACCGCCACCTGATGCTCCATGCCAAGATCGCGCGCGAGATGGGCATAAATCCGAAAAACGTGATAGTTGCCGGTATCGGCGACGTTATCGAGATGAACGGCAGAAACGCGAAGATAACGGGCACTGTGCCGTCCGGAAAGATATTTGTAGACGGAAGCGGCGTCGGAGATGTCGGAAGCGTCGTTTTACGCGACCGCAAGCATCTTGCACAGGACGGTATGCTCGTCGCCATAGTGAGTTTGTCCGGCGAGGACGGAAGCCTCGTCTCCGGACCCGATATAATCAGCCGCGGTTTCATATATGTCAAAGAGTCCGAGGAGCTTATCGCGGAGATGAAGGAGGTCATAATCCGAGTCCTCGACGACTGCGACGCAAAACGCATATCCGACTGGACAACGATAAAAGCCATGATGCGCGGTAGGCTGTCGGATTATCTGTATAAAAAGACGCGAAGAAATCCGATGATACTTCCTGTTATCATGGAAGTGTAAAATAAGGCCTGCTTTGGCTGGAAAGAGGTAAACTGCCCTTGAATATACAGATATTCGGAAAGAGCAAGTGCTTTGATACGAAAAAGGCGCAGCGGTATTTTAAAGAGCGCCGCATAAAATTTCAGGATATAGATATCGTCAAATACGGGATGAGCCGCGGCGAGTTTAACAGCGTGCTTCAGGCGGTGGGACTCGATAATATGATCGACCCAAAGGCCCGTGATGCCGAGATACTGCAATATCTCGCCTATGACGAGGATAAAGCCGAAAAGCTTTTTGAAAATCAGAACTTGATAAAAACTCCCATCGTCAGAAACGGGAAAAAAGCAACCGCGGGCTACTGCCCGGACGTCTGGCAGACATGGGAATGATAGGGATTTCCCGCTTTTGTTGCGGGACATAAAAAGAAAAGCATCCGTAAGACGCGATCTTGCGGATGCTTATTGTTTTATATTTACTTTTAAAGTTTATTGGCCGTAAAGGGCGCGCCAAATTGCCGGAGGACGATTTGCCTGTGATAACAGAGGCTTTAGATGTACGAACCGACGTGCTATTCAAACAGAGACGGATCGACCATAGGCACGATGACCTGACAAATATCCCCTGCATCGTCATATCCGTAATATGCGCAGTAAAATCCGTCGCCGAGGCCGGAGGCTATCATCACCATCCTGTTTCCCGTGTCCGGATTTGTCCACTCTATAAAATCACCGCCCTGACGCTGATATGCGGGAAATTTCTTGTAACTGTCGGCAAACAACGGCGCAAAATAGTCGTCATAGTGATTTTCGTCCGGGTTTTCTTCATGCCATCTGTCAAGAAACGCCCTGTACTCGTCAGCGACCTGCGCGTCGCAGAAGCACATCATACCCGCGTCCACGGGAAAACCGCTTATTGTCCCGTCTTTCAGCGCGACGTCTGTGCCGTCGGCCGCTTTTGCCTTGACGTATTTCACGGCGCGCGTCTCTTTGATGTGCATCATCGCCGTGCACATTCTAAGTCCCACGAGGTCGTTTCTGAATATTGACACATCGACGCGGTAACGCCCGGGAGGGACGGGTGACTCCAATACCGGCGAAAACTGCCGGCTCGGCAGATACGCAAGCGGGTCTGCCGTAACGATTTGTCCCGTTGGACAGTCGACCTCGCCGACTGTGAGAAAATATAGTGACTCTGTACGCACAAACTGCGCCGCGATGCTCTCGGCCGAGAGCGTATCCGCCGTGCAAAATTCCGAGTTTGCTTTTATCCTGCTGTTCAAGTCGTCCTGCTTTGCGGCCCTTTCCATCCAGTATGCGCGGATCTTTTCAACGATTTTTACTGCGTCATCAACGGCTGTCTTGTCGTTATACTCGGCCATCTCACTGAAAATATGTCCGCAGTGTTCAAGGCTGTTTTCCTCGTATCCGCCGCAGACGGCAAGCCGCCATTTGTCAAAAAAACTTTTTTTGAACCTAAATATATAGTAATGCAGGCCGTGAAGGTCGAATTCTTTAACACACTCGATCCTGCTCGGAGCTTTTCCAAGTTCCTGCGGATGCGACAGCCAATCGGTCATCGCTTTTAGCGCGGCATCTCTCTGCTTTGTGTTCATTTGAAGCCCTCCTCGCTTAAATAGCCGCATAATCCTGCGGTGATACGTTATCCCGTTTACAATAATAGCATGGCTGCGTGCAAGGCTCAACCTTATAAATAAAAAATTCCGGCAATACGGGAAATAAGGAGGAGAAACCGTATTGCCGGAATCCCGCCGTTGACGGTCGGGAATTAACTGTGCCAGAGAGAAAGTAGGAATGTAAATGTGAGGAGAAATAAAGAATCAGGCACAGTATTTAAATAAGGCGGTCTTTTTTGCCGGTATAGAAATCATATCGGTAAAACGACTTTGCCTCGTTTGAGTTTATTCTACTATCAAACTAAAAGAATTTGATTAATAAACTGTAAATTAAAAAGGAAAAAATATAAAAAAGGAGTTGACAATATAGAGAAGAAGGTGATATATTAAACGAGCTGTCTCGGGAGCGGGGCGGCGATGCCACGGGAAGCGGCCTGGGTGAAGTTAGAGTACCGGCGTGGGTCGGGAAAAAATATACTTGACAAGGGCGGCGAGAAGTGGTA
>CALXCR010000024.1 GCA_944386855.1 uncultured Oscillospiraceae bacterium
AAGTATAAAGTATAATATCTGCGCTGCGGATATTATACGATAACGGCGAAGACGTTATCGTATATTTGTCGTCTTTTTCGGTTGCCGCGCAGGCGGTGAGAAAAAGGACTTAAATCAAAGTATATTATCCGTAACGCGGATATTATACAATATATAGTAAATCTCATAAAAACAGCAGACGGGGATGGTTTACATAATGTAAACCATCCCCCGCCTTGTATTTGCCGACCGTGGTTTTACACGCGCTCGTTGCCTGTGAGGTTTGCGCATGCGGCCGGATTGCGTGCGTGCCGGCGGATAAAAACCTGCTTACCGGCAATAATAGCAGGTAGCGGAAAAAATATAGTGTCCGTCGGAGACTGTGCGCGCGAAACGCCCGAAAATGCGCTGTTTTCCGGCGGCGGAGACGGCTTTTGAACGGCGGTCTCGGAAAAGGAGGCAAAAAATGCCCGGCGAAAACAAAAGATTTGATACACCCGTGTCGTCAAAGGAGATCGCGTCGGCGTTTTTCGGCTGCTACGATCTCGATATGAGGCCGATAAGCGTCGGCGGAGGCAGGCGCGGGAAGATGGCGACGCTGTGCTATATAGACGGGCTCGTATCAGGCACGGCTATTGCCGAGGAAATAATACGCCCCCTGACGGACGGGGAGCGTTTCTGCGGCAGTGCGAGCGAGCCGGAGATAATATCGCGTATACTCGGCGGCGTCGTTTACGGCTACACGGCGAAGCGGCGGGATGTGACGGAAGAGGTAATAAACGATATGCTCAACGGCTTCTGCGCGCTGATATTTGAGAACGAGAAGAGCGCCGTGACGTTTGAGACGCGCTCGCCCGATAAGCGCGGCATAGACCAGCCGAGAGAGGAAAAGGTCATAAAAGGATCAAAGGACGCGTTTGTCGAGGTCATGAAGACAAACACGATGCAGATACGCAGAAAGATAAAAAATCCCGACCTGAAAATCAAAAAGTTCACAGTCGGCCAAAAGACGATGACAGACGTTGTGATGGTATATATAGACGGGTTTACAAATGAGGCGCTCGTCTCCGAGGCCGCGCGGAGGATCGAGGCGCTCGACGTCGAGGGAATGCTGCTTACGGCGGCGTTTGAGGAGAATATGGTCGACGTGCCGAAAAGCCCGTTCCCGCAGATCATAACTACAGAGCGCGTCGACAAATTTTGCCTGAATCTGCTTGAGGGGCGTGTCGGCATGATAATAGACGGCGTACCTATAGGATATTTGGTGCCGGCGACGCTGTCCCAGTTTATGAAAGTGCCGGAGGACGAGGCCACGCATTTCATAATAGCGTCGGCGCTGACGCTGCTGCGCTATGTCTCAGCCGCGATAGCGCTGCTGCTGCCCGGGTTTTACGTCGCGGTGGCCATGTACCATCAGGAGATGCTGCCGGCAAAGCTCATCCAGTCAATAATTGACGCAAAGCAGTCCGTGCCGTTCCCGACGGCAGTGGAGGTCATCGCGATGCTCGTCGCGTTCGAACTCATACAGGAGGCGGGACTTAGGCTGCCGAATCCTATAGGAGAGACCGTCAGCATAATCGGCGCGCTTATCGTCGGCCAGTCGGCCGTAGAGGCAAAGGTCGTCTCCCCCGTCGTCGTAATCGTCGTCGCGCTTTCAGGCATATGCGGCTACACGATGCCTAGCAGCGACTTCGGCGCCGCGCTTAGGATATGCCGTTTTTTCCTCGTGCTTGCGGCGATCGGCGCGGGGATGTTCGGCCTTGCGATAGCATCGGCGCTTTTAGTGTATCATCTCTGCACGATAGACAGTTTCGGCGTAAGCTATTTAAGCCCGTTTGCCGGAAGCGGGGGACGCCATGTGCGGCGCGCACTGTTTCGGGCGTCCATGACGGTAAAACTCGAGCGCGAGCCGGAATTGAGGCCCGGACAGAAAGACATATGACAGTAAAACAGCACAAGGCGGGAGGAGATAAGCTTGCAGAGAATAATAAGGACGTCACTTTTGATGTTTTTGCTGGCGCTTGTATGTGCGCTGTTCTGCTCATGCGGCGGAACAACAGTGTATTACGACTACCGTGAGATAGAAAATCTCGTGATAATAGAGACTATCGGCATAGACAGCTCGCCTAGCGGAGTTACGGTAACGGTATGCAGCGGCACTGCTCTTGACAAGACGGCTCCGAGAATAATAAAGGCGACCGCACCGACGATAGCGCAGGCGCTGGACGCGATACAGCATGACCCGTCGGCCTCAAGCCCGTTTTATTCCCATGTAGATCACGTCGTAATAGGCGAGCAGGCCGCGTCGGAGGGCGTCGCGCGGTATCTCGACTATATATTCAGGACGACGGAGATACGCTTCGGAGCAAATATGTTTATAGTAAAAGGCGGAGACGCCTCCGAGCTTATAGAGACGGTCTCGTCTGACAGCGTGTCTGTCACGGAGATGCTTTCAAGCATAGAAGACACTATCGGCAAAACGGGAAAAGGCGTACTTTTCTCCTGTGAGGAGGTCAGTGCGAATATAGCTGAAAACGGCTCGTCCGTCGCGCTTGCGATAGAGCGCGGCGGCGGAGACGGAATGACGGCCGTTCCCGCAGGGCTTGCGGTACTGGACGAGGGAAGCCTTACGGGCTTTGTTCCAAAGGAACTTGCACACAGCGCGTCAGTCCTGCTCGGTGCGCGGTCGCTCGGCACGATCACGGTAGAGAGCGAGTCCGGCGGGAGGACGGTGCTAAAATATTCATATGTGTCGGCCGATGTAAAACCCATGTTTTCCGACGGGGAGATGTCCGGACTTGAGATCACGGTGACGTGCAGGTTCAACGTGGAGGAGGCGGAGGAGGATATAGATCTGCTCGACAGTGAAACGCGCCGTGCCCTCGCCGCGGCGGCGGCGTCGCAGGAGCTTGAAAATGTTTCGGCCGTCGTGCGTCTGTCGCAGCAGATGAATACGGATTTTCTCGGCATCAAAAAGCATGCCGCGATCAAAGCTCCCGTGAAAACGGCAAAGATGACAGTCCCGTGGGAGGAGGCGTACCCCTTCGCCGCGGTGGAAATAAACGTAAACGCAATGCTCGAGCGGACGTATGATCTGTCAAATCCGATAGACGAGGGTGGAGGGAAATTAATTGAAGCGCATAGATAACAAAGATGCAATAACGCGCCGCCAGCTTGCCGCCGCGTCATCGGTGGGACTGCTGTCTCCGGCGATAAGGCTTCTGCCTCTGCATGCGGTGCAGCTGGCCGGCAGGGTATCATGGGTCTCGGCGCTCATCTCCATGCTGCTGGGGGCTTTGTATGTGCTGATGCTTGAAAAAGCGATGGAGAAGAGGGCTGAGGGAGAGGGGCTTTCAGATATTATATTTAAATGTATAGGCAGGACGGCCGGGAGGATATTGATCGGCATTTTTGCCGTGTGGTTTACGCTGTACTGCGGGTTTGTGCTGCGCAGTGCGGCGGAGCGGCTTCTCTCGTCGGTCTACGCCAACGGCAGCGCCGGATTTTTTATGGTTATAACGCTTTTGGCGGCCGTTATTGCCGCATCCGGGCAGCTGAAAAGTATTGCGAGGACAGGTCAGGCGTTTGTTTTTATCATATGGGGTGTGCTGATTGTGTCGATCGCGCTGTCAGCTGCCGATATGAAAAAGGAGAATCTCCTTCCCGTGACGTATCTCGACCTCCCGAATGTGCTTTTGGGGACGCTGCCCGTTATGGACATAATAGGCGGATACACGTTTTTTCTGTTTCTGGGCGACAATGTTACGATAAAGGAGGGCGATAAAAAGACAGCGGTCAAATGGTCGCTGCTTTTCGGCGTCACGCTGTTTGCGATCGTGTTCGTAACGATAGGCGCAGAGTCGGCGGGATATCTCATCCATAATAAGAACCCGTTTTTCGTGATGATCCGAAACGCATCGTTTTTCGGCATAGCGGAGAGGATAGAGTCGGTCGTCGTGGCCATATGGGTGCTGAGCGATTTTCTGTTTCTTTCACTGCTCCTTGTAATTGCACGCAAAACGTGCGGCATTGCATTGAGAGTGCAAAATGACAAGCCGCTTTTGTATCCGATAGCTGCGGTGTCGTACGCCGCCGCAGAGCTGCTGGCGAGAAATTCATTCGAGCTTATAGCTTATTCGCGGTGGATCGTCCCGATAAGCAGCATGATCATCGTGTTTGTAATCATACCGGCGGTACTTTTGATAGGAAAAGCGAGGTCGCGGCTTTAATTTATCGCCGTTTTGGCAGCTTTAAAACGCCGCACTGCGGCGTTTTTTCGCTTATATAGCAAAAAACGGCGAAGTTGGAAAAAAAGTATTGACAAGGGGGATGCGGAGGTGATATATTAAACGAGCTGTCTCGGGAGCGGGGCGGCGATGCCACGGGAAGCGGCCTGGGTGAAGTTAGAGTACCGGCGTGGGTCGGGAAAAAATATACTTGACAAGGGCGGCGAGAAGTGGTA
>CALXCR010000025.1 GCA_944386855.1 uncultured Oscillospiraceae bacterium
ATGATCGGTTTTGCCGGAGTGAGGGTCATTGAGCAGACAACGAGAAAAAGTCTGCCGAAGGAATTTCAGAAATCGGAATTTGTGTTGAATCACGGATTTATTGACATCATAGTGCCCCGCAAAGAGCAAAAAAAGATGCTAACGGAGCTGCTTATGATGCACGGACGGGAGTAGAGTATGGGCATTTCGGCTTATGAACGAGTAAAACAAGCTCGAAGCGGCTCAAGGCCGACAGGGCTTGACTATGTAAACAATATATTTACCAATTTCATCGAACTCCACGGAGACCGCCGCTACGGCGACGACCCCGCGGTAGTCGGCGGGATAGCGAGGCTTAACGGACAGAGTGTAACCGTTATTGCTATTGAAAAAGGGCGTACGGCAAAAGAGCGCGCGTACCGCAATTTCGGCGCGCCCAATCCCGAGGGATACCGCAAAGCGCTCCGCCTTATGAAGCAGGCGGAGAAATTCGGCCGGCCGGTGATCTGCCTTGTAGATACGTCAGGCGCTTATTGCGGCATCGGCGCCGAAGAGCGCGGGCAGGGTCAGGCGATAGCCGAAAACCTTATGGAGATGTCCACGCTGTGCGTACCGATCATCTCGATTCTCGTAGGTGAGGGGGGAAGCGGCGGCGCGCTCGCACTTGCGGTTGCCGACCGGGTATGGATGCTGCAAAATGCTGTGTATTCGGTAATATCCCCGGAGGGCTGCGCAAGTATTTTATGGAAAGATGCGAGCAAAGCAAAGATCGCGGCGGAGAGCATGAAGCTGACGGCGGAGGACGCAAAAAGCCTCGGCGTAATAGAGCGTATACTCTCGGAAAAAGAGATAGGACAGAAACCGTTTTACGACAGAATACGCACGCTGCTGAGCGCGGAGATATCGCGCCTCGCCGAAGACCCGGATCTTCTCGGCAAGCGCTATGACCGGTTTCGCCGCATCGGTGCGGACGCAGTAGTTAAGGAGCGGGCATGAGCATATATAAAAGATTCTGCAATGAGACAGTAGACGAGCGCGGATACCTTGAAAAGCTGACGCTGAATTATCCCGAAAATTTTAATTTCGGGTATGATGTGGTTGATGCGATAGCCGAAGGAGAGCCCGAGAAACGGGCGATTGTCTGGTGCAATACGGAAAACGAGGAGCATGTTTTTACGTTTGACGACGTAAAAAAATACAGCAATAAAATGGCAAACGTATTCAAAAGCGCCGGTATAGGGCGCGGAGGCCGCGTGATGCTGGTGCTCAAACGCCATTACGAATACTGGTTTGCGGCAGTTGCGCTCCATAAGCTGGGGGCTGTCATGCTCCCCGTAACGCATATGCTAACGGTAAGCGACTTCGTGTACCGCATAAAAGCGTCGAATGTAAAAGCTATCGTGTGTACAGCGCAAAACGGCGTCCCGGAAAAAGTTAAAGAGGCGCTTTTGGAGTGCGGTATTGACGTAAAGCTCTGGTGCATAGAAAAACGCGACGGATTTGACGATCTCACGGAGGCGGTAGCCGAAGCCGACGACAGGTTTGACAGAATCGAGACGTGTGCATCCGACCCGATGGTTATGTACTTTACCTCCGGCACTACAGGACAGCCGAAGGGTGTTATCCACGACTTCACATACCCGCTCGCGCATATTGTGACGGCAAAATACTGGCAGCAGGCGTCCGACGGCGGACTCCATTTTACCGTAGCCGAGACGGGCTGGGCGAAGGCGTCGTGGGGGAAAATTTACGGGCAATGGCTTGTCGGCAGCGCCGTTATGGTCTACGATTTTGACAATTTTGACCCGCGGCAGCTTGCGACGGTCATAAATAAGTATGGCGTGACATCGTTTTGTGCGCCTCCGACGGTTTACAGGTATCTCGTGCGCAAGGGCGTACCGGAAATGCCCACGCTGAAGCACGCTGTGACGGCAGGAGAAAAGCTCGCTAATGATGTATTCAGAAAATTTAAGGAGAGTACTGGGCTTTCCCTGTGCGAGGGCTACGGGCAGACAGAGACGACGCTGCTGACCGCAAACTTCAAAGGCGAAGAGCCTGTAGAGGGGTCTATGGGGACGCCGTCGCCTTTTTATAACATAGGCCTCTACGACAAGCACGGAAGGCCCGTAAAACAGGGAGAGATCGGCGAGGTCGTTATAATCCCCGATGAAAGCGGTATACAGCCCGGTGTTTTTACGGCATATCTCGACAATGAGGAGCAGTATAATTATGTATGGCGCGGCGGTGTGTATCACACAGGCGACGCGGCGTATATGGACGAAACCGGCCGATTCTGGTTTCACGGCCGCTTTGATGATATAATAAAGACGGGCGGATTCCGTATAGGCCCGTATGAAATTGAAAACGTGCTTATGGAGCATCCAGGTATAACCGAGTGCAGTGTTATAGGCATACCGGACGCCCTGCGGGGTCAGGCTATCAAAGCCATAGCGGTGCTTGCACAGGGATACGAGCCGACAAAGGAACTGGAACTTGAGATCAAGGATTTCTGCAACCAGAGGCTCGCGGAGTACAAATGGGTAAGAGTCGTGGAATTTGTAGACGAGATGCCAAAGACCATAAGCGGCAAAATACAGAAAAGCGTGCAGAGAAGCCGCGTGTGATATGCGTATACCCCATTTTTTAAATAGTGATTTCAAAGGGAATTGAAATCCGTTAGACAGTATATAAAAACAAGGCATCCTCTATCAAAACGATAGGGGATGCCTTGTCTCTTTTATCGCTGCTCAGCTTCGTTAGCGCGCAGCCTGCTTTGATAAGCTGCAAGCTTTGCTATTGCCGGAAGTCGTCTTTATCTTGTGACACGATGTTTGCACATCCCTGTTTTTCCGCACTTGGGGCAGGTTAATCTGCGTTTTGTAAAAGTGTGATAGCCCTTTACATATTCGTCCATGCCGGGAACAAAGAGTTCCTTACAATACGGACATTCGAAATAACCGGCTTTAATGTCAAGCATTGCGGCCGCAGCTATACCGGCAACTCCCACTGCAACGGAGAGCACAATCAATATAATCCGTACAACCGTAGGCAAGTCAATAAAGGACGCTATTATGACTAGGGCGCATACGGCAATGACAGTGATTGCACCGGTAATAACGGACAACGACATTCTTCTCCTGCTTTCTTCAATGCATTACAAGTGACTAATGTTGCTTCCGGATATCAATCTTTACAAAGATTTACATAATCATGTATGAAAATGAATCGATAATGCAAAACGGCCACAAGCATGAGGACAACTTACCAGGGATTGCGGCTGTTCTAGAGCCTGGGTTTGATATTCGGCGAGACCGGCGGTGTTTGGGCCGTTACTACTTATCTTGAAAAGAGACCGCATATCAGCATGATTGCACATCGCTTGGAAATCTGATATAATTTTCTCAAATGCCGCATCGATGTCGCGGCATAATAAGCGTAAGCTTATCACGGCATTTAAGGAGATGCAATGGATATTTTGAAAAGCAGCGAGGATATACTCAACAGTGGCATCAGCGGCTTCCATCGTTACATTTTGACTGATCCGACGCATTTGACTTTTGTGAGCAGCAGTTTCTGCGAGATGACCGGATATACCGAAAAAGAGCTTTTGGACGACGAACGGGACATATATAAAACGCTTGTATTTCCGGAAGACAGGGATAAATACTCGGATTTTATAAACAGTCTTAAAACCGGCGGGCAGACGCGTATGGCAGAGTACCGGCTTATAAAAAAAGACGGGTCAGTCATATGCGTAAGCGATATCTGTACATCGCAGGAGCAGCCAAACGGGGATGTCGAGGGATTTTCTGTTCTGTGCGACATAACGGAGACAAAGCAGCAAAGCGCCGATCTGAAAACCATGTCAAAAATGATGCCGGTCGGCTTTTTGAAGTACACCTGTGAAAAACAGCCAAAGGTGACATATCTGAATGAGCATATGATCGAGCTTCTGCGTTTGCCGAAGCCGGCTGAGGGCGAGACGGACTATCTCGAGCTCTATAAAGACAACGTGTTCCTCATGATACCTATGGAGGAGCGCAGAAGGTTTGCACTATATCTTAACAGGGTGTACATGGAGGGCAAGCCCATTGCCGGAGACATAACGCTCCTGCGCTTTGACGGTACAAGGGTGCATATATTCGGCTGGGTTGCTAAATGCGTGAACGAACGCGGCGAGGAGGAGTTCCAAAGCATCTGCATGGACGTTACAGAGCGCCATCTCGCAAAAAAAGACGATGAGACGAGACGTTACATAAATGCGCTTCGCGAGGTATTCGATAAAATATTCGAGTACGATATGGCGGCGGGTACCGTAAAATGCCTTTACAGCAACAATTCGCCTATGTTCAAATGGCTTGAAAATATACCGATGAAAATGGATGAGGCGACCGAGAAGTGGATATCGGAGACGGTCGTGGAAGATGATGCCGGACGCGTCCGTGCGTTTTTTGATGCTTTTGGAAAGCGCAAGCTGTACGATGCTACAAACAGGCCTCCGCAGATAACGTATCTTGCGCACTCGTCGAGCGGCGAGATAAAGCGTTATAAGGGAATATTCCTGAGAATGGACGACACAGTCAGCCTGTACTGCTGCCGCTGCATAACGAACGATATGCAGGAGGCGGCTTTGCTGGACGGCGTGTCGCTCAAAGAAAATATGCAGGATCTGTTTATGCGCTTTACAGACGGCATAGCTGCGTTCGAGATGAAAGACGGTATGGTGACGCCGCTGTACGCAAGCGATAATGTCTGCGAATTTTTTGGCTATACGCGTGAAGAATGGCTTGAGCTTATGAAAACGAGCACGTCGCTTGAAAGCTTTCTTGCGCGCGGGCGAGTGACGTACGGCCATGTGAAAAAACTCCTGTCGGACGGCGAGGAGGAATTTACATACACTGATGTCCAATCGGGAAAAAATAAGAGGATAAAAGCGATCTGTTCGCAAAAATTTCCGGGTGGCTCGTCGCCAAGGTATATAATGCTGTACAGCCTCGACGGGGAATCCCGCGGTGATGCCGGAGCACCCCCCGAACCCGGGGTAACTATCAGGACATTCGGATATTTTGACGTTTTCGTGGGCGACAGGCCGATAGCGTTCAGAAACAAAAAATCTAAAGAGCTTTTTGCTCTGCTCGTGGACAGGCGAGGCGGATTTGTGTCGTCGGAGGAGGCGATAGCCTTCCTGTGGGAAGACGAACCCGTAAGTCCGCTCACACTGGCCAGATACAGAAAAGTTGCGCTGCGTCTTAAAAACATACTTGAGGAGTATGGAATATCCGATGTGGTGGAGACAGTCGATGGCAAACGCCGGATTGTGACCCAAAAAGTCCGATGCGACCTGTATGACTACCTGTCCGGAGATGAGGAGTATTCACAGCTGTTTAAAGGAAGCTACCTAACAAATTACAGCTGGGGAGAGAACACTCTTGCAGAGCTTACGGGAGCTATCCTGCGGGAATAAAACTTAAAAATCGAATAAATGCGGAGGAGCAGCGGCTAAAGAAAAAGCCGAGCCCTCCGTTTTCCATAGATACAAGTTATGCTATAGCATTACAAATAAGTATTTGATATGCGGCGAAAACCGCGTTACAATACTATCAGAATAAGCAAGCACATTCCAATCTTCCGCGGGCCGCGCGGAGGATTTCTGATGGCTCTTATCGTATAGATCCGATGGGCGGTGAAACAATGAGCAAAGAAAAAAATAAAGACTGTCCGAAAAACAATGCTGACGACGCTGCCGTTATCAGAAATCTTGAAGACGCAGGCTGCAGCGCTGAGATGGTAAAACAGTTTATGGAGATGCACGAAAAAGGCTGCGAGGAGGAGCAGCTCGGTTTGCTGTCACAGCACCGCAGGCAGCTTCTCGACCGTGTCCACCGCGACGAAAAACGCATAGACTGCCTTGACTACCTTGTGCATCAGATCACGCATAAGAAGCAGAAATAAACAGCAAATCAAACGGAGGTATAAAAAATGCAAACTATTGAAAAACAAACATTTGACGAAGAGCGTGCCTTGTATGGCTGTAAAGATATTATCGTAAAAAACTGCAGCTTTGACGGCCCGGCCGACGGCGAGAGCGCGTTTAAAGAGTGTGCAAACGTCAGGGTTGAAAACAGTTTTTTCAACTTGAGATACCCATTCTGGCACGATCACGGCCTTGTGATCCGCGATTCCGAGATGACGGAGCTGTGCCGCGCCGCGCTCTGGTATTCGGATCATATCGAGATCACAGGCACTAAAATGCACGGCATAAAAGCTCTGCGGGAGTGTTCCGATATAAAACTTTCCGGCTGCGATATAATCTCGCCGGAATTCGGGTGGTTTGTCAAAAACGTAGATATGGATGACTGCGATGCCGAGAGCGAGTATTTTATGATGCGTTCGAAGAACCTGCGTTTCACAAATGTGCGTATGAAAGGCAAATACTCGTTCCAATATATAGAGGATTCTACATTTGAAAACTGCACCTTCGATACGAAAGACGCGTTCTGGCACGCCAAGAACGTAACCGTAAAAAACAGCATCGTAAAGGGAGAGTACCTCGCGTGGTACTGCGAAAACGTCACATTTGAAAACTGCAAAATAATCGGTACACAGCCGCTTTGTTACTGCAAAGGGCTGAAGCTCATAAACTGTGAGATGGTCGACACGGATCTTTCGTTTGAGCGCAGCGAGGTTGAGGCCGTCGTAACAACGCCTGTTTTAAGCATCAAAAACCCGTATAAGGGTAAGATCACCGTGCTGGCCGTTGATGAGATCATTTTGGACGACGAAAACGCAAAAGCCGAGATAATTGTCGGCGGCAAAAATATGAACGGCAACGCTAAAAAGCCGTGTATATGCGCATAAACAGGGGCTAAGCGACATATTTGCCGGCATATTGCCGGAATTGATCCTTTTGCGGCAGTCCGCTATTACGAAGTGAAGACTCTGCAACACAATTGTTTTGCAGTGCCAAAAGATAAAGCCAATATAGATAAAGGAGTAGCGTATGGAATACCGTAAACTGCCGCACGGCGGCGATATGATAAGCGTTATAGGTCTCGGAAGCGCAACGATAGGCGAGGCCGGGGAGAAAGAGGCGGAAGCGACCGTAAATATGGCGCTTGAAAACGGGATAAACTACTTTGACATGTGCGCCGGCGACGCGTCGCCGTTTGCCCCCTATGGGAGAGCGTTTTCTGGCAGCCGTGACAAGGTGTATCTTCAGGTGCACTTCGGATCTGATTATACGAGCGGAAGCTACGGACGCACGTTTGAGCTTGATAAGATCAAACGCTCGATAGACTGGCAGCTTAAAAACCTCAAAACGGATTATATAGATTTCGGGTTTATACATTGCCTTGACGAGCAGTCGGAGCTTAATGCGGCGCTTGAAAACGGCGTTATAGATCATATTAAGGAGCTAAAAAAGCAGGGTGTCGTCCATCATATAGGACTGTCCTCGCACACTCCGTCTATCGCGTCAAAGGTGCTTGACATGAACATTTTAGATATGCTCATGTTCAGTATAAACCCGGCGTACGACTACCGCCACGGAGAATTTGCGATCGGCAGCGGTGACGAGCGCGCGGCGCTTTACCGCAGATGTGAAGCTGAAGGGGTCGGCATTTCCGTTATGAAAGCGTTCAGCGGCGGACAGCTTTTGGATGAAAAGACATCGCCGTTCGGCCATGCCCTGACGGAATATCAATGTCTGCAATACGCGCTTGACCGTCCGGGAGTTATAACGGTCCTGCCCGGAGTGAGGAACAGAGACGACCTTGTGCGGCTTCTCGGATTTTTGACCGCGCCGGACACGGAAAAGGACTATTCTGTTTTAGGCAGTTTTACCCCGCGCGAGTGGGACGGCGTGTGCGTATACTGCAACCATTGTCAGCCGTGCCCAGTAGAACTCGATATCGGACTTATCAATAAGTATTATGATCTCGCCCGCGTGGGCGACACTATCGCGGCGGGTCATTATTCCGATCTCGACGTAAAGGCCTCTGACTGTATCGAATGCGGTCACTGTGATTTAAGCTGCCCGTTCCATGTAAAACAGGCTCAGAGAATGAAAACGATCGCAGAATATTTCGGAAAATAACATTAGAAATAGGACTCAGGCCGGAAAGGTTTACTTTCCGGCCTGATCTGTTTTTCCGCATTTAGAGAACGGCATAACTCTAAACAGCGGCAATTAAGGAGGAAAATGGAAAAAACAAAAAGTCAACCGTTTTTTGTATTGACAGAGTTTTCCGTAAGAGATGTGACAACGTCCGCCATGCAGTCGGCAAAATAGCTGACACCGCGCAGAGCCTCTTGAAGCGTGTTGCCGTTGTAACCGACCTCAACGATAAGCGAGCCGGTTGTTGCGTGCTGATTATACCTCGCGTTAGTGACATAGAGAGGACGCGCAAGCGACGGGTATTTCATGTTCATGCACCCCTGCAGCAGGAGGGCAAATTTCAGATTTTCTTCCCACAGCGGATGATACAGTCCCGTGCCGTTTGTACCGGCGATGATCATGACCTGCGACGAAGGCTCGCCGTTTATATCGACGACAGTCTTGTATGGATCGTCTCCTTCGTTTACGGCGTCGCGGTGGAGGTCAATTACGATTTTGATTGTCGGATCGGCCTCAAGATAAGAGACTATCGCCTCGAGCGAACGCGTGTAAGAGCCATTGTAGCTCGGGTAGTCGTATAAAGACGTGTCATGGATAACTGAGATGCCGCGCGACTGTAAAATGCTTGTGAGCTCATTTCCGACGCGTATCATATTGTAGTTGTTGTCTTCGGTACGGGACGGGTCGGATGCTACGTAAACGTCATCACCGTCAGGCTTATATGCCTCGCTTCCGTGCGTGTGTATGATAAGCACCGTCACATCCGAGTAGTCGGTAGACAGCGAAGTGCCGGGTTCGAGGTATTTTGAAAAATCGATGTCCAGACCCGACAGGTCCTGTATAGCTCCGGATACGCCGGCGTTGAACGCGGCCTGCAAACTGAAATCATCAAGCGTATTAAATTCTGTCTGAGGCGTCGCTGAGGTGCTGCTGGAAAGGCCGCCGGATTCGCCGTTGGGCAGAGTAAACGACGGTATAGTATCGCCGGTATCACTTTCGGCAGGCCCTTCAGAGCTTGTTTCGCCGGCATCACCGCCGCCTAAAACAACATTCATAAGATCGTCATTTTCACGCTCGGTATAGCCAAACTCAAGACCGAGTATTGTTGAAATGACCGTCTCATTTTGCATAAGACGGGCGAATTGATTTTCAATAAACGAGTCTGCCCCAATATCCGACAGAAATTTTACGGCAAAGCATAGAAGTATTATTATAAGCGTATTGCGCGCAATTGCATAAAACAGGGCGGCCTTTGCTTTAAAGCCGCGGCGCTGAGATTTGTATGACCTTATCAAGAGTGCATGTCACCTCCATACAAAATCCTATGTCCAGCTACGCGATAATATGAATAAATGCTTGCCCGTTTGCAAAAACGGATATATAATGAGTTACACAAAAATACTTCACAGTGCATTTAAATTATTTTTTACGGAGGGTAAACAATGATAAAGACATATACTCCAAAAGGTGTATGCTCGCAGAAAATGGAGATAGAGCTTGAAGACGGAGTTATCAAAAACGTGAAGGTCATAGGCGGCTGCGACGGCAATTTAAAGGGTATAATGTCGCTCGTCAAAGGCTGCAGGGCGGAAGATGTTATAGAGCGCCTTAACGGCATCGAGTGCAGGACAAAGGGCACATCGTGCCCCGATCAGCTCGCGAAGGCTCTTGAAGAAGAGGTCAAAGAAGAAAAACAGGCCCACTTAGCTTGTATTGCTCATAAAACATCCCATGATGCATTTTCACATCATGGGATGTCTGTTTTTTGGAAGTCTAAAACCTTACAAAAACGGCAGGAGAGGCTCTCGGCGCGTTTTGTCAGGATAGCTTGAAGTACACTATCGTAGCATCGTCCGACAGTTTAAAGCGCGGATATTTGTCGCAGGACGCATCGTTCGATTGAGCGGCAAAAAGCTCCTTATACATGTTTTCTGGATCTGAATGCGACACTTTTTCAATAAAATCGGCCGCGTTCGGCTCAAGCCCAAACAGGTCGTAATACTGCGAAAACCCGTCGGATACGAGACAAACGTCACATATCTCACCGGCGGGGATCGATCCGTTCAGAGTGCCGAGCACGGCATCGGGGTCGTCGGTCATCGCGATATATCCGTCAGGCCTGTTGACCGAAAGACGTACGGCCTCAAGCTGTTCCTGCATATACTCGCGGCATTTTATGAGCGGAAGCCCGTATTTTTTAGAGGCTTCTATACCGGCGTTGAGAGTGTTTTCGTCCAGTTTGCACAGTGTTTCGTCGTATATCTCCGACACGCCGCCGTCCGTTTTGCGCACGATGATGCGGCAGTCGCCGACCGCGGCGTATTCCAAAACTCCGCAGTTGAGGCGAACGGCGACGCCGAGCGTACACGGCACGTCGAGCCGTGTGTACTCCGTATCGCCTAGTTTTTGGAGAAACTCATCCCTGCAGTGTGCTACGGCGTCGCTTAAAATATCCGGTATAGGCTTTGATACGTCCTGCAAATGGACTCCCAAATAGCGGCTAAGCTCCTCCGCATACCAGCGGGCGTCACTGCTGCCGTTGCCTGATATGAGATTTCGGCCGCTCAGTCCAGTAGAACCGTCCAAAACCCATGCGCAGCTGTCGCTGTAGCCATAGGCATCCTCATTGACGGCAAGCGAAGTAAACGTGCCGGCTTTAAAATCATATAGCATAAATACCTCCGTAGATAAGTGCGACAATTGTCAGAATAAGACCGAGCGCAATAATGATGCAGTTTGTTTTAAGACGTTCTTTTGTGCCGTGAAGGATAAAACCAAGCGCGCCGAACGCCGTCAGTATACAGCCGTTGAGTACGACGACGAGTGTCGCCGCCTGAGCAAAATGCAGATTCTGAACAAGCTGTATATTAGCGAGCATCAGTCCGATGATAGCGGAGAAGAAACCGAGGAACTCGAGGTTTTTGACATTTACATCCTGAATCCTCTCGTTTAACGATGCCTCCTGCTGGGCGATGTTCTTGCTGAGACTCTGCTGATAGTACAGCATCTGAAGCCGCGTGCCTGTTATCTGATATCCAACCATTTTTGAGACGACTTTTTCTGTCGCCACGGCGAGGTCTATGTCCTCAAGGGCGGAATTAAACAAGATCTCGCGCTCCTTACCGTCTGTAAATATCGCTTTTATAACGAGAAGCCGCGCGCGTGTAACATAAAATTTAGGATAGCCGTTGCTGAGGCGCAGCGCATCGTTTACGCGGGACAGCGCCTTTTCCATATGCTTTTTTACAACATACTCCGCCTTATCGATGTCCTTTTCACAGGCAATAGCGACATATTCAGCATAGCAGTGCTGCACACCATAATTAGAGCCGAGCATATCCGGCGCGCAAAGCTGATCGACCGTGTCAAGAAGCTTTGGAGAATCAGGGCTTTTCATCTCCTGATACATCAGCTCGAGGAAAGCAAATGAGCGCATGTGCTGAAACTCACTGCGGAATTTATTGATAATATCGCCGTATTCGTTTATATCGTGATTGCGCCTGTAAAACGTACAAAGCGCGTAGAACGCGGCGTATGCCACATTGCGGTCATCGCTTTTTATAAGCTGCTGCATAACGCTTGTGACCGACTCGACGGACCATTTGTTGAGATCAATAAGCTTCACAATACTCTCTTCATATTCCCTGAGCGTGTCGTCACCGTGAAATTCATCCACGACGCTTTTGAGGTATTCATATACATTCTGAGCGTTCAAATCACTCATAACAACAGAGCTGACCATAAAATATATTCCGCCCTTCCTTGCAATATCAGTGATATTTTATCACATATTGTCGAACTGTACAATTTTATTTTGACCGGGATACCGGACTGTCGGGAAGCGGCATTGCAGCTGTGTGGTAAGGCTCAATATGAACTTTTTGTTAAAGAAAAACATGGGAAATTGACCTTTTGACGGGCGGAGAGTATTATAGAAACGAATTGAATTAAAAAAGGAAATGCGGCGGCCTCCTGCGGCTGCACAAAAGGGCGGCAAAACAATATCAGATAAAAATGCTAAAATCTGCGCTGCACACCGAAAGGAAAACCAAAAAATGCTCCAGTTAAAAAACATCACAAAAAATTACCTTGCCGGCGAAAATGAAGTGCCCGCCCTGAGGGACATAAGCCTCAGTTTCAGACAAAACGAATTTGTTGCAATCTTAGGGCCGTCTGGCTGCGGAAAGACGACGCTGCTCAATATTATAGGCGGCCTTGACCAGTACACGAGCGGAGATCTCATAATAAATGGGAAATCGACTAAAGAATTTAAAGGCAGCGACTGGGATACTTACAGAAACCACTCTATCGGCTTCGTTTTCCAGAGTTATAACCTCATCCCGCACCAGTCAGTTCTGCAAAATGTGGAACTTGCGCTTACGCTTTCCGGCGTGTCGAAGGCAGAGCGGCGCGAAAGGGCGATACAGGTGCTTGAAAAAGTCGGCCTTGCCGATCAAATCAATAAAAAGCCAAATCAGCTTTCCGGCGGACAGATGCAGCGCGTTGCGATAGCCAGAGCTCTCATAAACGATCCTGATATACTGCTGGCAGACGAGCCGACGGGCGCGCTTGACAGCGAAACGAGCGTCCAGGTAATGGAGATATTAAAAGAGATATCTGCCGATAAGCTGATAATCATGGTAACGCATAACCCCGACCTTGCCGCTGCCTATGCGACGAGGACGATACACCTTATGGACGGCAAGATCGTTGGCGATGACAATCCCATAACAGACGATAAAGCGCCGATAAAAACAGACGATTCAAGCCAGAAAAAACCGTCAATGTCGTTTGTTACGGCGCTGGGGCTTTCGCTTAACAACCTGCTGACTAAAAAGACCAGGACGATTTTAACGGCCTTTGCCGGTTCTATAGGAATAATAGGCATCGCGCTTATCCTCTCACTGTCAAACGGCATAAACACATATATAAACCGTGTGCAGGAGGATACGCTCTCAAGCTACCCGATCCAGATAGAGGCTGAGACTGTAGACCTTTCAACTCTTGTAACGTCCATGATGGGTGTAAACGCGGGCGAGGGCGATGAGCACGAGCTTGACGCTGTCTACTCGAATACGATCATGCTTGAGCTGATGAACTCGCTCAATACCATGGAGACGGATACGAACAACTTAACCGATTTCATGGAATATATCAACAGCGGGGACAGCGCGATCCGCGATCACACGAGCGCGATAAAATACGAGTATGATCTCGGCTTTGAGGTGTATGTAAAGGACGCCGACGGCAAGATCGTGCTGTCAGATGCGACAGAGGTCATGATGAAAGCGTGGGCGGCGATGCTCGGACTCGACTCAACGGACGAGCTTTCGCAGAGCCAGATGGCGCAAAGTCCGATGCAGACTATGGAGATGCCGATATGGGAGGAGCTTGTCGCCGGAAAGGACGGCGAACTGATAAACAGCCTGCTGTTTGAGCAGCACGATCTAATATACGGTTCGTGGCCGCAGGCGTACGACGAGGTTGTACTGATACTGGATGAAAACAACGAACTGAGCGATCTCGTGCTGTACGCGCTCGGGCTCAAGACCGATGCCGAACTGATAGACCAGTTTACGACCGCTGTAAATCAGGAGGAGGTCGACGCCACCGCCGTAAAGTGGAGCTATGAGGATGTCTGCGGGCAGCGGTTCAAGCTGATCCTCCCCGCGGAAAAATATCAGTACGACGCCGTTTCCGGGAAATACACCGATATTTCTACAACAGAAAGCGGACTTGATTTTCTGTATAATTCAGAGAGCATAGGCACTGAACTCAAAATCGTCGGAATAATCCGTCCAAATGAAGACGCCCTTGCCTCTATGATAACCGGCTCTGTCGGCTACACGAGCGCGCTCACAGAGCACCTGCTCGATAAACTTGAGGGTCTTGATATTGTCACAGAGCAGCTTGAAAACGAGACCGAAGACGTTATTTTGGGACTGCCGTTTGCAACGGGTGAGGAAGAAGAGCCGACGGCGGAGGAGAAAAAGGCCGCTGTGGACGAGTATGCGGAGGCTCTTCCGACTGCCGAAAAGGCGGCGCTTTATACAGCCGTCATGTCACAGCCTGACGAGGCGTACCTGGACATGATGGTAGAGCAGAATATGCAGCAGGTTACAAGGGAATATATAGAGGAGATGGTTATTCAGGCTTACGCCGAGGAGATGGGCGTCGACGCCGCCACCATACAGGAATATATATCCGAAATGGACGATGAGACGCTTTTTACTTCGTTTGAAGAGAGCCTGCGCGAGAACATCGCGGCACAGTACGCGCAATCTGTTGAAGAGCAGCTTGGCGTCATGTCAAACGAACAGCTGGCGGCTGCGTTTGATTTTGAGGATTTTACCGAAGATCAGTACGACTATATGTACAACAATTATCTCCCGGCGAGATTTTCCGACAGCACATACGAGGATAACCTCGAGCTGCTCGGCTGTGTTGATTCGGAAAGCCCGTCGGCAATAAATATCTACGCCGCGACTTTCTCCGACAAGGACCTGATAGCTGACGATATTGCGAAATACAACGACATGGTTGAAGAAGAGGATAAGATAAGCTATACGGATTATGTAGCTCTGCTCATGAGCTCTGTGACAATGATAATAAATGCGATAAGCTATATTTTGATAGCGTTTGTCGGCATATCGCTCGTCGTAAGCTCGATAATGATAGGGATCATCACATACATCAGCGTCCTTGAGCGCACTAAGGAGATCGGTATCCTCCGCGCAATCGGCGCAAGCGAGAAAGATATTTCACGAGTGTTCAACGCTGAAACTCTCATCGTTGGCTTTATTGCCGGCGCGATAGGGATAGGCGCGACACTTCTGCTCATTATTCCGATAAACGCTATTGTTCACCATCTGACTGATATCGAAAACCTCAATGCCGTCCTGCCGGCGGCGGGCGGTGTGATACTCGTCATCATAAGCATGGTGCTGACGTTTATAGCGGGTCTTATACCATCGCGTATCGCCGCAAAAAAAGACCCTGTTGAGGCGCTGAGAACGGAGTAGAATAATAATAGATTAGATACAAAAAAGAGGGACATTTTATGTAAAATGTCCCTCTTTTTATGAAGAGAAAAACATAATTGAAAATTATTTATCAGCGACGACATCAACGGGTATGTTTTTAATGATAAAATAAGCAAAATACGCAAAAAAAGCGGGCAAATTAAAAATATATGCGATCGGGCATATGCAAAAAATGACAAAATAAAGCCTTATTTATTGTTAAAAATGATGATTGCCTAAAGATTGACAGTAAAGCGAATGTAGAATAAAATTAAAGAAATTATAAAATCAAGGAGTGTGTTGTAGTGCCGAATCCTGTCTTGTTCATTATAACGCTTGCGGTGGGCTTTGTGGGGAGTTTTATTGCAAGGAAGCTGAAAATACCCTCCGGCGCGATGATCGGTTCAATGGCTGCCGTCATAATTTTCAATGTGATTACGGAAAAAGGGTATTTTTATTCCGACTTCAAGCTTGTGCTGCAGGTGTTTTCCGGGGCGCTTGTCGGAGGTAAAGTTGCTAAAGAAGATGTGATAGCACTTAAGAAGCTCGTACTTCCGGCGATCATACTTGTTGTGTGTATGGTTCTGCTGAACGTTGTGTTCGGTACTCTCATATACCTTTGCAGCAACCTCGATATCGCGACATCGCTGTTTGCGACATCGCCCGGCGGCGTATCGGATATGGCGCTGATCGGTGAAGAGCTTGGAGCAAACCCCGGCTACGTCGGGATACTTCAGGTGTTTAGGTTGCTTATAATTTACTCTTTCTGCCCGCCTATGTTCAAATATATGATGAAAAAGGGCATTGCTACTAAAGTTACGGTAGAAGAGGATGCAGAAGAATACCTTGAGGAACTTGAGGGAGAAGAGGTAACGGCGAAAAAGGGCTTCGAGCCTAAGAGATTCGCGATCCTTGTGGCTTCATCCGCTGTTGTCGGCATAATTTTCAACTCCATCGGCGTCACCGCCGGTATGATGATCGGCGGCATGGTCGGCGCCGCCATCGTAACGATCGCGACGCAGAAAACGTTGTTTCCGAATAAGGTAAGGATAGCTGTCCAGACGTGTTCCGGTGCATTTATCGGTATGAGGATGACGAGGGAGAGCCTGCTCGCTATGGGGGATCTTCTCGTACCGATACTTATCATGGCCGTCGGCATAGTTGTGTTCGTGCTGTTTACCAGCTTTGCCATCCATAAACTCACAAAGCTCGAGTATGCGACGTGTATGTTTGCCTCAACGCCCGGCGGACTTCAGGAAATGGCGCTGCTTGCCGAGGATATGGGCGCAAATGCGCTTCAGGTGTCGGTTTTGCAGACATGCCGTCTCGTTTGTGTTATGAGTTTCTTCCCAACGATGATAAAAACCATATACTACATAGTAACTCAGCTTGGAATATAGCTTAGCAGAAAAAATAAAAGCCGCAGAGGTTTTCTCTGCGGCTTTTTCACCTTATATTATCATATTATCAGTCGGCGTATATCGGGAACTTTTCACAGAGTGCGATGACTTCTTCCGTGATCTTGTCTTTCTGGTTTTCATAGTCGGTCGCGACAAGATACATCCATTCGGCTATCTGCTTCATCTCGGGCTCTTTAAATCCCCTCGTCGTGACGGCGGGAGAACCGACCCTGATTCCGCTCGTGATAAACGGACTCTGAGGATCGTTCGGGATGGCGTTCTTGTTCACGGTAATATGTACCGTGTCAAGGCGTTTTTCCATTTCCTTTCCCGTGATATTGAACGGACGCAGATCGATAAGCGCGAGGTGGTTATCGGTGCCGCCGGATACGACGGAAAATCCCTTGTCGATGAGCGCGTTGGTAAGGGCAGCGGCGTTTTTGATTATCTGCTTCTGATACTCTTTAAACTCGGGCTTTAGCGCCTCGCCGAGCGCAACGGCTTTTGCCGCTATGATGTGCATAAGCGGGCCGCCCTGAACGCCGGGGAATACTGCTTTGTCTATCTGCTTTGCAAATTCCGCCTTGCAGAGGATAAGGCCGCCGCGCGGACCGCGAAGTGTCTTGTGCGTCGTCGTCGTAACGACGTCGGCATAGGGGACGGGGTTGGGATGAAGTCCCGCCGCGACAAGACCGGCGATATGAGCCATATCGACCATGAGATACGCGCCGACGGCATCTGCGATCTCGCGCATCTTTTTAAAGTCTATAAAGCGTGAATACGCGCTTGCGCCGGCAATGATCATCTTAGGCTTGCATTCCTTGGCCGTTTCCATGATCGCGTCGTAGTCAAGCTGCTCCGTCTCGTCAGACAGGCTGTACGGCACTATATTAAAGTATTTGCCGGATATGTTTACGGGAGAACCGTGCGACAAATGTCCGCCGTGTGCCAGATTAAGACCCATGACTGTGTCGCCGGGCTGCAGCAGTGCGAAGAACACGGCGAGGTTAGCGCTCGCGCCGCTGTGCGGCTGTACATTCGCATGATCAGCACCAAAAAGTTTCTTAGCTCTCTCAATAGCAATATTTTCGACTATGTCGACATACTGGCAGCCGCCGTAATATCTTTTTCCGGGATAACCCTCTGCG
The DNA here is from genome assembly GCA_944386855.1 of uncultured Oscillospiraceae bacterium. Classification (GTDB taxonomy): domain Bacteria; phylum Bacillota; class Clostridia; order Oscillospirales; family Oscillospiraceae; genus CALXCR01. Next base: position 17,666 of record CALXCR010000025.1, read on the forward strand.
TATTTGTTCGTAAGGACTGAACCGGCCGCCAAAAGCGTCGCCTCAGATACGATGTTTTCAGAAGCGATAAGCTCGATATTATGCTGCTGGCGTTTAAGCTCTTTTTCGCAGGCAGCGTAGACCTCGGGGTCGTACTGCCCCAATTTTTCAAAAAACATTACATATACCTCCGTATTTTGGCAAAACAGACGAAAAGTACCGTTTTGCTCGTATTATACAATTAATAATAACGTCCGGAGTGCAAATATTCAATAGAAAAACGGTAAAAAGATGATTTTTTTCACATGGAGCAACATGAGTTGTTATGTTGACAAAACTTTAGATTGATGATACGATTACCAAGTAGCAAATCACGCCGGTGTGGTGGAATAGGTAGACACAAGGGACTTAAAATCCCTCGTCCGTTAAAGACGTACCGGTTCGAGTCCGGTCACCGGCACCACGTCGGAACGAGTTACGCTCGTTCCGATTTTTTATTTCATAAAAAATCAGTCACCCGCTCCACTGTTCCTCCTTTTCCGCAAAAGGTCACGCTCGGCTCACCTGCTCAGTTGTAAACGCCCTCGCGACGGTTCGCTGTCGCTACCAACCTTTTGCGGGTTTGGGTCTGTTCTAAAATTTGACACTGCCATCTCTTTTGCTACCTCTTTACACGTCGCTGCGGACGGTATATCGTTCGCAGCGACTTTTTTGCAAAAGTCACTTCTCACTCATTCTGTCGCAGCTCCTCTCCGAATCGAACCCGCTTCGTCGGGTTTCGATTCGGTTTTTATCCTAATTGAGGTTATCTTCTTTGTCAACGCTTTCCACAGCGGAGCAAATTCCGCTTTGCTCCGGTGTCTTTTTATGCCTGCGGCAAAAAAGACGTCATCCGTCCGCTCCCTTGCTCCTCCTTTCAAAGACGCAACCCAGTGTAGCGGTTGCGTTTTTGTTTTTTGACCGTCTCGTTTTTTGGGCTTCGGCGTGCAAAGCGAGCATGGCATCATTTAACGGCGGAAGTAAATTCCGCCTATGGCAATTTCGTCGCCGCAAGCTCTGCTAAGTTCGCGTTGAGCTAAAGCACGACGCTCTCCTGCTTAGTACAGCTTATATAAAAACAGACCTCTTAAAGCGGCCTGTTAAAATCCCTTATTCTCCCTCGGTCAGGAGCTTGTGCAAAGTGTCGGCAAATTCTTCCATATAGTAATTAGTCTTATCCTTGCGCCAAAAAACACAGTAATTGCGCATAATCCGTCTGTCCCCCTGATATATCGGAAGCCGCCGTATGGAAGTGCCTTCCGGCGGCAGAGTACCGACGCTCTCGATAGGGAGGAAACCGCGGTTGCTTACGACCATAAGTCGGCCTTTTTCCAAACTGTCGGCAAAAATGTAACTGCCGCCAAAGCCGAGAGTATTTTGATAGTATTCCTGTTCGGCGTTTTGCTGTTCCCTGGAAGAGATAAGAATACACGGAATTTGCCTTAATTCATCGAGCGAAACCTGCTCCTTTTGGCTGAGCGGATTGAGCAGTGAAAGCTCGGCGTAGCAGCCGCACTGCATCAGCTCAAAATTTACATAAAGATCGGAGAAAGCGCGGCGCTGATCATTCAGGACAAGATCGACCGAACCGAGACGCAGCATATCATACAGCTCCTCATGCGTGCCGTTTACTATATTAATATCTACCTCCGGATATTTTTTAGAAAAATCCGCGATCGACTGGCGGAGCTCGAGCCCGCTGTAACAGCGCAGATATCCGATACGGAGCTGAAGCTCGTCGTCAGCGCCGATCCGCCGCGTCTCGCTTATCAGCTCATCTACCTGAGTCAGTATCGCTTTACAATGGGAATAAAAATATTGACCCGTCGGAGTCAGCGAAAACCGTCTGTTCTTACGGTGGATCAGCTCGACGCCGAGTTCGTTTTCAAGAGCCTGTATCTGCTGGGAGATAGCCGACTGCGATATGTAGCACTGCTCCGCAGCTGCAGTAAAGCTGTTGCAGTCAACGACCGCAACGAAATATTTCATCTGTCGAAGAATCACAAGCCGCCCTCCGTTTAATTTAATATAGACCCAATTTTGATACATGGAAAAAATAAGAAAAAAATCGGCAGAAATTCTGCCGAAGATGTTGACAAATATTGATGATATATGTTAAAATTAACAGACTCTGTTTTGAGATGATCAAAACAACCCCATAGTAAAATCATTAATGCTATTTTAGCAGATTTATTGGAAAAATCAAGAGTATAGCAGCAAAAGTTACAACGCAGCCGCGCGTATCAAAAATGCTGCGCGCCTGATACAATCAGAAGGAGTGACGCTAATGCCAAAGGACGTGCTGTACGGCAAAACGCTTAGAAAGAGCTTTGCCAGAACGGAAGAGATCCAGGATATGCCGAATCTTTTAGAGATTCAGAAAACGTCGTATCAGTGGTTTCTTGATGAAGGGCTTAAAGAGGTGTTCCGTGATGTAGCGGCCATAACCGATTACACGGGAAATCTTGAGCTTACGTTTCTCGACTATAAGATGGATGAAAAGCCGAAATACTCTATTGAAGAGTGCAAGGCGCGCGACGCGACGTATGCCGCGCCCCTCAAGGTAAGCGTTTGCCTCAGAAACCGCGAGACGGAGGAGATCAAAGAGCAGGAGATATTTATGGGAGATTTCCCGCTCATGACAGACGGCGGCACGTTTGTTATAAACGGCGCCGAGCGCGTAATAGTCTCGCAGATCATCCGTTCGCCCGGCGTTTACTACGAAAAGAGGACGGATAAGACTGGAAGCTCCGTATATGCCACTACCGTTATACCGTACAGAGGCGCATGGCTTGAGTATGAGACTGATTCCACCGATAATTTCAAGGTCTGCATCGATAAAAACAGAAAGCTGCCGATAACGTGGCTGCTCCGCGCCGTAGGAAAGCGCACGAGCGATCCGTATACGTGGCTGACCGTCTCCGGCGCAGAAGGAGGCACGGATACGGCCGAGATTTTGAAGGAAGTTTTCGGCGATGACGAGAGGATTGTCTCGACGCTTGAAAAAGACGGCGTGAACAACAGGGACGAGGCGCTGCTCGAGATATACAGGAGGATGCGCCCGGGCGATCCCCCGACGATAGACAGTGCCGAGACTCTTTTGAATAACCTGTTTTTTGACCCGAGGAGATACGATATCTCCACTGCCGGCCGCTATAAATTCAATAAAAAGCTTGCTCTGTGGAGCAGGATAAACGGTCATGAGCTTGCAAGACCGATCGCCGATCCGCGCACAGGCGAGATAATCGCCGAAGCGGGCGAGGTGCTCTCAAGGGAAAAAGCTGAGATGATCGACGATCTGGGCGTAACGGAAGCGTGGGTTCATGCGGACGGACGCGAGGTCAAGGTTTTCTCCAACGGCATGGTGAGGTTAAACGGATTCGTAGACTTTGACCCGCTGGAGCTCGGCATAAAAGAGCGCGTACGCTTTATTATCCTCAAAGAGCTGCTTGAACAGTACGAGGGAGAAGAGCTCAAGGAAAAGATAAGGGAAAATATTGATGAACTCGTACCGAGACATATAATCCCCGACGATATATTTGCGTCGGTAAACTATTTAAACTGCCTTGCGCACGGCGTGGGTGAAGCGGACGACATAGACCATCTCGGCAACCGCCGCATGAGATGCGTCGGCGAGCTGCTGCAAAACCAGTTCCGCGTCGGCTTCTCCCGTATGGAGAGAGTCATCCGCGAGAGAATGACACTTCAGGATCTCGATATAGTGACGCCGCAGTCGCTTATAAATATCAGGCCCGTAACGGCGGCCATCAAGGAATTTTTCGGTTCTTCGCCGCTGTCACAGTTTATGGACCAGACAAACCCCCTTGCAGAGCTCACGCACAAGAGAAGAATGTCGGCTCTCGGCCCCGGCGGCCTTTCGAGGGAGAGAGCGTCGTTTGACGTCAGAGACGTACATTACAGCCACTACGGCCGTATGTGCCCGATAGAGACGCCTGAAGGACCTAATATCGGACTTATAACATACCTTGCGTCTTACGCCAAGGTAAACGAATACGGTTTCCTCATCGCGCCGTTTAGAAAAGTAGATAAGCAGACGCATAAGGTGACAGACCAGGTCGACTATCTCACGGCCGATATGGAAGACCAGTACATCGTCGCACAGGCGACAGAGCCGGTCGACGAGAACGGCTGCCTAATCCGCGAGCGTATAACCTGCCGCCACCGCGACGAGATGATCGAGGTAGAGCGCGACATGGTCGATTACGTCGATATATCGCCGAGGATGATGGTTTCCATCGCAACTGCGATGATCCCGTTCCTCGAAAACGACGATGCTAACCGCGCGCTCATGGGCGCTAACATGCAGCGTCAGGCTGTTCCGCTCCTTGTGACGGAAGCGCCTATTGTCGCAACCGGTATAGAGCATAAGTGCGCAGTGGACTCCAAGGTTGTCATCTCGGCTGAGGGCGACGGCGTCGTGACATACGTCAGCGCAAACAGAGTCACTGTCCGCTACGATACGGGAGAGGTCAAAGATTACAGCCTCACAAAGTTTGCGAGAAGCAACCAGGGCACATGCATAAATCAGCGCCCGATAGTGGAAGTGGGAGAGAGAGTAAACTCGGAGACCGTCCTCGCAGACGGCCCGTCAACAAGTCAGGGCGAGATCGCGCTCGGCAAAAATATCCTTGTCGGTTATATGAACTGGGAGGGTTATAACTACGAGGACGCTATACTGCTCAATGAAAGACTTGTCATGGAGGATGTTTTCACATCCGTCCATATAGAAGAGTACGAGATAGACGCAAGAGACACTAAGCTCGGCCCTGAGGAGATCACGCGCGATATCCCCGGCGTCGGAGAGGACGCGCTCAAATATCTTGACGAACGCGGCATAATCTGCGTCGGTGCAGAGGTCCACGCAGGCGATATCCTCGTCGGCAAGGTAACGCCGAAGGGCGAGACAGATCTCACCGCCGAAGAGAGACTCCTCAGAGCTATTTTCGGTGAAAAAGCACGCGAGGTAAGGGATACTTCCCTCAAAGTGCCTCACGGCGAGAGCGGTATAATCGTAGATGTCAAGGTTTTCACGAGAGAAAACGGAGACGAGCTCAACCCGAGTGTAAATATGGTCGTCCGCTGTT
>CALXCR010000026.1 GCA_944386855.1 uncultured Oscillospiraceae bacterium
ACGCTGATATGCCGTAAACTATGCCGAAATTTATGGCTTTTGCGCGGCTTCTCTGAAGCGGCGTGACCTCGTCAAGCGGCACGCCGAACACCTGCGAGGCCGTTACGGCGTGTATATCCTCGCCGGACAGAAACGCATCGCGCATCGTCTCGTCGTTTGATATATGCGCGAGCAGGCGCAGCTCTATCTGGCTGTAATCGGCGTCGACAAGTACGTTGCCGTCTCCCGCCGTGAACATCTTCCTTATCTCTCCGCCGAGCGCGCGGCGGACAGGTATATTCTGCAGGTTCGGTTCAATCGATGAGAGCCGTCCCGTTGCCGTAACGGTCATTTGGAATTTTGTGTGTATCCTGCCGTCGGGCGCTATGACCTTCAAAAGCCCGTCGGCATACGTCGATTTCAGCTTTGTGAGCTGGCGGTAATCTATTATCTTCTCTATTATCGGATGCTTGCCGAACAGTTTTTCAAGCACCTCTATGCTTGTAGACCAGCCCGTTTTCGTCTTTTTCGGCGCAGGCAGCATCAGTTTTTCAAAAAGCACCTCGCCGAGCTGTTTCGGTGAATTTATATTAAATTCCTCGCCGGCAAGCTCGTATATCTCGCTAGTCAGCGCGTCTATGCCGCCGGAGAGCATTTCTCCGTACCTTTTGAGCTCGACGCGGTCTATAAGGAATCCCTCGAGCTCCATATCGGCCAAAACGCGGCACAGCGGAAGTTCAATATCACGGTAGACTGTCTCAATACCGTTATCAGCCAGCTTTTTTTCGAGCGTTGGCACGAGCGACGCTATCGCCTCCGCCCGCTCGGCAAGCGGCTGCATCGTATCGTACTCCTCAAGCAGCGAGAGCTGCGCGTTTTGATCGCCGCCGTCGAGCTCGTACCCGCAGTATGCGCCCGCGAGCCGCTCGAGTCCGTAGGAGTTTGCCGTTGGATCGAGCAGATACGCCGCAAGCGCCGTATCGGATATCCAGTTTTCGCAGGCGATGCCGCGCGCTGTCAGGCGGTGCATGATATCCTTTATATAGTGGCCGGCCTTCTTTATCTCCGAGCCGAAGAGTTTGCCTAACGCCTCATTCCAGTCGCCGTCGTAATCACTGTGCCGTATCAGATAGACCGTGTTTTCCGAGGCAAAGGCGAGCTCTTCAAAATCGTCGTCGCCGTAAAACGCGGCGCTGCCGGCACTTTTAAGTACGCCAGCCGCATCGTCAAGCTCACGCTCGGACCGCACCCACACCTTTGTATACTCAGGCATAGGCGCTTTTTTCGGCTCTGCCTCTTTTTCTGGCTTTGTGACGTTAAAACGCTCCATTAGGCGCGTAAATTCAAGTTTTTTAAACAGGCTGTACAGCTTGTCGTTATCGACAGGCCGTCTTATATTCGCCTCCGGCGAGAAATCTATCGGCGCGTCGCACCGTATCCTCGCGAGATCGTACGACATCTCCGCCGCCTCGCGCCCGGAGGCAAGTTTACGGCGCACCGAGTCCTTTATATCGAGCGTGTCTAAATTTCCAAATATATTTTCCACCGTTCCGAAGCGGCGGATGAGATCCATCGCCGTCTTTTCGCCTATTCCGGCGACGCCGGGGATATTATCGGAGCTGTCGCCCATGAGCGCTTTGAGGTCGATCATTTTTATCGGCTCGAAACCGTACTCTTCAACAAACGCCGCAGTATCATACAGCTTTGTCTCCGTCTGTCCCATGCGTGATTTGACGTGTTTTACGCTTGTCGTCTCAGATATGAGCTGAAAACTGTCCTTATCGCCGGTGACAACGACGCTTGTGTGCCCTTTTTCGCCTGTTATCCTCGCGGCTGTGCCGATAAGGTCGTCTGCCTCGTATCCTGCGAGCTCATACCGCGGGATATTCATCGCGTCGAGCACCTCTTTTAATATCGGCATCTGTACGGCGAGCTCATCCGGCATTGCCTTACGCTGCGCCTTATATCCGTCGTACTTCTCATGGCGGAATGTTGGATCTTTCAGATCAAATGTGACGCACAGCCCCTCCGGCTCTTCCTCTCCGATGAGCTTTAGCAGTATGTTCAAAAAGCCGTACACTGCGTTTGTCGGCGTGCCGTCGTGCGTGGAAAGAAGGCGCACCCCGTAAAACGCCCTGTTCACTATGCTGTTTCCGTCGATAATCATCAGTTTCACGGGAATTTCCCCTCCTGTCTGCGATATCCCTCGCGATCCGTCGTTTAAAGCTTGTCTTTCCCTTACAGTGCTTTATTGTCCCGCCGAAACGGGCGGGACAATATCAAGGTTTATGCCCTTTTCCATTTGACGCCCTGCGGCGTATCCTGAAGTGTTACTCCCATATCCTTGAGCTGATCGCGGATACGGTCTGCCTCCGCCCAGTTTTTCTCTTTCCGCGCGTTCTGGCGCGCTTCTATAAGCGATTCTACCTTGCGGGCAAAGTCCGCGTCTTCTTCTCCGGAATTATAGAGTATGCCGAGAACGCCGGTGAGCTCGTCAAATATAGAGAGATATGCCTTTGCAAGCTCTTTTGTGGGAGCATTCTGCGCGGCGAGCGCCGTGTTCATATCGCGGACAAGCTCGAATATCACGGCGATGCCGTCGGCTGTGTTGAAATCGTCGTCCATCGCCTCTATAAACCGCTCGCGGTATGTCGGCAAATTGTCCGCCTTTGCGCGCATCTCCGCCGTCATTTCTCCGTCCGCTCCATTTTCCGCGATGAACGCCGCGTTCTCACGCGCAGTCTTTATGCGCTCAAGCGCGTTTTTGGCTTGTTCGAGTATATCCGGCGAGTAGTTCAGCGGGCTTCTGTAATGGCTCATCAGCATGAACATCCTGATAGTCTCATAGCCGTACTTTTCCGCCGCTTCGCGCACAGTGAAGAAATTGCCGAGCGATTTTGACATCTTCCTGTTATCTATGCTGATAAACCCGTTGTGTACCCAGTAATTTACGAATTTGCAACCGTTTGCCGCCTCCGACTGGGCGATCTCGTTTTCATGGTGCGGGAAAGCCAGATCCTGACCGCCACAGTGGATATCTATCGTCTTGCCGAGGTATCTGTTGGACATGGCCGAGCACTCTATATGCCAGCCCGGTCTTCCCTTTCCCCACGGCGAATCCCATGCGGGCTCGCCGGGCTTTGCCGCTTTCCAGAGCGCAAAATCCATCGGGTTTTCCTTTATGTCCGCAACGTCGATCCTCGCACCGGCTTTCAGATCTTCCAGCGGCTGATGGGACAGCTTGCCGTAGTCCTTGAAATTGAGCGTTCTGTAGTAGACGTCTCCGTTTGCCTCATAGGCATAGCCCTTCTCGATGAGTGTCTCTACCATTTTAATTATTCCGTCGATATTTTCCGTGGCCTTCGGATGTACGGTGGCCTCGCGCACGCCGAGGCCGCGGGCGTCCGTAAAATACTCTTTTATATATTTTTCAGCGACTTCCCCGCTTGTTATTCCCTCTTCGTTTGCCCTGTTTATTATCTTATCATCGACATCCGTAAAATTTTGGACAAATGTAACGTCGTATCCGCGGTATTCAAAATAGCGGCGCAGCACGTCGAACATTATTATAGGCCGCGCGTTGCCGACGTGGATATAGTTATACACCGTCGGTCCGCAGGCGTACATTTTTACCTTGCCCGCTTCTATCGGGACAAACTCTTCCTTCTGCATCGTCATCGTATTAAAAAGCTTCATTTTTCTTCCTCCGTCGTATTATTTACCTGCTCGGAAAGTATTTTTTCAACAAGCTCGAGCTCTCGTCTGAGTGCCGTGAGCTCTACGGCTACCGGGTCTGTTATGTTTACCTGATCTATCGTCTCCGTATAGTCTACGCGCTCGCCCGCGACCCTTACGACTCTCGCAGGGACGCCGACTGCCGTGCTGTACGGCGGCACTTCTTTTAAAACTACGGCATTGGCCGCGATTCGCGAGTCGTCTCCGACCTTGAACGGGCCGAGGACTTTCGCGCCTGAGCCGACCATGACGTTGTTTCCGATCGTCGGATGGCGCTTGCCCTTGTCCTTGCCTGTTCCGCCGAGCGTCACGCCCTGATACAGCAGAACATCGTCTCCGATCTCCGCCGTCTCGCCTATTACTATGCCCATGCCGTGGTCTATTACTAGCCTTTTCCCTATCTGGGCGCCGGGGTGGATCTCTATCCCCGTCCAAAACCTCGACCACTGCGACACGGCTCTTGCCAAGAAAAACATCTTATGCGTATGAAGCCAGTGCGCAAGCCTGTGGTACAGCAGCGCATGTATTCCCGAGTACAGCAAAAACACCTCTATACTCGACCGCGCCGCCGGGTCTCTCGCCTTATACGCGTCTATCGTCTCACATAAATTTCTGAACATATATTATACTCCTATCCCATTATTTTTACCACTGCTTTTTCATTCTTCCTTCGGAATCCGGAAATAAAAAAACGCCTCTTATGCCGTATTCGGCATAAGAGGCGAATAGCTTCGCGGTTCCACTCTCATTTATCACTTATCCGCCCACCAGCGGACATGGCTTTAACGCGGCCTTGCGGACGCCTATTTCCCGACGTCCCGCTCCCGGGCGCACTTCACACCTCAAAGCATAAACCGCGCTTTCAGCCTATGGCACGGACTCTCTGATACGCTTTTTCGGAGCTACTCTTCCCATTCACAGCGGATGATATTAAATTCACTCTATTATACTAACATGACAGCCGTTTTGTGTCAAGCGGCTATTCCGCCGGCTCGGCCACGAGCTCTCCGTCTATCTCCCGGGTTATTTCGACCTCGTACATATTGCCGGCTTCAAATCCCTCTCCAAGCAGCCATATATATCCGTCGACATCGGGCGACTCGGCGTAGCTTCTGCCGTACCAGCACTGCATATCGGTATCGAACCCGTCGCACATGACGACCTCTTTTGTTCCTACGCGGCTTTTATTGAACTCGTTCAGCACCTCGTCCTGCAGCTGCATAATCAGTTCCGCGCGCTTTGTCGCGGTCTCCTCGTCGGGATGCTCCAGCTTTGCGGCCAAAGTCCCCTCCTCGGGTGACAGCGGGAACACTCCGGCACGCTCTATCCTCGCCTCGCGCAGAAAATCGCACAGCTCCTCAAACTCGGCCTCTCCCTCGCCGGGGAGACCCGTTATGAGGCTCGTTCTGAGTACGACGCCCGGTATCTCCCTGCGCAGCTTTTTAAAAAGCTCCCTGATCTCGGCGTCCGTGCCGCGGCGGTTCATAAGCCTTAAAATGCCGTCGTTTATATGCTGTATCGGTATATCGAGATACTTCAGTATCTTGTCGTTTCCGGCTATCGTCTTAATGAGCTCGTCGTCTATCTCATCGGGATAGAGATAGTGAAGTCTTATCCACTCTATGCCGTCTATCCTGCACAGTTCTTTTAAAAGCTCCGACAGCATTCTTTTACCGTAATTATCGATCCCGTAGCGCGTTATGTCCTGCGCAACGACAATGAGCTCCTGTATGCCCATATCGGCGAGCGCTTTTGCCTCCTCGATTATGTTCTCCATCGGGCGGCTTCTGAATCTGCCGCGAAGCGACGGGATAACGCAGTATCCGCAGCGGTTGTCGCAGCCCTCGGCTATCTTTATGTACGCGAATCCGTCCCCCGTGGAGATCACCCTGCCGGTCTCCTCGACAGGCGCGTTTATATCACCGTATGTGCTCACTTTTTCATCGCCCGACAGGATTTTTCCCAGCACCTCGACTATCTCTCCGAAAGAACCCGTGCCGACAAGCGCATCGATCTCGGGCATCTCTTCAAAAAGCTTGTCCTTATACCGCTCCGGCAGACAGCCCGTGACTATGAGCTTTTTCGGCTCTTCCTCTGTTTTCAGTCTGCCAAGGGCTATTATATTGTCTATCGCTTCCATTTTTGCGCTCTCTATAAATCCGCATGTGTTCAGGATGATAGCGTCCGCCTTTTCAGGCTTCGTCACCGTCTCGAAGCCGGCATCCGCTATAAGTCTGAGCATCTGCTCACTATTTATGAGGTTTTTCGCGCATCCCAGCGATATGAGCGCCACTTTTTTTGCCATCTATTCTTCCTCCGTCTCACGCCGCCGCAGCGCCGCGCCTATCTCGTTCCACGAAAAACCGCGGCGGAGCAGCATGTCCGTAACCTTTTTGAGCTCCTTTTTATCGGGCGTGCCACCGCGGAGCTTTTTCTCCAAAAGCGCGTCTATCGCGCCGTCCGTATCGGGCATATGCCCGAGCGCCTCGTCCGCAAGCTCGCGGTCTATCCCGCGGCGGTGCAGTTCGTCTCTCACCCTGCGCGCGCCGTAACCCTTTGACGCGTAATGGCGCACGACCATTTCCGCGTATTCGCGGTCGTTTAAATAACCGAGATCTTCAAGCCACGCGACGGTCTCCGCCGCCGTATGCTCGTCCGCACCCTTTTGTACCAGTTTATCGAACATCTCACGCGACGACATGGAGCGGACGCCGAGCGCATTCAATGCCCGCGCCTTTACCCCCGTTTTTTCGGCTTTCTCGCGAAGCTCTCTCTCCTCATTCTCGGTAAGTTCGCGCCCTGTGTACAAACCGTATTCCGCGATCATATCGAGGTTTATCTGAAGCCGTGCGCCGTCGGACAGCACGGCGTACCACCGCCCTGCGACGTGATTTGACTTTATGAGCTTTGTTATCGTCATCACAGCCCGCCTTTTCCGCGTCCGCGCGGCGCGCGGGTTCTTTTATCAGTCTTCAAAATCGTCCGCCGACACGTCCACGGCGCGTCCGGCTGCCTTTGCCGCCGCCCTAGCCTGCGGGGTGAGCAGCTTTACGGCGTCATGGCGTATACGCTCTTCAAGCTCGTCCGCAACATCCGGATTTTCGGCCAGATATTTTTTCACGTTGTCCCTGCCCTGGAAGCGCTGCTCGTTTACCGTGTACCACGCGCCGCCCTTTTCAATAAGGTCGAGCTTTACGCCGAGGTCTATTATCTCGCCGAGCCGTGATATCCCCTCGCCGTACATGATATCAAACTCTGCCTCCTTAAACGGGGGCGCGACTTTGTTCTTTACTATTTTCGCGCGCGTCCGGCTTCCGACCATCTCGGAGCCGTTTTTAAGCGTCTCTATGCGCCGTACATCTATACGCACGCTTGAGAAGAATTTGAGTGCGCGGCCGCCCGGCGTAGTCTCGGGGTTTCCGTACACGACGCCGATCTTTTCGCGGAGCTGGTTTATAAATATGACTATGCACTGCGTTTTGGATATCGAACCGGCAAGCTTCCTAAGCGCCTGCGACATCAGCCTTGCCACTACCCCGACGCTCGAGTCGCCCATCTCGCCCTCTATCTCACTGCGCGGCACGAGCGCCGCGACCGAGTCGACTACTACAACGTCAACCGCGCCGGAGCGCACGAGCGTCTCCGTTATGGCGAGTGCGTCCTCGCCCGTATCGGGCTGAGAAATGAGCATATTGTCGATATCTACGCCGAGGGCTCTGGCGTATGCCGGCTCAAGCGCGTGCTCGGCGTCGATATATGCGACCTCTCCGCCTCTTTTCTGCGCCGACGCCACGATATGAAGCGCAAGCGTCGTCTTACCGGAAGATTCCGGCCCGTATATCTCGATTATCCTGCCCTTCGGCACGCCGCCGATACCCAGCGCGATGTCGAGCGCTATCGACCCTGTCGGTATGGCCTCCACGTTAACTTTAAGGTTATCGCCAAGGCGCATTATCGAGCCTTTGCCGTAATTTTTCTCTATCTGTGAGATCGCCGTTTCAAGGGCTTTCTTCTTATCCTCCGCTCTCTGCGCAGGTTCTACAGTAGTCTTTTTTGCCATTTACTCTACCTCCGTACCTTTTATTCCCTTTACCACCCTGTCTATGCCGAGTGTGTCTTTATATACCTGTACGTTTTCGTACCCGTTTTTCTCCATCATGCGCACTATATGTTCCGCCTGGCCTATGCCGCACTCGAACATCATACATCCGCCCTCTTTCATGACGATCTTCCACTCCGGAATTATGCGTCGGTAAAAGTCAAGTCCGTCCGCCCCTCCGTCGAGCGCCGATACGGGCTCGAAGTCGCGCACCGATGCGTCGAGCGTTTTTATATCATCCGACGGTATGTAAGGCGGGTTGCACACTATCATATCGAATTTGCCTATAAGCATCGGCGGAGTATCCAGCGCGTCCGTCTCTATGCAGGTGCAGCTTCTCGTCAGGCTGTTTCTCATGAGATTTGAACGGCAGACGTTGAGCGCCGCGGCGGAGTTGTCCGCCAAAACGATGCGGCATCCGGCGGTATTTGCCGCTATGGCCATGCCGACGCAGCCGCTTCCGCAGCACATGTCGAGCACTCTCGCGCCCGACTCTCTCGAGTTGAGCTCTTCTATCGCCTTTTCGGCCAGCACCTCTGTATCTATGCGCGGTACAAGCACGTCCGGCGTCATGTTCAGCGTGATGCCGTAAAACTCCCATTCGCCCGTTATATACGCGACCGGCTCACCCGCTATCCGGCGTGCGAGCATGCCGTCAAGCTTTTCCTCAAGCTCGTCCGGCGCGTAAAGCTGCATATCCCTCGCGTATTCCTCGCGGGTCTTCCCCGTCGCCGCTATCATTATAAGCCGCGCCTCCAGGCTGTACGCCTCTATGCCCGCGTTTTTCAGCCGCTTTCTCGCCTCGAGGAACATCTCGTTATACGTCTTCATCCCAAAACCGCCTTTTTATCAGTTTACCACCTGTCGCTCCCCTCTTCATCGGGTATGACAAGTTTCAGCGCCTCTATAGCCACCTCGAGCATCGAATCGTCCGGCTCTGCCGTCGTGAAATTCTGCATCGCCTTGCCCGGCGCCGATATGGCTCTCGTAAGCCAGTTGTCATAGCGGCCGGCGAGCTTTATTATCTCGTAGCTTATGCCGACAACAACCGGCAGCAGCAGAAGCCGCAGCGCCATTCTCACAAACACGTTTGACCATTTTACAACGGCGAACACAAGAATGCTTATTATCATCACGATCAGCATAAAGCTCGTACCGCATCTCGGGTGGTGGCGCGGCTGGATTCTGGCGTTTTCCACGGTGAGTTCAAGTCCTTTTTCATAGCAGAATATTGTCTTATGCTCCGCCCCGTGATACCGCCAAACGCGCTTTATATCGCTCATCTGCGATACCGATATCATATATATCATAAATATCGCGATCCTTATTGCGCCCTCTATTAGATTCCTTAAAATATTGCTCGTCACAAGGCCGGTAAACAGCCCGGCGATAACCGTCGGAAGCAGCATGAAAAGCAGTATCGAAAGGCCGACGCCGAGCGCGACGGCAAAGCCGATTATCAGCTTTTCGGCCGTCTTTTCTCCGAAGTGGTTTCGTATCCACTCGTCGGTTTTTGACTCCTCAACCTGCTCTCCGTCCTCATCGGTAAAAAATTCCGCCGAGTACATGAGCGCTTTTACGCCTTTTACCATTGTATCGATAAAATTGACGCTTCCCCTTATTATCGGAAGGCCGAGGATAGGATATTTATCCTTTATCAGCTTTAATTCTTCTGTCTTTGTGACTATACCGTCCTTTGTACGGACCGCGACGGCCTGTTTTTTCGGCCCGCGCATCATTATGCCCTCTATGAGAGCCTGACCGCCTATCGATGTGCGGAATTTTACTTTTTCATTTTCATTCAACCGGTTTTCACCCCACGTCTCCGAACGGAAGCTTTATTTTAACGAGAAGGCCGCCGCCCTCGGCGTTTTCAAGCGTCAGCTCGCCCCCGTGATACCTGACTATTTCATCACAGACGGCAAGGCCTATACCGCTGCCCCTCTCTTTTGAATTACTCCCTTTATAGAATTTATTCTTGATAAGATCTATCTCGTCTTCCGGCACGCCCGGGCCGAAATCACGTATGCTGACAATGACATACTTTTCATCAGCAGTTATGCTTACTATGATCTTCTTGCCGTCACGCGCATATTTTGCCGCGTTGTCTAAAAGATTCAAAAAAACCTGGCGAAGCCTCATCGGGTCTCCGTTAACCATAGGAAGCTCTTCAAGACTAGGCTCATACTGAAGCTCTATCTCGTCCTGCTTCAAAAGCTCCCTGTAGGTAAATATGGAATCTTCAAGCTCAGCCCCGACGTCTATCTGCTCTACATTCAGCGTAAAACGCCCGTCCTGCATCCTCGTAAACTCCAAAAGCTCCTCAACCATCTTGGTAAGCCTTCGCGATTCCTTAAGTATTATCTCTATGCCGCGGCGGCTGTCGGGATCAAGATTCTCCCCATACTCGAGCGTTTCCGCCCAGCCGGTTATCGCCGTAAGCGGCGTTCTGAGTTCGTGCGAAACAGACGACACAAACTCCGTCTGTGTCTTTTCGTACTGGCTTATCTTCATGGACATCGCGTTTATTGAGTCAACCATCGTGCCTATCTCGTCCATATATTTTTTATCTATCTGAAGCCCAAAGCTGCCGTCAGCTATGCGGCTGACAGTCTTCGTTATTTCATTTACCGGCTCTACGACCGAACGGATGAAGTACATATTAGTAAACAGTATTAGCGCCATGACGCTCATACCGGCGACTGTCGCCGCAAGAGCATTTCTCATTATAACGTGGTCGACAATCCGAAGGCTTGTGACATAGCGCATAACTCCAACGACCTGATCGGAAATCACCATCGGCGCCGACACGCAAAGGACTCGCTCCTGAGTATCGGGATTTCTGCCGATCCATGCGCTTATCCGCCTTGTCTCTATCGCCCGCTCCACATCAGGTGTCGTTACGGCAAGCCCCGTCACAATACCGTATGACGAGAGCGTCACGCGGCCGCGCGTATTGACAAACTGAAGCTCCATGACGTTTTTATCGTCAAAATTCTCTATATACCTATACGCACTGTTATAATATTCGGTCGGCGTGCTCGCCATGTAATTTGAGAAGAAGTCCGCCGCCGTCT